>JBILMF010000103.1:0-11338 GCA_044375655.1 Steroidobacteraceae bacterium | reverse complement strand
GAGTGACCGCAGATCGCACCGTTTTGCATCTACTACGACACCCACGCCCCCCGTCTCGCCGCCAGTTACGAGTCGCTCGAGGCGGCCCGGCTCAATGCGTGGTTCAGCGATCTGCTGCCGGCAGTGCCTGCCTCGGTACTCGATGTGGGGGCGGGATCGGGGCGTGATGCCGCCTGGTTGGCGTCGCTCGGTTTCGAGGTCGTCGCGGTGGAGCCCTCGGCGGCGATGGTGCAGGAGGCGCGGCGCTACCATACCGGCTCGCCCATCCACTGGGTCGAGGCTGACTCCCTCCCGGGTCTCGAGCGGACGCTGCAACGCGGTCAGGTATTTGATTTCATTCTCTTGAGCGCCGTCTGGATGCACCTGCCGCAGTCTCAACACCGCCATGCCTTGCGCACTCTCGTTTCCTTGATGAAGCCGGGTGCGCGCATGGCCATTACGCTGCGTCACGGGCCGCCCGCGCCGGGGCAGGAGGTGTATGAGACCTCGGCCGTCGATATCGAGGTGCTCTGTCGCGATCACGCGGCCTGTGTCGAGCGCCGTCACGAGAATGTCGCTGACCGCGGCGGTCGGGCCGAGGTGAGCTGGACGCAGCTCGTCATCCGGCTGCCTGACAACGGCTCAATATCTGATCCACCCCGCCCGTAGGCTATCTCTTCGCGGCCATTGAGGCGCCGCCGGGGAGGGCGACCATGGGAATCATGCGCGGATACCTGCTTGCGCCGAGCCGTGCGCTGCATTTTCTGCTGATACTTCTCGGCATGTTCGTGGCTCAGAGTGCGTCGAACGCGGTGCTGGTCCGCAACCAGTCAAACTACGTGTATCCCGCCAACGGCGACTCGATCGGCATCCCGATGATGGGAATGATTTTCCATCACGTGGTGGTCGTAGTGCTGCTTCTCGTCACCATGCTGGTCATGCGGCTGGGCCGGATCGGCCGGGTGATCGGCTATCTGCTTGGCTCGCTGCTGAGCCTCGGCTACCTGGTGCAGATCTACTTTTGGGGCGACGCCAACCACTATCCGATCGGCCTCGCTCAGGCGGGCGTCGGCGTGCTGCTTGCGGGGTACCTGTATCTCGAGTACCGCCGCGTCTCGGCACCGTCGGGCCTCCCGCAGCCGCGCCAGGGCGACTGACCTAACGGCAACCCTCGCGGGCCCGGCCTTCCGTCGTGGGTCAGTCTCGCGGATGATGCGTCAGGGGTCATCAGGCGGCAGGCGGGGGAACTGTGACGGCTACGGGGTCGCGGGCATCGGCATACGTGGGGCCCGGGGTGTTGGCGCTCGGCCTCGCAGCCTTGCTGTCCGTGTGCCGCGGTCCCGCCGAGGCAGCGCCCGCCCCCGCGGCTGACGACGGGAGAACCTCGGGTGCTGCGCTTTACGCCACCTACTGCGCCGAGTGCCACGGGGCACGACTCGAGGGTGCCCGCGGGCCTTCGCTGCTCGAGGCGCGATGGCGGGACGGGCAGGGGGCAGCCACGCTGTCGGTTGCGATCCGCCAAGGTGTGCCGGCGCGCGGCATGCCGGGTTTCGAGGGTGTGCTTCCGGAGGCGGCGCTGGTTGCGCTCGCAGACCACGTGCTCGCGCAGAATCTTCAGGGCTTGGTCGACGGGCGTCGCGGCAGCCCGGCGGTCGGGGTCGGCTCGGAGCCAGCGACTCCGCGCCCCAACACGGCATTGCGTTCGCTGCTGCACGCTTTCCGCATATCGACGCTGGTTGCGGACGGGTTGCGACAGCCGAAATCGCTGGCCATCCTGCCGGACGGGGACTTGCTGGTCACTGACGCTGCCGGTTTGCGGCGCGCCGGCGCGCCGGGCTGGGTTCTAGGCGGCGCGGTGCAGGGGCTGCCTGAGTACGATGTGCTCGAGGAGGTCGCTGCGCATCCCGAGTATCCGAGTAACGGCTGGCTCTACCTTACATCCGTATGCAGTGCCGCCTGTGGTCACCCCGACCGTCACGTTTACAGCCTGTTTCGCGGACGTATCCGCGATGGGCGCTGGGTCGATGGCAGCACGCTGGCCACCTATGGCGACGGCGACGCATCCTATGGCGTCTCCAAGCTTGCCTTCGACGGCGCGGGATATCTTTGGCTGAGCCTCTCCGGCGCCGAGCGGCCGGGTCAGGATCCGGATGCATTTGCCGCTGATATCGAGCGGCCCGCCTCGCTGAAAAGTCACCGCGGGAAGATCTTTCGTCTGCGCGATGATGGCGCCGTGCCGTCGGACGGCCCTTTCGCAGACCGGCAGTTCGCCGACCAGCAGTTCGCAGACCGGCGCATCACCAACGAGCCGACTGGCCACGGTACCGTTTCGCTGGCGCCAGCGGCCGTTTGGAGCCTCGGACACCGCGGCTTGAGTGGTTTGCACTACGACCGGCATACGCGCACCCTGTGGGCGACCGAGCACGGCCCTTGGGGCGGCGATGAGTTGAATCGCATCGTCCGTGGTGGCGACTATGGCTGGCCGCGGACCTCCTACGGTTACCACTACGGCGGCGCGCTGCTCGAACACGCGGCGCTGCCCGGTCTCGAGGCTCCAGTGTTTCATTGGACTCCCTCGGCGGGTGTCTCGGGGGTACTCGTCTATCGTGGCGACGCGTTCCCGCAGTGGCGGGGCGACCTCTTCGTTGGAGCACTCGGCGATCGCATCGGCAGAACGCTGTACCGTTTCCGGCTGGTCGATGGTCAGGCACGACTCTATGAATACCCAACTGACGCGGATGGTCGCGTGCAGCGCGATGCGGCAGGGCGTGCGCTGCCGCGGGTCGCGAGGTTCGAGGAGGTCGCCGCCGACATCGGTCGCATCCGCGATCTACGCGAAGGACCGGATGGTCTGATCTACCTGTTGCTGGAAAACCCCGATCGCATCCTGCGACTGGAGCCCGCGGAGGAGCCGCCATGAAAACCGTTTTGATGTCACGGCTCGCGCCGCTGCTGTTCGTGGTGCCGCTGGCGCTGCTGTCGTCCGCAGCCCCCGCGCAGGAGGCCGCGGCAGCGGCGCCGTCGCAGCCGTTGCCGGCGCTTCGTCCGCCACGCTTGCGCGAGCCCGCCATCGCCGTGTCGCCGGCGATGCTGGCCCGCGGCGCGGAGTTGCACGGTCGATACTGCGTCGCCTGCCACGGCGAAGATGGGCGCGGTGACACGCCCGCGGCGCGAGCCTTCGCTTCAAGACCGGCCGACCACACGGATGCGCGCGTGATGGCCACGTTCCACGACAGCGATCTCGCGTCGAGGATCCGCAACGGCGCCTTCCAGATGCCCGCGTTCCCGCAGATCCGCGGCGATGATCTCGTGGCTCTCGTGGCCTACGTCCGCGCGCCGAGCCGCGCTGACCTGCGCAGCATCGAGATGCAGACCTACGCTGATCGCGAGGTCAGCGATTTTGTGCCGGTAACGCAGGCCATGCTCGATGCGCCGCCGGCGAGCGATTGGCTCATGTACCGGCGCACCTACGATTCATGGGGGTACAGTCCGCTCGATCAGGTAAACCGCGACAACGTCGGCGAGCTCGAACTCGTCTGGTCGCGCGCGATGACGAGCGGTCGCCAGTACATCACGCCGCTCGCCTATCGGGGCGTCCTCTACGTCGAGAACCCGCGCGACATAGTGCAGGCGCTCGACGCGCGCACGGGTGATCTGCTCTGGGAGTGGCGCTGGGATCCGCCGCGCTCCGCGACTGCAGCCTCGCGCGTCGTCATTCCGGAGATTCGCGGCACACGCAGCCTCGCCATCTATGGCGAGCGCATCTACCACCTGACAGCGGACGCATATCTGGTGGCGATCGATGCGCGGACCGGTACGACCGCGTGGGCTACGGCAGAGACCGCTGGCGAGAAGGGCATCACGCACTCGGCGGGGCCGCTCGTGGTCGACGGTCGCGTGATCAGCGGTCGCGGCGCCTCGCCCGGCGGCGGACCGGATGTGGCGTATATCGCGGCGCACGATGCCGATTCGGGCAAGGAACTCTGGCGATTCCACACCATCCCGGCGCCGGGTGAGCCTGGCGACGAGAGTTGGCAGGGCGTCCCTTACGCGGATCGTCAGCATGTCGGGTCCTGGGGAGTCGGCAGTTATGACCGGGCGACCGACACGATCTATTGGGGTACTTCCGTGCCTTCCCCCTCGCTGGAGGTGGTACGCGGGACGCCGGGCGGTGACGTTCTGTACTCGAACAGCACGCTGGCGCTGGACCCTGCAAGTGGTCGCTTGCGCTGGTACTACCAGCATCTGCCGCGTGACAACTGGGACCTTGATCATCCTTACGAGCGCTTCCTGCTCGATGCCGAGCTGGTTCCGGATCCGCAGGAAGTGCGCTGGATCAATCCGCGGCTGCGCGCCGCGGAGCGGCGCCGTGTGGTCTCGGGTATGCCGGGCAAGACCGGGCTCGTCTACACGCTCGATGCGCGCACTGGCGAGTTCCTTTGGGCACGCGAGACGATCGGGCAGAACGTGATCGCCGACATAGACCCGGCGTCTGGTCGTGTGCGGATCGACGAAGCGCGCGTGCCGAAGCCGTTCGAGGAGATGCTGGTCTGCCCAGGTAATGCCGGCGGCAAGAACTGGATGGCTGGTGCCTACAGTCCGCGTACGCGCCTCATGTACCAGCCGCTGCTGAACGCCTGCATGTTGCAGACCGGAACCGCCGAGCGCTTCGAGAGAGGGATGGGCTACGCGGTGAGTTGGGTCATGGTGGAAGATCCTGCCCTCGCCAGCCGGCGCGACACGCTGGGCGCTTCCCCGGTGGGTACGCTGGAGGCGATCTCGCTCGACAGCGGTCGCCGCACCTGGCGCCACGACCAGCGTGCCGGCCTCGTGAGCGGTCTGCTTGCCACGGGCGGAGGACTGATTTTTTCCGGCGATGCAAATCGACGGTTCAAGGCGCTCGATGACGAGACGGGTGTGGTGCTGTGGGAGACGATTCTTTCGGCTCCCGTTACTGGCCATCCGGTCACCTTTGCGGTCGACGGCGTGCAGTACGTCGCCATCGCCGCCGGTGGCAGCACGCACGCCGACAAAACCGCGCTGTCGCTGCATCCGGAGATCAAGTCACCGCAGGGCTTGAGCACGCTGTTCGTATTCCGGCTGCGCAAATCGGCGCGCTGAGCCGAGGTAACCATCACCCTGCCGTAACCAGGCGGTCATCTGGGCGGCCATCTGCGTCCGGTGAATCACCGGCTCATCGGCTGAGCCTCGGCTTTGGTACTGTAGTTCCGATGACCCTATGGACCTATCGCGACACCCGGACCGAGCGGCTGGTCGAGATGCTCGCGCAGCGTCTCGCCGAGACACGGCCCGGCGACGTCATGACGCCGGTGACGGTGGTGGTGGGCAGTCGGGGAATGCAGCGCTGGCTGAACCACGAGCTCGCCACGCTGCAGGGCAGCGTCGCCGGCATCGACTACCTCTTTCCGGCCAATGCGTTCGCGCGGGCAAGCGCGGCGGTCTGCCTCGCGGCCGGAGAGGCCCCACCTGCGAGCGAGGACATCTGGTCCGGTCTCATGCTGCATCGGCGGGTGATCCGGGCGATCCGTGCGCGGCTGGACGACGATGCGTTTACGCAGGTTCGCCGCTATATCGGTGATGGCCGAGGGGCGGTGGGTGCGCGCGAGCTCGCCTTTGCCCGCGAAGTTGCCACGGTCATCGAGCGTCTGCTCTACGATCGTTCCGAGGAGGCTGCAGCCTGGATTGACGACCCGGCCGTCGCCGGTGCGCATCGCTGGCTGGGGCTGCTGCTTCACGACCTCAGGCGGGGGAGCGCTGTCGGGGCGGACCCGCCGGCGCGGCTAGCCTTGCTGACGCGCTTGCCGCCGCAGCGTCTCGAGATGCCGCTGTTCGTCTTCGGGCTCTCATCGCTGCGGCGGGGAGACAAGGCGTACCTCGCGGCACTGTCGCGTCATCTCGATATCCACCTCTTCATGCTCGTGCCCTCGATGAACTGGTGGGCAGACATCCACTCGCGACGGCAGGAACGCACCGCGTTGTGGAAGACGGCCGATCCCGCTGAGCGGACGACACTCCTGCGCCTGTTCGAACGCAGCAATCCGCTGCTTGCCACCCACGGAGCGCCGAGCCGCGACTTGCAGCTGTGGCTGGAAGAACTCGACTACCAGAGCCTCGAAGACGAACGCGAGCCTCCGCTGCCGGTAAACCGACTGCAGGTGCTGCAGCAGTGGATCAACGCGGCGGAGGAGCCACTGCAGCTCGGTGAACAGCTGCGGGCACGCGGCTTGTTCGCGGCCGACGGCGACGTCCTGCCCTCCATAGAAATCAACGCCTGTCATGGTGCGCTGCGTCAATGCGAGGCGTTACGCGACGAGCTGCTGCGTCGGTTCGCCCACAATCCGACCCTGGAGCCCCGCCACGTACTCGTGATGACACCCGATCTATCCACCCACGCGCCGCTCATTGCCGCGGTGTTCGGGCGCGAGCGACGGGGCGCTGATCCGGTTCCGGCAATACCCGTGCAGATTGCCGACCTCGGCCTGACGGATACCAATCCCGTGGCGGCGGTGCTGCTGGATGTCATGGAGCTCGTGGGTTCACGCGTCACGGCATCCGCGCTGCTGCAGCTGCTGAGCCGTGAGCCTGTACGCACGCGTTTCCGGCTCGATGACGACGATCTCGCCGCCCTCAAAGATCTGGTCGTGGCCTCGGGGCTGCGCTGGGCCTGGGACGCGGATGATCGCGGGCGTCACGGCCAGCCGGCCGTCGATCAGAACACGGTGCGTTTCGCGCTGGAACGTTTGGCGCTCGGCATGCTGATGCCGGACCCCGGCGGCCTCGAGGTGCTGCCCGGTGGCAATGGCCTCGGGCCTGCCGTGCCGCTCGATTTACAGGGTCGAGATCAGGCGCTGCGCTTCGGCACGCTCGCTGCGGTATGCAACGAGTTGCAGTCGCTGCAGCAGGCACTGAGCTCGGCTGCTACTGCCGGCGAGTGGCGGGCGCGCCTCGAGCGTATCGTCGAGCGGCTCTGTTCAGTACCGGAGACGCGGCTCTGGCAACGTACCCGTGTGCTCTCGACACTGCACGAGCTGCTTCCCGACGACGAAGCATCCCTGCAGTTCGCTGCCGACAGCATCGCCTCCCTGTTGCGCGATGCGTTCACGCTGCCGCGTGGTGGCGATCGTCCGAACACCGGTGCAGTCACCGTGTGCTCGATGGAGCCGATGCGCTCCGTACCGTTCCGTATCGTGGCGATGCTCGGCATGGACGATGACGCCTTTCCCCGTCCCGCCAGCAAAGCGGCGTGGGATCCGATGGCCACATCGCGCTGGCAGGAGCACGATCGCCGCAGCCTCGATCGGCATCTGTTCCTCGAGTCGATCCTCTGCGCGCGCGAAGCGCTTCTCATCTACGGTCGCGGATTCGAGAGTACGCGTGGCGAGCGAGTGCCGTTGTCCGTCGTGGTGGAGGAGTTCGTCGAACTGCTGGCTGTGGCGCTCGGGGTCGAGGACTCGCGCACCCTGCTGCGTGTCCATCCGCTGCAGCCGTGGAGCGCAGCGGCCTTCGCCGATCCGGCGCGCCGCCCCTTCGATACGGCGTGGGCGGAGGCGGCGCGTGCCTACCGTGGTGAGCGGCAGGCGAGCGGACTGGCGGCCACCTCTCCGTCGGCCCGTTGGCCACGCGAACGAGAGTTACCCAGCACCCTCGATGCATCCGCACTCGCCCGCGCCCTCGAGAATGCGCCCAAAGCCTTCTTCGAGCAGGCGCTGCAGATCCCGACGACAGGCTGGGATGTGGAGGTGCAGGACCGCGAGCCGATCGAGCTCGACGAGCTGCAGGCCTGGAGGATTCGCGACGATCTGCTGAAGCTTGCCTGCGCCCGGGATGGCTCGCTCGATCTCGGGTTATTGCTGCAGCGTCAGCAAGCTATCGGCGCCATCCCCTTCGAGGCGGGTGGCGAGGAGGTGCTCGCGGCCGAGCTGTCGAAAGCTCTCGCCGTCTTCGAAGTTGCAGCACGGCTGGGTGGTGAGCAGGTGTCTCCGCCGCCGTACCAATATTTGGTGCAGGTGGAGGGTCGTCCGCCGCTTGCCTTGAGTGCCGTAGTGCCGCAGGTGCGTGTGGCCTCTGCTGACGGGCAGACCGGCGGACACATCCATGTGTGGATGCGGGCGAGCAACGACCCCTCGGACAAATTGCTGCTCCAGTCGTGGCTCGCGTTGCTCATCGCCGTGGCATCCGGCGTTCCGGTCGTGGTCGTATTCTGGGCGACCAAGTCGGGCGTGCGCCAGCTGAAGGCACCGACACGCGCTGCGGCGATCGAGTATCTGCAGACGGCGGTAGCTCTATGGTGGCGGGCGCGTCGTGAGCCCTTGCTGCTGGTGCCGGCATTCAGCCGCGAACTGGCCGCGCTCAGTGCGGCCAACCCCGCAGCTTCTGCCGAGTCGCTGGTGCGCGATGGCCTCGAGTACTGGTTCGAAAACGACGGCAACGCCGGCTCGCGGGCTCGCGCGGCGATGGGCGACACCGCCGCGCGCGGACTCTTCGGTTCCATGACCGAGGACGATCTGGAGAGTCGCGCCGGCGAACTCGTCGAGCTGGCCCGCAAAGTCTGGTTTGCGCCGCTGGCTGTGCTGGAGAAAATCTCGTGACGCTCCAACAATGGCAGGAGGCGCTGGATCTGCCTGAGGGGACGACTTGGCTGCTCGAGGCGAGTGCCGGCACCGGCAAGACCTACCAGATCGCCGGGCTGGTGCTGCGTCTGGTTGCCGAGTACGGATTGCCCGTCGAACGCATACTGACGATTACCTTCACCAATGCGGCCACTGCCGAACTGCGCGATCGAATCCGCAAGCGTCTCGCCTCCGGGGTGACAGTCCTCGAGAGCGGCGTCGCCGGAAACAACGATCGCTTCGCGCAACATCTGCTCGAGTTGCAGACGCCGAGCCGGCAGGAGATGGCCGACAACCTGCGCGTCGCGCTGCGAAGTTTCGATCTCGCACCCATCTCCACCATCCACGGATTCTCGCAGCGGATGCTTGCGGAGCTCGCTTTCGAATCGGGACAGGACACCGAGCTCGAACTGCTGTCGGACCCAACCCCTATCCTCGAGCAGATCGTCGATGACGAACTCGCCGGCCTCTTCCATTCGACAAACGTCATGCAGGTCGCTCTGTACCGTGGGGCTGGGTACGAGCGCGACAATCTGCTGGAGGTCGCGCGGGCGATGTGCGGGGCGGTAGCACCGCAGATATCGCCCTCGCGAGACGCGGACTCGAGGATCCGCACACGCAAAAGCGTAGACGAGTTTCTCGAGGCACTTGTCGCCATTGTCAAGGCGGCAAGGGATCCGGCCAATGCGGCCGCGCTGGATGTGCTCAAGGGCAAGGGTGCGCTGTTTGCGGGTAACCAGTACTTCGACGCCCGTGTCCGGACTATCCGAAAATGGCTGGCCGAGGGCGCGCGACTGCCGACGAGTACGACCGACCGGAAATCCGTCGTCAACGCCATCAACGGCTTGAGTCCCGCGGCGTTGCGTGCAGCCTATGCGAGGAAGCTGCCGCCGGGCGGCGATCCTGCAAGCATCGAAGCGCAGGATTTCTGGCCGGTGATCTGCGCGATCGGCGAGTTCGCGAAGCGAGCGCTTTCCTTCTGGGAAGACTTTGCTCCGCTCGCCGATTTCGCCGCGATAGTGCGTCCGCAGTTCGAGCGGGAAGCTTATCGCCGACGTGTGCTCACCTTCGATGCGATGCTCTCGCGACTGGCTGAGCAGGTGCGTGACGGAGGGGGCGCGGACAGTCCGCTTGCGCAGCGTATCCGCGAGCGCTACGACGCGGTGCTTGTCGACGAATTCCAGGACACCGATGCCGCGCAGTGGGCGGTACTCGAGGCCGCTTTCCTCGGGCACCGGCGCCTGATTCTCATCGGTGATCCGAAACAGGCGATCTACGCGTTCCGCGGTGCCGATGTGCAGGTGTACGCGCAGGCGGCGACACGGGTCGAGGCCGAGAAACGACGCACGATGAGCGTCAACTACCGCTCCGACCAGCGCGTGCTCGGCGCGTTGAATGCCCTCTGGCGCGAGGGATCGAACGCCTTTGATGAGGGAGCCTTCGATTACGTGAAGGTGACGGCCGGTGCAGAGAATACAAACCCGTCGAAAAGCGGCCTCGAAATCCGTTGGTTGGACGATCGTGTCTTTGGCGGCGCCGCGGGACGGCCAGTGGGCGGTAAACGCCCGGCCGATCTCGCGCGGCTTGCGGCGGCCGAGGTGGTCGCCTCGCTGACGCCGGACGCACGAACCGGAGCGGCCCGCGCCGCAGCACCGAACGGCCTGGCCGTACTCGTCAACAGCCACGCTCAGGCGGCGGCCGTGCTGCGTGCGCTGCGGAGCGTCGATGTGCCCGCGGTTGCGGCCATGCGCAGCACCGTGTTTGCCACGGACGTCGCCGACTGGCTGGCGACATGGCTTGATGCCGTTGCCGCGAGTGGTCGGGATCGGGAGGCGCGGGCTGCCGTGGTGACGCCGCTCTTCGGTTGGACGGCCGACGATCTCGCTTGGGCGCTGGCGATCGCGGATCGTGGCGCGGAGGCGCGCGAGGAGGAGCGGGCGAGCGGCCGTATCGTGCCCGCGGGCCGCAGCGGGCAGCCGTGGCAACGGTGGACTGCACGTCTGCACGAGGCGGCGGCCAGATGGCCGAAGTGGGGTTTCGCGCGGGTGTTTGACCGCGAGATGCTCGAGCTCGGCGTGCTGCCGCGCGTGCTCGCGTTGCCCGCGGGCGAGCGCCATGGGACCGATCTGCGCCATCTCTTCGAACTGGTACATGCCGAGGAGCGCAGGACGCGGGCCGGTGCCGCCGCGCTCGCCGCGTGGATCCGCGCCGAGGCCTCGGTCAACGACGACGAGCGCGCGCAGCGACTCGAAAGCGACGCGAAGGCCGTGCGCATCGAAACGATCCATGCGAGCAAGGGCTTACAGTACGGCCACGTGCTGCTGCCGTTCGTCTGGGACGCGAGGAGCAAGAAGCCCAAGGACGGGCCCATAGTGCTGCGTCATGGAGGCACGACCCGGATCGATCTGTCGGCGCGCTGTTCTGCGGCGCGAGATGCGGCGCTGAGCGCCGCGCAGGCCGAAGACCGTCGCGAGGATCTGCGCAAGCTCTATGTCGCTCTGACCCGCGCCCAGCATCGAAATGTGGTGTGGTACGGGCCGATGGGCAGGGACGGCAAGGCGGCTGCGACGGCGATAGGCCGACTGCTGTTCCGCGGTGCCGAGCGTGTCGGTCACGACGACAGGGACTTTCCTCTCTTCACTGACGAGAGCGATTCGATGCCGCTCGTCGCGAAGCACCTCGATGCATTGACCACCCGGAGCGACGGCGCAGCCGTGTGGAGTGCCGTA
>JBILMF010000102.1:0-11465 GCA_044375655.1 Steroidobacteraceae bacterium | reverse complement strand
GCCGTCGGCGTAGCGGACGGCGAAGTCGCCCTGCGTGTAGGCGAGACGGTCCCGCCAGCGTGTCCAGTAGGTCTTGCGGTAGCGCTCGAAGTCGCCGCGCCAGCGGCGCGCGATGCGTCGCCCCTCGAGCTGGAAATCGGCCTCGCCGCCCCAGATGGTCCGGCAGAGATACGGGAAGGGCGCGGCGATGACGATCTCGCCTTTCTCGCCGATCGCCGCCTCGCGCGCCACCACGGTGCCGTTCGCGTCGGGCTCGCTGTCGGCCAGCCAGACGTCACCCATCACCCACGGCAGCGGATAAGTGTGTGCGTCGGCACGCAGCGGGAAATCGCCGTTGCCGTACAGGTGCGTCCAGACGATGCCGCCGTGCTCGGTGGCCCAGTACGAGTTGGTATACCAGGGCGTGACCAGCTCCATGCCGAACTGCTGTACCACCGGCGAAGTCGGTTCGGCGCAGAACGTGGCCACGCGCAGGCTCGAGCGTGAGTAGGCCTTCACGTCCTCGACGTTCTGCGGGTCGGTCATCACCGTCTTCAGGAAGGTGACGCCGGCCTTGAATATGTTGACTTGCAGCCGCTCGATGATGCTCGCGAAACGGCCGGCGCTCGGGAACACCGGCGCACCCTCGGCGATCACGGTGGTGACGCGCGTCGACAGCGCGCCGCTGATCATGTAGCTCTGGCCGGTGATCCAGCCCGGGTCGGCGACCACGTACATCACGTCGCCGGCGCGCGCATCGAAGGCGAGCCGCAGCGTGTGCGCAACACCGCTGACGTAGCCGCCATGGACATGCACCACACCCTTCGGCTTGCCGGTGGAGCCTGAGGTGTAGATGAAGAACAGCGGAAACTCCGCATCGAGCGGCTCCGGCGGCACCGCCGCCCAGACCGCGGCGACGAACGCCCGGTCGTCGAGCGCGAGCAGCTGCGCCTCGTCCGCCACCTCGTGTCCGGCGGCACGCGCTGCCGCAAGCAGTTGCTGCAGCGCCGCGGCAGTGAGTTCGTGCGCCCAGCGATCGCGCTCTGGCCGCCACAGCAGGTCGGCCTGGGCGGCGTGGCGCACCACGATCACGGTGTCGACCCGCGGCGGCGTGGCGACGAGCGCGCTGGCGATCGCCGTGCGTATGGTGCTTGCTTCGGCGGGTGTCAGACCACCCTGGTCCTCGAGGGCGCGCCCCACGCCGCGCATGACGTCCGAACGTTCGAGCGTGATTTCATTGGCTACCGCGCGGCGTGCCCCGTCGAGGATCGCCGCCCTGCGCGCCGGCTCGAGTCCGAGCGAGTCGAGAGCCTGCGTCACTGCGGCAACCGCTGTTTCCGCCGGCACGTAGCCGTCGAGCGCGGGATCGGTATACGCCTCCTTGAAGGCGACGATCTGCGCATTGCGGTAACCGCCGTCCGCGGTAATCACGATGCGGGCGCCGGCGTTATGGATGCGGTCCGAGAGCGTCTTGTCGCTGAAGCCGCCGAAAACCGGCGTGTAGACGATGCCGAGGCGCTTGCAGGCCTCCGTCCAGTACACCTGCTCGGGGATATTCGGCATGTTGATGGCGATGCGGTCGCCGGCACCAAGACCGAGGCCGCGCAGCGCCAGCGCGCAACGCGCGACCTCGAGCAGCAGCCGCTTGCGGCTCACGCTGTAGGACACCACCGGTGCGCCGCGGCCGCCGTCCTGTGACTGGTCCCAGCGATCGCCCTCGAACCACAGCGCCGCCTCCTCGCCATGACCGGCGAGAACGTGACGGTCCACCTCATTGAAGCAGGCGTTGGTGAGCGCGCCGCTGAACCAGCGGTAGAACGGAGCATCGGTCTCGTCGAGGGCGAGTTGCCACGGACGGTAGTCCGTCGGCAACGCGGGCTGCACGGCTGCACCGCTGGCGCCATCAAAGCCCCGCCATACGCCGTCTCCATCGCGGCGGATCCACGCACCGTGCGGTCCGGCAGCGGGCTCGAACCAGTGGATCTCGCCACTGGCGATGTCGCCGTGGAAGCGTCCGGGATCAGCCAGACAGGCGTCGCGCGCGGCCTGCCAGGCGGCGCGGCTGGTGATTCGGTTTACGAGGGCCGACGGTGGCGTGATCGCCACAGGCGCCGGGGCCAAGTCCATGGACCCGCTGAAACTCGACATCGATGTCGCACTCCGACCCCCGAAGTCAATCTAGCACGGCAGTGTGTGAAATGATGCGTGTTAAAATTCACTGCATTCGGGGCGCCAACCCCGGGCGGGACACACCATGATCATCGAGCGGCTGTGGCCGGCGAACGCCTGGCGCAACTACCACTACCTGATCGCCTGCAGCGAGACGGGTGAGGCTCTCGCCGTCGATCCGCTCGACTGGCAGCTCTGCGCCGGGGTCGCCCGCGAGCGCGGCTGGACCATCACCCGCATCCTCAATACCCACGAGCACGGCGACCACATCGGTGGCAACGAGGCACTGCGTGCGGCGACGGGTGCCAGCGTGGTGGCGCATGCGGGCGCCGCCGGCCGCATTCCGGGGCTTGACCACGGGCTGGTGCACGGCGAGACGCTGCGCATCGGCAACACGGTCGAGCTCGAATGCCTCGATACGCCGGGGCACACCCGTTCGCACCTCTGCCTGCTGGCGCGCGGTCGCTCGGCGCGCGCACCGGCCGAGTTACTCTGTGGCGACACGCTGTTCAATGCCGGGGCGGGCAATTGCCACAACGGCGGCGATCCGCTGCTGCTCTATGCCACCTTCGTGGATCGGCTGGGTCCGCTGCCGGACGCCACCCGCATCCATCCCGGCCACGACTATCTCGCGCGCAATCTCGCCTTCACCCTCGATCGTGAACCCGGCAACGGCGAGGCCGCAGCCCTGCTCGCCGCGGTCCAGGGCCGCGATGGCGGCGCAGCGCCGATCACCACCCTAGGCGAGGAGCGCCGCATCAACACATTCTTCAGGTTGCGCAACCCGGCGGTCATCGCCGGGCTGCGCACGGCGTTTCCCGACCTGCCCGCCGAACCCTCGCCGCAGACGGTATTCCTCAAACTGCGCGAACTGCGCAACCGCTGGTAGAGCGCGCCCCGGCGCGGCTCAGGGCCGCTCGACGAAGTGCAGCACGAGGCCGGCCGGCGAGACCAGCGTCGCCATGCGGGCGCGACCGAAGATCGTGTCGACGGTACCGTGGTCGCGGGGCGGGCTGCGCATCGCGACCGGGGACGCGGCGGCGTCAATGGTGGCGGTGGCGGCGGTCGGGCCAGGCGGCGCCAGCGCAGCGGCCCGCGCCAGCACGGCCGCGACGTCGCTGACGAAGAACGTCACTGCGAGAATGCCCCGCGCCGGAGGCACCGCCCGCGGATACAGGTCCCGGCTCTGCACCCCTTCGTACTGAACGATCTCCAGGCGCCCATAGTCGTAGGCCGGATCACCAAAGATGCGTACGTCGAGCGCGCCGCCAGGCGGCAGACCGATGGTGCGCTCGACTTCCGGGCCCGCGAAGCGATGGTAGGAGGTCTCGGCGAGCTGCAGCACCTGCTCGAAGAAAACCTTCTCGGCGCGATTGTCGGCCGTGGTGGCGATCATCTGTGGCGCAACCCCGTAGCCCTGCGGGCTGACGTGCTCGGGCTTGCCCTCCTGCTCGAGGAACACCAGGTTGACCATCTCCGGACCCGTCAGGTGCACCTCGTGCACGACGATGCCGTCGGTGACGAAGCGGCCGATCTTCGAACGGAACCGGTAGCCGGCCGCTTCGAGCTCCGCGTAGCGGCTCTTGATGTCATGGACCGCGATGTCGACGCTCTTCGGCACAAGGTCGGTCGGCGCCGCGCCGTCGCGCACCGCGGGACCCGGCAGGCGGAAGCGCACCAGATGCACGCCCCCCTGGCTGCGCCCCGGTGTCAACAGCAGAGCCTGATCGACGATGTCGCGCTCCTCGAGTCCCCACACCGCGGCAAGTGCGGGATCGCTGCCCTGTCGGCGCACCGCGACCTGCATGCCGAAACGGCCGGCCCACAGGCCGAGTGCCTGGTCCATGTCGGCGACGCTGATGACGACGTAGGCGTAAGCCCTGGGGTTTGGATCTAGGGGTGGCACTGGCGGAACCTCCGGAACGGCAGTCCTTACGGCTCGAGCCGCCGGACTGGCGCCGGCGCAACCCGCGAGACCGAGGGCAAGCGCGACGAGCAGCGCTCCAAGGACTGCATGCTTGCCCACGCCGTTAGTATAGTGATGCGCATGGCGGAATTTTACCAACGCAGCTTCTTCGTCCTGATCGCCGTCGTCCTCGGCTTTGCGGTCTGGCAGATCCTCGCGCCGTTCTGGGGTGCACTCGCCTGGTCGATCGTGCTCGCCGTTCTGCTCGCACCGTTGCAGGACCGACTGCTCGGGCACCTCGGCAACCGGCCCTCGCTCGCCGCCGCCCTGCTGACGCTGCTGACCCCGGTCGTCGTCTTCCTGCCGCTCGCGCTGCTCGCCGCGAGCTTCGTCGAACAGGGGCGCAGTCTGCTCTTCGAGTTGCAGCACAGCGAATGGCGGATAGATGCCACGCTCTTCGAGCGCATCGAACACTACCCGCTGATCGGTCCGCTGCTATCGCGGATCGCCGCCACCCTCGACCTGGAGGCTGCCGAAATCACTGGCTTCCTGCTGAGCATCGGCCAGACCCTTCTGCGCTACGCAGCCAACCTTGGCAGCCAGCTGGTGCTCGGTGCGCTCAACACCACGCTCGCGTTCCTGCTGATGCTCTTCCTGCTGTTCTTCATGCTGCGCGACGGCAGACTGCTGCTCCAGCGGCTCGGCAATCTGCTGCCGGTGGACGCCGAGCACCGGCAGCAGCTGTTCGACCTCATGGCCAGCACCACGCGCGCGGTGGTCTATGGCTCGGGTCTTACGGCGCTGGTGCAGGGTACGCTGACCGGCATCGGCTTCGCGCTCACCGGCCTGCCCTCCCCGGTGGTGTTCGGCGTGATCGCCACGCTGCTCTCGCTGCTGCCGGCCGGCGGCACCGCCTTTGTTTGGCTGCCTGCAGCGCTCGCGCTCGCCGGCATGGGACGCTCGGGCGCCGCGCTGTTCATGCTCGGCTGGGGGGCAGTCATCTCCGTGGCGGACAACTTCCTCCGACCCGTGCTCGTGTCCAAGCACGCCCACGTGTCGACGCTCGCGGTGTTCATCGGCGTGATCGGCGGCGCCGCGGCCTTCGGCGGCGTCGGCCTCATCGTCGGTCCGGTGCTGCTCACAGTGGCCTCGGCACTGCTGCGCTTCATCGAGGAGAAGCGCAGCGGAGAAACGGGCGAAAGCCGGTAGAATCCCGCGCCCCCGCCGCGCGCCCGGCGCAACTCTCATCGCCCATGGATCTGTCACCCATCCTCAACCCACTCAACGACGCGCAGCGCGCGGCTGTCACGGCGCCGATCGGTCCGGTGCTGGTGCTCGCCGGCGCGGGCAGCGGCAAGACGCGCGTGCTTACCCACCGCGTTGCCTGGCTGATCGAAGCCGAGGGCGCCTCGGCGCACAGCGTCATCGCAGTCACCTTCACCAACAAGGCCGCAGGCGAGATGCGGGCGCGCATCGAGACACTGCTCGGCATGCCGGGAGCGGCACTGTGGGTAGGCACCTTCCACGGCATCGCGCATCGCCTGCTGCGCCTGCACTGGCGCGAAGCGGGGCTGCCGCAATCCTTCCAGATCCTCGACGGCGAGGACCAGCTGCGGTTGATCAAGAAGCTCCTCAAGGCGCAGGCCCTCGACGAGACGCGCTGGGTGCCGCGTGACGTCCAGTACTTCATCAACCAGAACAAGGACGAAGGCCTGCGGCCGAAAGCCCTCAAGGACGGCAACGACCCGACGCGCCGGCAGTTCATCAAGCTCTACCAGGACTACGAAGAGGCCTGCCAGCGTGCCGGCGTGCTCGACTTCGCGGAATTGCTGCTGCGCGCCTTCGAACTCTGGCGCGACAACGCGGAGCTGCTCGGTCACTATCGTCGGCGCTTCCGCCACATCCTGGTGGACGAGTTCCAGGACACCAACACCATCCAGTACGCCTGGACACGTCTGCTCGCCGGCAGCGACGGCGCGCCCTTCGTGGTCGGTGACGACGACCAGTCGATCTATCGCTGGCGTGGCGCCCGCGTGGAGAATCTGCAGACTTTCCGCCGCGACTTCCCGCACGCGAAACTGGTTCGCCTTGAGCAGAACTACCGCTCGACCGGCACCATACTCGATGCCGCAAACGCGCTGATCGCGCACAACAGCGGACGCCTCGGCAAGAATCTCTGGACCAGCGGTCAGCGCGGCGAACCGATCCGCCTGTACGCCGCCTTCAACGAGCGCGACGAGGCCGAATTCGCGCTGCAGCGTATCCGCGAGTGGATGGTCAAGGGCGGCCAGCGGCGAGACATCGCCATCCTGTACCGCTCGAACGCACAGTCGCGGGTATTCGAAGAAGTGTTTCTCTCGGCGCGTATTCCGTACAAGGTCTATGGCGGCCTGCGATTCTTCGAACGCGCCGAAATCAAGGATGCCCTCGCCTACCTGCGGCTGGTGTCGAACCGGCACGACGACACCTCCTTCGAGCGCGTGGTCAATCTGCCGACCCGCGGCATCGGCGCCCGCAGTCTCGAACAGCTGCGCGAGCACGCGCGGGCCACGGGCACCTCGCTGTGGAGCGCGGCGCTCGCCGGTGCATCCGCCGGCGGCCTCGGTGCCAAGGCAACGGCGGCAGTGCAGGGCTTCACGCAACTGATCGAGCGTCTGGCCGCCGACACGCGCGGGCTTGCGCTGCACGAACTCGTCGACCAGGTGCTCAATGGCAGCGGTCTGCTCGAACACCACCGTCGGGAAAAGGCCGATCGCGGCGAAGCGCGCGTCGAGAACCTGCTCGAACTGGTCTCCGCGGCACGCGGCTTCGAGCCCGACCGGGTCGACGGCGAAGAGCTGCCGCCGCTCGAGGCCTTCCTCGCACATGCCGTGCTCGAATCCGGCGAGGGACAGGCGGAGGCCTGGGAGGACTGCGTGCAGATGATGACGCTGCATACAGCCAAGGGCCTCGAGTTCCCGCTGGTGATCCTCGCGGGCCTCGAAGACGGTCTGTTCCCGCACCAACGCTCGCTCAACGATCTCGATTCACTCGAGGAGGAGCGGCGCCTCGCCTACGTCGGCACCACCCGCGCGATGCAGCAGCTCTATCTCACCTACGCGGAGCAGCGTCGCCTGCACGGCATCGACAGCTACGGCCAGCCGTCGCGCTTCATCCGCGAGATCCCCGAGGAGCTCCTGCAGGAAATCCGCCCGAAGCTGCAAGGCGGCCGCGGTGCCTACGCACCGGGCAGTGGCGGTTTCGCGGGCGGCCGTGGCGGCGATGGCGACTACGGGACAGAGCATGGCCGCGGCAACGGCCGCGGGTACGGACCGACGGCGCTACGCGCCGAGTCCGTCGCGCCGGGAATCAAGCTCGGTGCGCGTGTCCGGCATGCGAAGTTCGGCGCCGGCGTAGTGCTGAACATCGAGG
The DNA here is from genome assembly GCA_044375655.1 of Steroidobacteraceae bacterium. Classification (GTDB taxonomy): domain Bacteria; phylum Pseudomonadota; class Gammaproteobacteria; order Steroidobacterales; family Steroidobacteraceae; genus UBA964. The sequence goes on along the minus strand of JBILMF010000102.1, from coordinate 4,000 downwards.
GTCAGGGGCCGCATGCCCGCGTACAGGTCAACTTCGAGTCGGCGGGCAGCAAATGGCTGATGCTGCAGTACGCCAATCTCGAGAGCGCCTGAGCCACCACCGGCGATACACTGCGGCTGCAACATGACCCCGCCGACACCGACACCGACACCGACGCCGACGCCGACGCCGACAACGGGCACGGCGGGCGGCTGTGCGTTCCTGCGGCAGCTTGAAACGGCGATGGACGCCAACGACTCGCTGGTCTGCGTCGGCCTCGATCCTGAAGTCGAACGCTTCCCGGCCTCGCTGCGTGCCCGGCCGCGTGCCATCGAAGAATTCAACCGTGCGATCATCGATGCCACGGCCGACCTGGTCTGCGCCTACAAGCCGCAGATCGCGCACTATGCGGCACTCGCTGCTGAAGAGGAGCTGCAGGCCACCATCCGCTACATCCGCGAGCGGGCGCCTGGCGTGCCGGTCATCCTCGACTCGAAGCGCGGCGATATCGGCAGCACCGCGGGCAAGTACGCTGTGGAGGCCTTCGAGCGCTATGCCGCCGACGCAGTCACGGTCAATCCCTGGCTGGGACGCGACTCGGTCGAGCCATTCCTCGAATACGCGGACAAGGGCGTGGTGGTGCTCTGCCGCACTTCCAATGCCGGTGCCCGCGAACTTCAGGACCTCGAAGTCGGCGGCCGCAAGCTCTACCAGGTCGTCGCCGACAAGGTCGCCCGCGAATGGAACATCCGCGGCAACTGCCTGCTCGTGGTCGGTGCCACCTATCCCGATGAACTCGCCGACATCCGCGCGCGCACCGGCGACATGACCTTCCTCGTGCCCGGTGTCGGCGCCCAGGGCGGCGATGTCGAAAAGGCCGTACGCAGCGGTCGCAGGGCCGACGGCAAAGGGCTGGTGATCAACTCTTCGCGCGGCATCCTGTATGCCGGCGGCGGCGAGGACTTCGCGGCGGCAGCGCGGCGTGCGACACTCGAGTTGCGCGCGGCAGTGAACGCCGCGCGACGTTGAGATCGCGTCGCGGACTCGGGGTCGCGTCGCGACCGGACCTGCGGCTGGCTGGCCGTCTGATCGATCGGAGGGGAACCCGATGCTGCGCCTGAGCCGCTATCAATGGACCGTGCTGTTCGCCGCCTGGCTGGGCTGGGGCTTCGATATCTTCGACGGCCTGCTGTTCAACTACGTGGCGCCGAACGCCATCCCGACGCTGCTCGGCCTCACCATAGGCTCGCCCGAGGCAAAGTCGGCGACGCTTTACTGGACCGGCCTGATCACCGCCATTTTTCTCGTGGGCTGGGCCGTCGGCGGCGTGCTCTTCGGACCGATCTCCGATCGTTACGGCCGCAAGCGCGTGCTGCTCATCACCATGGTGCTGTACGCCGTCGGTACCGGACTCAGTGCCTTCGTCACCAGTATCGAGCAGCTGATCGTCTGCCGCATCATTGCCAGCCTCGGTATCGGCGGTGAATGGGCTGCCGGCTGTGCGCTGGTGGCCGAAGCCGTGCCCGAGGACCAGCGGGTCGAAGCCGGTGCCGTGCTCTACACCGCGGCGCCCTTCGGGCTCTTCCTCGCCACGGGAGTCAACGCCCTGATCGCGGGGCATCTGTTCGCCGACGTACCCGAAGTCTCCTGGCGCTACGTGCTGATCTTTGGCCTCGTGCCCGCCGCCGTCGCCTTCTGGATCCGCACCCTCATCAAGGAGCCCGAACGCTGGGAAGCGGTGGCGGCCAGCGCACCGCCGCCACGGCTGCGCGAACTCTTCACGCCCGAAATCTGGCCACGTACCCGCAGTGCGCTGCTGGTGGCCATGGTGGCGCTGCTCACCTGGTGGAGCTGCAATGCCTTCATCCCGGTGGTGGCTGCCAACCTCGCTCAGACCGAGGCATTGCAGCTTGGTCTCGACAGGGGCGCCACCAGCATCCTCGTCGAGTCCTGGAAGACCCAGGCCACGGCCATCTTCAACACCGGCGGTCTGATCGGCACCCTGCTGACCATCCCGCTCGCCAAGCACTGGGGCCGCAAGCCCATGTTCGCGACCTACCTCACCCTGTCGGCGGTGTCGCTGCTCTGCACCTTCGGTCTCGATCTGCCCCCGCAGGCCCGCCTCTACATGTACTTCTTCATCGGCCTCACGGTGTTCGGCATCTTCGGCGCCTTCACTTTCTACCTGCCGGAACTCTTCCCGACCCGCCTGCGCGCCACCGGCTCGGGCTTCACCTACAACATCGGCCGGGTAATCGCAGCGGGCGGCCCGTTCCTCGTCGGCTCGGTTGCCGCTGCCGGTGCCGGCGACGCCAGCGTGGTGCTCAACACGCTGTTCATGGTCGGCTTCGTACCGATCATCGGCCTGCTCGGCCTCGGCTGGGTGATCGAAACCCGCGGCCAGAGAATTCCGGACTGAAGGCCGCGGCGCGCCGTAACCGCGACGTCATCGACCGCCACAACCAGAGCCCCATCGAACTGCCGTGACCGACTGGCTCGCCGATCTGATCATCGGCCTCGTCGAGGGGCTGACGGAGTTCCTGCCGATCTCGAGCACGGGGCACCTGATCATCACCCGCGCGCTGCTCGACCTCGAGGACGAGATCGGTTTCCGGCAGCTGATCGTAGTGCAGGGCGCGGCCATCCTCGCGGTGTGCTGGGAGTATCGCAGCCGCCTGTGGGGCGTCGCCTCGACGCTGGCCAGCGACCGCAATTCGCGGCTGTTCGCCGGCAACCTGTTTCTCGCCTTCCTGCCCGCAGCGCTCGCCGGCCTCGCGTTCGAAGATGCGATCCGCGAGGTGCTGTTCGCACCGATACCCGTGGCGCTCGCTTTGGTGATCGGCGGAGTGCTCATACTCTGGGCGGAGCGCCGGCAGCATGTCGAACGCGTCTCCACCGTCGACCAGGTGCAGCCTCTGGACGCTTTCAAGGTGGGCTTGTTCCAGATGCTTGCGCTGATCCCGGGAACCAGCCGCTCGGCGGCGACCATCCTCGGCGGCCTGCTCTGCGGACTCTCGCGCAAGACGGCCGCCGAGTTCTCTTTCTTTGTCGCCATCCCGGTGATGTTTGCGGCCACCGGGTACAAGCTGCTCGATGCCCGCGAGCCGATCACCGCCGAGGAGGCGCGCTCGCTGCTCATCAGCAGCGTCGCCGCTTTCGTGGCCGCGCTGCTGGCGATCCGTTTCCTCGTCCGTTACGTCAGCCGGCACTCCTTCGCGGTATTCGCGTGGTACCGCATCGTCTTCGGCGGCTTCATCCTCGTGAGCTGGCAGGCTGGCTGGGTGTCGTGGTGATGCGGCCGAAGTCGGGGTAGGGCCCGAGCAGCAGCAACAGGCAGCCGCCGAGCACGAACATGACGCCGGCGGCGACCAGCATCGGATCGTAGCTGCCGCTGGTGTCGCGTACCCAGCCATACAGAGTGGGCGAGAGCGCGGCCATCAGTCCGAAAGCCATGTACTGCACGCCGTAGATCTGGCCGTAGCTCTTCATGCCGAAATAGCGGCCGGCGAGATAGGCGACGAGGTCGGTCTCGGCACCCGAGGCGAAGCCCATCAGGAAGGCTGCAAGCACGGCCATGGTGAAGCTGAGCGAGGCATCGCCCATCAGCATCCAGCAGGACAGCGCCGGCAGGCACAGGATGGGCAGGCAGACCAGCGGCGCCCAGAAGCGATCGAGCAGCAGCCCGGTGATGATGCGCCCGGCGAAGATCGACAGACCAAACACGCTGAGCACCGTCGCTACGCTGGTCGGATCGAAGTCGCGGGCCTTGAGCATCGAGGGCAGGTGCACGAGCGCACCGGCGTAGGCCAGCGTGACCACCGCCACCGACAGCCAGAGAATCCAGAACCGCGGCTCGCGGATCGCCTCGGCGAGCGTGCGGCCCGGTAACTCGCCTGCCACCGAGGTGCCGACGCCCGCCGGACGCTCCTCCGGCTGCGGTTCGCGGAAGAACAGCAGACCGACCGGCAGCGCGATCGCCAACGGCAGCAGCGAGAGCAGCGCGAAACTCATGCGCCAGCCG
>JBILMF010000224.1:0-3023 GCA_044375655.1 Steroidobacteraceae bacterium | reverse complement strand
TCGCAGGACACCGTGATCGCCGCGCTGTCGCGCGATACCGGGCGTCTGGCGGTGGCACGCGGCGAGGTGCTCGGTGCGATCCGCAACATCCGTCGCTGGTCGCGCGAGGCGCCGGAGCTGCTGCAGACCGGAGAGCGCGACTCGAAACTGCTGCCGACCGTCCGTCTCGCCGCGGGCGTCGTGCCGTATCCCCTGGTCGGCGTCATCTCGCCGTGGAATTTTCCCGTCACCTTGTCGCTGATCGACGCCGTGCCCGCGCTGGCTGCCGGCTGCGCCGTGCTCATCAAGCCGAGTGAGGTGACGCCGCGCTTCGTCGAGCCGCTGCGCGCAACGCTGCAAGCCGTTCCAGAGCTCGCTGCGGTGGTCGGCTTCGTGCTTGGCGACGGCGCCACGGGCGCCGCGCTCGTCGACTGCGTCGATGCCGTGTGTTTCACCGGCAGTGTGCCGAACGGCCGCAAGGTCGCGGAGGCCGCGGCACGCCGCTTCATCCCCGCTTTCCTCGAACTCGGCGGCAAGGATGCCGCGATCGTACTCGAGGGCGCCGATCTCGAGCGGGCCAGCGACGCGGTGCTGCGCGCGGCCTGCATGGCCACCGGGCAGGCCTGTCTGTCGATCGAGCGCGTCTACGTCGCGCGCGCTGCATTCGCCGACTTCGCGCGTTTGCTGGTGGAAAAGGCGCGCGCCGTGGGCATCAACTACCCTGACATCGGCAGCGGCCAGCTCGGACCGCTCATCTTTGCCCGCCAGGCCGACGTCATCGACGCGCAGCTCGACGATGCCCTCGCCCGGGGCGCACGGATCCTCTGCGGCGGCAAGACCGAGAATCTGGGTGGTGGCCGCTGGTGCCGCGCGACGGTGGTGGTGGACGTCGACCACGGCATGCAGCTGATGACCGAAGAAACCTTCGGGCCGATCATCCCGGTCATGCCCTTCGACCATGTCGATGAAGCCGTGGCGCTCGCCAACGACAGCAGCTTCGGTCTGTCGGCAGCGGTTTTCGCCGCGACGCTCGATGAGGCCCGCGCCGTCGCCGCGCGGCTCAATGCCGGCGGCATCAGCCTCAACGATGCCGGCCTTACCTACCAGACCTACGAGGCGGAGAAGAACTCGTTTGGCTATTCCGGCCTCGGCGGTTCGCGCATGGGCCCGGGGTCCATACTGCGCTTCGTGCGCAAGCAGGCCTATCTCATGCAGACCGGCGCGCCCGCGCGCCTCTGAGTACCCTTTGCAGAAAACTCGTCGCAGACAGGGAGTCGAAACATGCTGATCAACAACTGGTACGTCGCCGCGCTGTCGTCCGACGTGGTCGCGGAAAAGCCTTATGGCACGCGCATGCTGGGCTGCGACTTCGTGCTCTGGCGCGATCCCTCCGGCAAGCCCGTCTGTCTCGCCAACACCTGCTGCCACCGCGGCGCGGCGCTCTGCAACGGCTCGGTGTCCGGCGGCAACGTCGCCTGCCCTTATCACGGCTGGGAGTTCGCGGCCGACGGCCGCTGCGTGAAGATTCCGGCGATGGGCGAGGAGGCGGTGATCCCGAAGCGCGCGCGCATCGACTCCTACCCGACGCACGAGAAGTACGGCTGGGTGTGGGTGTTCCTCGGCGACCTGCCGGAGGCGGAGCGGCCGGCGATCCCGGACCTGCTGCCCGAGTTCGACGACCCCGAGCGTTGGCGGCTCATCCCCTACCGCGCCGAGGCGCGGGTCAACTGGCAGCGCTTCGAGGAGAACTCGCTCGATACGGCGCACATCAACTTCGTGCACCCGACCTTCGGCACACGCCGCGCGCCGCGCGTGATGATCGTGCCGATCACACCGACCGAGCACGGCGGCAAGGTGCAACGCACCCGCCCGGCACCGAAGGTCGAGCAGAAGAGCGGCGAGATGGCGAAGCTCATCAACCCCGATCGCGGCTTCACCAGCGTCTCGCTCGAGTTCAGCCTCGTCGGCGTCTGCCATCGCATCCAGCCGGTGTTCCAGGAAGGCATGTCGATCATCACCTTCTCGGTGAAAGTCCCGGTCGATCCGTTCACCACCCGCACCTTCGGCGTGCAGGCGCGCAACTTCCTGCTCGATCCGGCGCAGGACGAAGAGCGGCTCGCCGGCATCATGAAGGCGGTACGCGAGGATACCGAGGTGGTCGAGGCGATCCGTCCGGTGCTGCCGCCGGCGTCGGCAGCCGAAGAATTTCTCACCGAGACGGACGGCATGGAGTTCCAGTTCCGCAGCAAGGTGCGCGAGTGGGCGCAGAAAGGCTGGGAGATCGACGTCGAACAGATGCTGGCCGAACAATCGCGGCGCATCCTCGTCATCCCCTCGCCGGCGCGCCGCGCTGATCCGACCAACTGGGTGCACAAGACCGTGCCGCTGCGGGCCGCGTCGGCGGAATGACACCATGGCGTTGCGGCGGCCGCGCCGCCGCAACGCGCTGCCGTCAACCGCAACGCGCCGCCGTCAACCGTCCTCGTCGAGGATCTGCAGCAGCTTTTCGGCGAGTTCCCGATGGCGCTGCGCACGCGCGGCCTCGCGTTCGGGCGCGAGGTCCTCGGTCAGCGCCTCCACATCGACGCCGGCCTTGGTACAGGCCTCGGCCAGCACCTCGGTGCGCTCGCGCAGCACCGCGAGTTCAGTGGCGAGGGTCATGATCATCTTCAGCAGCTTGTCTTCGAACGGCGAGGCGAGCAGCTGTGGCCGCGGACCCTTGGCCACGCGCGGTCGCGCCCTGCGGGTGCTCATGGCGGCGCGCTCCCGAGCCGTGCGCCGAAGGCCATCCACGGCTGGCGGTTGATGAACGCCGTGAGCGCTGGGTCGAGGTCTTCATCAAAGATATCTGCGTCGGCGAAGCCCGCCGCGCGCGCCACCTGTGCGAGGTCGGTGGCATGCAGCCCGCCCCAGAACGGCTCGTTGTTGTAGTCGCTGTCCCAGTCGGCGAGCGCCTGCCCGAGGACGTCGAGGCGCGCGTTTCTCACCGGCACCTCGATGTGCAGCATCAGGCCGCCAGGACGCAGCAGGCGGCGGCACTCGGC
>JBILMF010000101.1:0-11636 GCA_044375655.1 Steroidobacteraceae bacterium | reverse complement strand
CCATGGCGATCGCACCAACCGCAAGCATGCGCGCCTCAAGTACACGATCGATGATCGCGGCGTGCAGTGGTTCAGCGGGGAGCTCGAGCGCCGTCTCGGCTACACCCTGCAGCCTGCGCGGCCCTACGCCTTCACCAGTTCCGGCGATCGCTTCGGCTGGCATGAGGCGCAGCCCGGCCGCTGGGATGTCACTCTGCGTCTGCCGGCCGGCCGTATCGCCGATCAGGATGGGACGCTGCGGCTCACGGGCCTGCGACATATCGCGGGCTGGCACACGGGCCATTTCCGCATCACGCCCAACCAGAATCTGGTGATCGCCGACGTGCCTGCGGCCGCGCGCAAGCAGCTGGCGGCGGAGCTGCAGCAGTTCGGCCTCGACCTGCATGCGACGTCGACCCCCTTGCGGCTCGATGCGCTTGCCTGTGTCGCGCTGCCCACCTGCCCACTCGCCATGGCGGAGGCTGAGCGCTGGCTGCCAACCTACCTCGCGCTGGTCGAGGAACCGATGCGTCGTCACGGCCTTTGGGGCGAGCCGCTGCTGGTGCGCATCACTGGCTGTCCGAACGGTTGTGCCAGACCGCAGCTCGCCGAGATCGCTCTCATCGGCAAGGCGCCCGGGCGCTACAACCTTTACCTCGGCGGCGGCGAGCGCGGCGAGCGACTGAACGTCCTGCACCGCGAGAACCTCGACGCAGCGGCGATCGCCACGGTCCTCGACGAGGTGCTCGGGCGCTGGGCGCGCGAGCGCCTGCCCGGGGAGCGTTTCGGCGACTTCTCCTGGCGCAGCGGGCTCGTCGGCGCCAGCTGACGGAGCGGGCATGCGCTGGTTCCCGCTGTTCCTCGATCTGCGCGGGCACCCGGTGCTGCTCGTCGGCGGTGGCGAGATCGCCCTGCGCAAGCTGCGCCTGTTGAACGCGGCTGGCGCGCGGGTGACCGTACTCTCGCCGCATTTCGACGCAGCACTCGCCGACCTCGCGGCTGCCGATGGCGCGACGCTGCGGCAGGCCTGCTTCACGCCGGACGCGGTGACGGGACACCGCCTCGTGATCGCAGCCACCGATGACCCGGACGTGAATCGCGAGGTCGCGCAGGCCGCCGCCGCGGCGGGACTGTTCTGTAACGTCGTCGACGATGGCGCAGCCTCCAGTGCGATCGTTCCCGCAATCGTCGACCGCTCGCCGCTGCTGATCGCCATCTCCACGGGCGGCGCCGCGCCGATGCTCGCACGCGCGATCCGCGAGCGCCTCGAGACGCAGCTCGACGAGACTACGGGCGCACTCGCCGCGCTGCTGCAGCGCTGGCGCACCCGCATCACCGCAACGCTCGGCAACGCCGCGCTGCGGCGCGCCTTCTATGCGCGGCTGCTGCGCGGCGAACTGTCCGCGCTGCTGCGCCAGGGCCGTGAGGCGGATGCCGAGCTTGCCCTCGGGGCTGCGCTGCAGAGCGCGGCAGCGGCGCAGACGGCTGTCGCAGCGCAGACAGATACCGCAACGACGGCGGCAACCCGCGGCCGCGTGGTGCTGGTGGGCGCGGGTCCCGGCGATGCGGGTCTGCTGACCCTGCGTGCGCTGCGCGCGCTGCAGGAGGCTGATGTCGTGCTGCACGACAAGCTGGTGTCCTCTGCAGTGCTCGATCTCGCGCGGCGCGACGCGCAGCGCATCGACGTCGGCAAGCGCGGCGGCAGCGCCTCGACACCGCAGCAAAGCATCAACGAATTGCTGGTGGAGCACGCGCGTCGCGGGCGACTCGTGGTGCGTCTGAAGGGTGGCGATCCGTTCGTTTTCGGGCGCGGCGGCGAGGAGCGCGAACATCTGCTCGCCCACGGCATCGACGTCGAGGTGGTGCCGGGCATCACCGCAGCCCTCGGGGCGGCGGCGAGTGCTGGCATCGCACTGACCCACCGTGGCCGGGCCGCGGGACTGCGGCTGCTCTCCGCGGAACCGGGCAGCGAGGGCCTTGCCGTGGACTGGGCCAACCATGCCGCGAGCCGCGACACGCTGGCGATCTACATGGGGCTGGGTGCCATCGAACGGCTGGCCGCGGCCTTGGTAGCCCACGGCCGTGATGCCGCCACGCCGGTCGCGGTCATCGCCAATGCCACGCGTCGGGACGAGCGGGTGCTGCGCGGCACCCTCGCCGACATTGCGCAGGCAGTTGCCGGCGCAGGCCTGCAGGCGCCGGTGCTGTGCATCGTTGGCGAAGTGGCAGCGGCCACTCCGTGGGGGAACAGCCCGTGAACCGGCCTCTCGTCATTGGCGCGCGCGGCAGCGAGCTGTCGCAGATCCAGGCCCTGCAGGTGGGTGAAGCGCTGCGCGCACAGGATCCGCGGCTGCAGGTGCGATATGCGTTCAGCGCTGCAGTCGCCGATGTCGCCTACGGCTTCGAGCCGCCGCGCGCCGAGCGGATCGACTGGAACCTGGGCGCCATCAACCGGCGCGGCGGCTTCGCGCTGCATCTGCACGAACAGCTCGATGCTGGCGCCATCGACATCGCTGTGCACTCCTGGAAGGACCTCCCTCTGCCTGACCGCGCGGGCTCCGCGGTTGTCGCCACGCTGCCTCGCGCCGACCCGCGAGACGTGCTGCTGATGCGCCATGCAAGCGTCGCGGCGCTGCGTGCCGGCGAGTTCGCGCAGCGACCCGTGCGCGTTCTCAGCTGCTCGGCCCGCCGGCGCGTCAACCTCGCGCCTTTCCTGCTCTGGGCCCGGCCCGGCAGCGTCTCCTCGGTCGACTTCGTTCCTGTCCGCGGCGATATCGAGCGGCGCTTGCGTACGCTGTTCGGCGGCGAGGCCGACGCGCTGGTAATCGCCAAAGCGGCTCTCGACCGCCTGCTCGATGCGCCATCGCCCCGCTTCGACGCCGTGCGTGAACGCATCCGCGGCCTGCTCGCGCAATGTCGGCTGATGGTCACACCGCTAGGTATCAACCCGGCTGCGCCGGGTCAGGGCGCGCTCGCCATCGAGGTGCGCCGCGACCGCGCCGACCTGCGCAGCCGGCTGGCGCAGATCAATGACCCGCAGTCGTTCGAGCTCGTGCGCCGCGAGCGCGTGCGCCTTGCGGAACTCGGCGATGATGAGACACCCGTCGGCATCTCGGCCGTCGCGCTGCCTTTCGGTCGCGTCGAGTACGAGCGCGGCGAGCACGCAGGCCGTGATCTTTGGCGCGAGACCCTGCACCGCAACGAAGCGCCTCTGCCGCGCGCGGCTCGCGGCCAGCTGTGGCGGGGCGATCGGCCAGAGGCCGATCCTTTCGTGCGCGAGCGTCTGCCGGTGACGCTGCCAGCGCCACCGGTCGACACCGCGCTGCTCGTGGCCCGCGCCGATGCGCTGCCGGCGCACTGGCATCCCGACGACGGACAACTCGTTTGGACCGCTGGTCTGTCGACCTGGCGTCGCCTCGCAGCACGCGGCGTATGGGTCGCCGGTTGCGACGAGAGTCTGGGCGAAACGGCCGCGCAAGGCGCACGCCTGCTGTTCCCCCAGATCACGCGCTGGCTCAAGCTCACGCACCTCGAGGGACACCGCCCGCCCCGCGGCGATGCGCTCGGTACCTATGCGCTGCGGGCGGTGCGTGACCCGCTGCCGGTGGCGGGTTGCAGCCACTTCTTCTGGCATAGCGGCTCGCAGCTGCGTGTGTACCTGCAGCGCTGGCCCGGCCTGCGCGACGCCTGGCATGGCTGCGGGCCGGGCAACACCTGGCAGCAGGCCCGCGAATTGCTGCCGGCCGCGCGCCTGCGCCGATTCCTATCGGCGGAGCAGTTCGCGACCGAGGTGGCCGCGTGAAGCGCCTGCAACGGCTGCGCCGTACGGCCGCGCTACGCGATCTTGTCGCCGAAGTCGGCTTCGGGCGCGGACAGCTAGTGCAGCCGGTATTCGCGATCGAGGGCATCACGAGCGCCGAGCCCGTTCCAGGACTCGGCGAAGGCGTCCGCCAGCCGCTGGCCACTCTCGGCGCGCAACTCGAGCGCGACCTCGAAGCCGGAGTGCGCCAGTTCCTGCTCTTCGGCGTCGGCGCGCAGCGCACCGACAGCGGCGCCGGACACGAGTTCACGCTCGCCGCGATCGCAGAGGCACGTCGTCATCTCGGCGCGGAGTCGACACTCTGGGTCGACACCTGCCTCTGCAGCATCACCACCACCGGTCATTGCCACCTGCACGCCGCCGATGGCCATGCGGATCTCGAGCGCACGCTCGATACCCTCGCCCGCCACGCCGTCGACTACGCGGCCGCCGGTGCTCAGGGCATCGCTCCCAGCGACATGAACGATGGGCGCACGGCCGCGCTGCGCGCAGCCCTCGATGCCGCCAGCCACGGGCTCATCCCCATCATGAGCTACAGCAGCAAGTTCGCCAGCCACCTGTACGGGCCGTTCCGCCTCGCCGCCGACTCGACGCCGCGCCATGGCGATCGGCGCAGCTACCAGCTCGACGTGCGCTCGCGCCGCGCCGCCATCGACGCGAGCCTGCGCTGCGCGGAAGAGGGCGCAGACCTGCTCATGGTAAAACCCGCGATGAGCAGCCTCGATCTGCTTGCGCCGATCAGCGAGCGCAGCGGCAAGCCGGTCGGGGCCTACCAGGTGAGCGGCGAGTACGCTGGCCTCGCGCTGCTCGCGCGCGAGGGGCTCGTCGATTTCGAGGCGGCGCTGCTCGAGAGCTGGCTGGTGCTGCGGCGCGCCGGCGCCGCCTTCATCGTCACCTACGGCGCCCGGTACGCCGACCGTCTGGGACTCGCCTGAAGATGTTCGACTACGAGGGCTACTTCGAGGAGTCGATCGCACAGCTGCGTGGCGAGCAGCGCTATCGCATCTTTCGCGAGCTCGGCCGCCGCGAGGGCCGGGCGCCGCGGGCGGAGTTGACGCTGGATGGCGCGCGGCGCGAGGTGATCGTCTGGTGCGGCACCGACTACCTCGGGATGAGCCAGCACCCGGTCGTCATCGAAGGTGCGCGGGCAGCGCTCGCCCGCTGCGGGGCCGGTGCCGGCGGCACCCGCAACATCGCCGGTACCATCGACCTGGCGGTGGAGCTCGAGGCCGAACTCGCCGCGCTGCACGGCAAGCCGGCCGCGCTGCTGTTCTCCTCGGGCTATGTCGCCAACGACGCCACGCTCGCCACGCTCGCCGCGCGCCTGCCCGACTGCGTGATCCTCTCGGATGCAGGCAACCATGCCTCGATGATCGAGGGTATGCGGCGCAGCGGCGCCGAGCGCCGGATCTTCGCCCACAACGACGTTGCCGCCCTGCGGCGCGAACTCGCGCAACTCGATCCAGCCAGACCCCGCATCGTCGCCGTCGAGTCGCTCTATTCGATGGGCGGCGACAGCGCACCGCTGCGCGAGCTGCTGACGCTCGCGCGCGAGCACGGTGCGCTCACCTACGTCGACGAGACGCATGCCGTGGGTGTCCACGGCGAGCAGGGTGGCGGCCTGCTCGCGGCCCAGGGGCTCTGCGGACTCGCTGACATCATCCAGGGGACCCTCAGCAAAGGCTACGGTGTCACCGGCGGCTACGTGACCGGCAGCATGCGCTCGATCGACTTCATCCGCAGCCACGCCTCGGGCTTCATTTTCACCACGGCACTGCCTCCCCCGGTACTCGGAGCAGCCCTCGCCAGCGTGCGTCACCTGCGCTGCAGCCAAGAGGAACGACGCCTGCTGTGGCGACGCATCGGCGCACTGCGCGAAGCGCTGGAGGAGGCCCGGGTCCCGTTGCTGCCGAGCACGGCGCAGATCCTGCCTATCCCGGTCGGTGACTCGGCGCGCGTCGCCGCGGTCGCGGAGCGCCTGCTGCGGCACCACGGGGTATACCTGCAGCCCATCAACTACCCCACCGTGCCGCGCGGCACCGAGCGCTTGCGTCTCACGCCGACCCCGCTGCACGACGACGCCATGGCGGCAGCCCTCGTCGCGGCGCTCGCCAGCGAGTTTTCGTCGGGAGCCGCGGCCTCACCCGCTGAGGCCGCGCGACTCTTGCTAGACTGCAGCGGTCCGAGGGGAGATGACCGCATGGCGCAGCCAACAGAAGAACCAAACACTGCGGATCGGCACGGGCAACACCGGCAACGGCGCGGAACCGCGGCGGCGGCATGAACCCGCGCGTCGCGCTGGTAGTCGCCTCGCTGATCGCGAGCGTGCTCATCGGCCTGACGCTCGCCCGCAGCGGTGGCGGTCCAGCGGCCCTGGCCGACGAGCGACTGGTCATCGGCCTCTCGCTCGACACGCTCAAGGAGGCGCGCTGGCAGCGCGACCGCGACATGTTCGTGCAGCGCGCCGCCGAGCTCGGCGCCGAGGTGCGCGTGCTGGCCGCCAACAACGACGACACCGTGCAGATCGGCGACGTCGAGAAACTCATCACCAGCGGTGTCGATGTGCTGGTGATCGTGCCGCACGACGGCACGGCGATGGCCAAGGGCGTGCGCCTCGCGCATGCCGCGGGCATCCCGGTGATCGCCTACGACCGGCTGATCCGCGACAGCGACCTCGATCTTTACGTGAGCTTCGACAACGAGCGCGTGGGGGAACTGCAGGCCCGCTTCCTGCTCGACAACCTGCCCACCCCTGGACGCGGCCGTATCGTGCGCATCTACGGTGCCAAGACCGACAACAACGCCGCGCAGTTCAAGCGCGGGCAGGATCGGATCCTCGAGCCCTACATCGCGCGAGGCGACATCGTAGTCGTGCGCGAGGACTGGGCCGAGGACTGGAAACCCGAAAACGCCAAAAAAATCGTCAACGCCGCGATCACTACCGGCGGCGGCTTCGACGCCGTGCTGGCAAGCAACGACGGCACTGCCGGCGGCGCGGTGCAGGCGCTGGCCGAGGAGGGTCTCGCCGGCCGCGTACTCGTCACCGGCCAGGACGCCGAGACCGTCGCCCTGCAGCGCATCGCCGCGGGCACGCAGGCGATGACGATCTACAAGCCGTTGCGCACACTGGCGAGTGGCGCGGCCGAACTCGCTGTGCGTATGGGCGAGGGTCGCGCGGTCATCGCCCGCGGCGGCGTGGATAACGGTCAGCGCGAAGTGCCGGCCGTGCTCTACGACGTCCTCACCGTCACGCGCGACAACATCCTCTCCACGGTCGTAGCCGATGGCCTCGCTACCTATGACGAGGTCTACCGCGGCCTGCCCGAGGCGCAGCGACCGCCGCGGCCATGACGAACGCCGCCTCCGCCCCGGGTCCGGTGCTCGAGGCCCGCGGACTGACCAAGCGCTTCGGCGCGGTGACCGCGCTCGACGGTGTCAGCTTTGCGCTCGAGCGCGGCGAGGTCCATGCACTCTGCGGCGAAAATGGCGCCGGCAAGTCCACGCTGATCAAATTGCTCTCCGGCGTGCATCGGCACGGCAGCTACACGGGCGAGATCCGCGTCGACGGCATCACGGCAGCGTTCGCCTCCTGCAAGGATGCCGAGCGCGCGGGTATCGCCATCATCCATCAGGAGCTCGCGCTGTTCCCCGAGATGACCGTCGGCGAAAACCTCTTCCTGACCGAGCTGCCGCGGCGTCGCGGCCTTGTCGACTGGCACGAGGTCCATGCGCGCTCGCGGGCGGTGCTGCAGGATTGCCGCATCGACCTCGACCCGGGAGCCCGGGTCGGCGACCTCGGCGTCGGCCAGCAGCAGCTCGTGGAGATCGCGCGGGCGATCGCGCGGCGGCCGCGCGTGCTGGTACTCGACGAACCGACCGCAGCCCTCGCCCGCCACGAGATCGACGCGCTGCTCGCGCTCGTGCAGCGGCTGCGCGCCCAGGGCGTCGCCTGCATCTATATCTCGCACAAGCTCGACGAGGTATTCGCGCTGGCCGACCGCATCACCGTACTGCGCGACGGCACGACGCAGGGCACCTTCGCGACCGCGGCGACCGAACCCGGCGCGATCATTGCCCGCATGGTCGGACGGCGCATCGAGGACTTTTACCCGCGCCGTGCGCCGCCGCCGGGCGCGACCCTGCTGCGTGTCGAGGGTCTCGCGGTAGCACCGGCGCGCGGTCGACCTCCACGGCTCCACGACATCGGCCTCGAACTGCGCGCGGGGGAAGTCCTCGGCATTGGCGGGCTGATGGGCGCCGGTCGCACCGAGCTCGTCATGCATCTCGCAGGCCTCTGGGGCGAGCGTCTCACCGGCACGGTCGAGCTCTCCGGCCGACCGCTCGCCGCCGGCGCGCCGCGCCGCGCGCTTGCGCAGGGACTCGCGCTCGCCAGCGAGGATCGCAAACGCTACGGCCTCGTACCCGGGCAGGGGATTGCCTTCAACGTCTGCCTCTCGTCACTCGGGCGGCTGCGCCGCGGCCCGCTTCTCGATCGCGAGGCCGAGCTCGCCGGTGCCGAGGCGGCCGTCGCCAGCCTGCAAATCCGCGTGGCTTCGCTGGAGCAACCGGTCGGCACCCTCTCGGGCGGCAACCAGCAGAAGGTGGTGCTCGGCAAGGCGCTGATGACCGGGCCGCGCGTGCTGCTGCTCGATGAGCCCACCCGGGGTATCGACGTCGGTGCCAAACTCGAGGTGTACGAGCTGATCAACCGTCTAACCGCCGAGGGTCGCGCGGTCGTGCTGGTGTCGAGCGAGCTCGGCGAGCTGCTCGGCATGAGCGATCGCATCCTGATGCTGTGCGCAGGCCGCATCGGCGGCGAGTTTCGCCGCGGCGAGGCCACCCAGGAGCTGCTGCTGGCCGCCGCCATGGGGCGGCTGGGGCGCGCCGCATGACGCTGCGCCTGCCCGGACGCGAAGCCTCGATGCTGGTCGCGCTGGTGGCGATCTGGGCATTCTTTGCCTGGCAGGAGCCGGTGTTCCTCTCGGCCCGAAATCTCTCGCTGCTGTCGGTCGAACTCGCGGTGACCGCGATCCTCGCGCTCGGCATGCTGGTAGTGCTGCTGCCGGGACAGATCGACCTGTCGGCCGGCAGCGGCGTGGGCCTCGCCGGCGCTGTGGCCGCGGTGCTCGTGTTCTGGCACGACTGGCCGGCACCGCTCGCGCTGGCGGCAGCGGCCGGCGGCGCCGTTGCGGTCTGGGCGGGTATGGGCGCCCTGATCGCCATCGAGCGCATCCCCGCGTTCATCATCACGCTCGGCGGGCTGCTGGTGTTCCGCGGCCTGCACTGGCTCGTCATCGACAACCAGACCGTGCCGGTGGTGGCGGGCGGCGACCAGAACGCCTACTCGCTGCTGACCACGTTTTTCCTGCCACCAACGGCCGGCTTCGTGCTCGGTGCGGGCGTGGTGGCGGCGCTCGCGCTTGCGACGCTGCGCGCGCGGGCGCGGCGGCGCGCGCACGGCTTCGTGCTTGAGGACGGCGAGATCGTCTTCCTGCGACTGTTCGTCGTCGCCCAGTTCGTGCTGCTCGCGGTGCTGGTGGCGAACGGCTACCGCGGCGTACCGCTGGCGCTCGTGGTGCTGTGCGCGGTCGCCTGGCTCGTGCACATGCTGATCACGCAGACAGCCTTCGGCCGCTACCTTTATGCGATCGGCGGCAACGAGGAAGCCGCCGTGGTGTCCGGCGTGCCGGTACGGCTCACGGTCACCGGCGCCTTCGCGCTGATGGGCGCGATCGTCGCGCTGGCCGGCTTCATGCAGACCGCCTACTCGGGAGCTTCGACCGCCACCGTCGGCTCACTGATGGAGCTCGATGCGGTGGCCGCCTGCGTCATCGGCGGCACCAGCTTGCGCGGCGGGCGCGGCAGCGTGGTCGGCGTGCTGTTTGGCGCGCTCATCATGGCCAGCCTGCTCAATGGCATGACGCTGATGGCCGTATCGCCCGAGGCCAAGTACATCGCGCGCGGACTCGTGCTCGCGCTCGCCGTTTGGCTCGACCTGCGAATGAGCCGCGAGCACCGCGGCTGAGCGGCCGGCGCAACTTTGCGTCCGGCGGTCTGCCTCAGACCGGCCCACCCCACACCGCGGGCGGACAATCCACGAGACCGTCCCGATAGGTAACCGTCGGCGGCGGATCGCTGGCGATGAAAAGCGGGCCGTCGAGATCGACGATATCGCACAGCTGGCCGAGCACGAATGCCGGCCCGACCGACAGACTGGAGCCGGTCATGTTGCCGACCATCACCTTCAGGCCGAGCTCGGGCGCGCGCCGCGCCATCTCGAGACCCTCGGTGAGGCCGCCACACTTGTCGAGCTTGATGTTGACGACGTCGAAACGTCCGGCAAGCCCTGCCATCTCGCCGAGATGCTGGCAGCTCTCGTCGGCGGCGACCGGCAGCGGCAACCGCAGCCCATCGAGGTCCGCCTCCCGACCGCGTTTGAACGGCTGCTCGAGCAATTGCACGCCACACTCGAGGAGCACAGGCACGAGCCCCTGCAGCGACGCCGGCGTGTAGCCCTGGTTTGCATCGACCCCGAGCCACACATCCGGCCGCGCAGCACGCACTGCGCGTACCCGCTCGATGTCGACGGCGGTATCACCGCTCAGCTTGAGTTTGAGGGCCTTGGCAAAGTCGTAATCGAGCGCACCCGCGACCATCACCGCCGGCTCGTCGGCACCCAGCGTGACCGTCGTGACGCACGGACGCGCGGCAGGCAGCCCGGCGAGCGTGCAGGGATCGACACCACGCTCGCGCGCCTCGAGCTCCCAGAGCGCACAGTCGAGCGCATTGCGTGCACCACCGGGCGGCAGCAGCGCCTGCAGCGAATCGCGGGTGAGGTCCGGCGGCAGCTCACGCGCGAACCCGCGCAAGGTCGCCGCCGCGGCATCGGGAGTGTCCCCGAGGTAGTACACACCCGCCGCCTCGCCGCGGCCCGAGTGCGCGCCACGGCGGGCGGTAACGACCACCACTGGCGTAACCTCGAACACGTAGCCCGAGATACGAAACGGACGACGCAGCGGCAGATCTATGCGCTCGATGGTGAGCGAGAGCGGAGAGGAACTGGACATCATGCGGTCTCCGGGAAATCAGCTCTTGCAGTCCATCCTGGTAGCCGGCGGCGGACCGCGGCCAACAGGGCACCCGTGCCGACCGGCAACGGGCGTGTCGAAGGGTACATCAGTCACCTGCGCATGGCGCCAAAGCAATCGCCGCGGAGGGTCCTTGGGACCATGCGTGAGCAGCATGTCGATGAGGCGGTCCTCGTCATGCGGCACCCGCGACTCCGGCGGCGACTACCGACAAGCGCTGCCCTGCCCGGAACGGCTTCGCCAATCATGTGGTGGGTCGCACGCGCGCGAGTCTCATCGAGCATACGTGGCGGAACGATGACACCTATCGTGTTCAGGATCCTGCGCTTGGCGATGCCGTCGTCGGTGTGACCCCGAACAACTGCCGCAACGAGGCGGCAAGATGGTCGAACACCCGGCGCATACGCTGGCTGCGGCGCAGGTCCTCGTGGGCACAGAGCCAGACAGGCACCGGCAGGGCGACCACCTCGGGCAGCACCCGAACCAGTGAGGGGCGTTCGGTCGCGTAGACGGCAAGCAGCCCCGCGACACCGATGCCGGCCTCCACCGCGTGCAGCTGGGCGACGGCGGACATCGAGCGAAAACAAAAATCCCGCCGCTCCAGCTGATGGCCCGCGGCAGCGGCGATCTCGATCGCTTGCTCGACGCCGAGGTCACCGACGTAGCGGCCTCTCAGATCGCGCGGCGTGAAGCCCGCTGGCAGGCTCGCCACCAGCTGCTTGCTGCCAAAAAGCCCGAGTTCCGTCTGG
>JBILMF010000100.1:0-11639 GCA_044375655.1 Steroidobacteraceae bacterium | reverse complement strand
GACGCGGCCCGGCCACCACGAAGGCATGGTCGGATGCATTGACGTCGGGCGGCAAGACCAGGATTCCCATGCGGTCGCACTCGTCCTTGATGGTCACCACCTTGTCGGTGTGGTCCATGTCGGCCGACAGCACCGCCGCCATGAAGGCCTCGGGGTGATGCGCCTTCAGCCACGCGGTCTGGTAGGAGAGCAGCGCGTAGGCTGCCGAGTGCGATTTGTTGAAACCGTAGCCGGCGAACTTCTCCATCAGGTCGAAGATGTGCGCGGCCTGCGCTTCCGGCACGCCGCGCGCACGCGCGCCGTCGACGAAGATGCTGCGCTGCTTGGCCATCTCCTCGGGCTTCTTCTTGCCCATGGCGCGGCGCAGCAGGTCGGCGCCGCCGAGACTGTAGCCCGCCAGCACCTGCGCGATCTGCATCACCTGCTCCTGATAGAGGATCACGCCGTAGGTCGGCTTGAGCACCCCTTCGAGATCCGGATGCAGGTAGTCGATCGGACCGTCGCTGCGGCCGTGCTTGCGCTTGATGAAATCGTCGACCATGCCCGACTGCAGCGGGCCGGGACGGAACAGCGCCACCAGCGCGACGATATCCTCGAAACGGTCGGGCTGCAGCCGTCGCACCAGGTCTTTCATGCCGCGCGACTCAAGCTGGAAGACCGCCGTGGTTTCGCAGTTCTTCAGCAGCTGGTAGGTGGCGGCGTCATCCATCGGCAGCAGCGCGATGTCGAGCGGCGCCGACGCACCGTCGGCTGCAGCGCCACGACCGGCGTTGATGGTGCGTACCGCCTGCTCGATGATGGTGAGCGTGCGCAGGCCGAGGAAGTCGAACTTCACCAGCCCCGCGGCCTCGACGTCATCCTTGTCGAACTGCGTCACCACCCCGGTGCCGCCCGCTTCGCAATAAAGCGGCGCGAAATCCTCGAGCACCGAGGGCGCGATCACCACACCGCCCGCGTGCTTGCCGGCGTTGCGCGTCAGGCCCTCGAGCGACTTTGCGAGATCGATGAGGTTGCGCACTTCCTCGTCGGACTCGTACAGCTTGCGCAGCTCCGCTTCCTTTTCGAGCGCAGCGTCGAGCGTGATGTCGAGTTCGAAGGGGATGAGCTTGGCGATCCGGTCCACCTGGCCGTAGCCGAAGCCGAGCACGCGCCCGACGTCGCGCACCACGGCTTTGGCCGCCATCGTGCCGTAGGTGATGATCTGCGAGACGCGCTTGCGGCCGTACTTCTCGGCTACGTAGTCGATCACCCGGTCGCGGCCATCCATGCAGAAGTCGACGTCGAAGTCGGGCATGGAGACGCGCTCGGGATTGAGGAAGCGCTCGAACAGCAGGTCGTACTGCAGCGGGTCGATGTCGGTGATACCGAGTGCATAGGCGACCAGCGAGCCGGCTCCGGAGCCACGCCCCGGTCCCACCGGCACGCCGTTGGCGCGGGCCCAGCGGATGAAGTCCGCGACGATGAGAAAGTAGCCCGCGAAGCCCATCTTGCAGATCACATCGAGCTCGCTGTCGAGCCGCGCCGCATAGGTCGGACGGTCAGCGTGCGGCAGCCGCTCAAGACGCCACTCAAGGCCGCGGGCCGCCTCGCTGCGCAGGTGGCCATCAGGCGTCTCGCCATCCGGCACCGGATACTCCGGCAGGCGGCTCTCGCCGAGCTGCAGCAGAAGACTGCAGCGGCGCGCGATCTGCACCGAGTTCTCCAGCGCTTCGGGCAGATCGGCGAACAGTTCCGCCATCTCCGCGGCGCTGCGCAGGTACTGCTGCGGGGTGTAGTGCCGCGGCCGCGTCGGGTCGCCGAGCTGCGTGCCCTCGTGGATGCAGACCCGTGCCTCGTGCGCCCCGAAATCATCGGCGGAGAGGAAACGCACGTCGTTGGTGGCCACCACCGGCACACCCGCGGCAAGCGCGAGCTCCACGGTGGCCGCGATCAGTGCCTCCTCCCCCTCGCGCCCCACCCGACTGACCTCGAGGTAGTAACGGTCACCGAAACGCTCCCGCCAGAAAGTGAGATGTCGCTGTGCATCGGCGGATTTGCGCGCGAGCAGCGCGCGGCCGACATCGCCCGCGATCCCGCACGAGAGCGCGATCAGGCCACCCGTCGTCTGTGCATCGAGCCAGCCGCGCTCGATGCAGGCCACGCCCTGCTGCTGACCCTCGAGGTAGGCGCGGCTGACCAGCCGCGTGAGGTTACGGTAGCCGGCATCGTCCTGGCAGAGCAACGCGATGCGCGTCGGCTGCGTGCGCTCGCCCGGCTCGGCAACCAGCAGATCGACCCCGATGATCGGCTTGAGACCCTTGTCGAGCGCCGCGCGGTAGAACTTCACCAGCGCGAACAGATTGCTCTGGTCGGTGACGGCGACCGCGGGCATGCTGAGCGCGGCGGTGCGCTCCACGAGTTCGGGGATGCGCACCACGCTGTCGAGCAGCGAGTACTCGGTGTGCAGGCGCAGGTGGACGAAACCGCTCATCGCAGGCGTGATCTTACCGGCGCGTAGCTGCGACGGTGCACGGGAGTGACGCCGAGCGAGTCGAGCGCGGCGAGATGCGCCCGCACGGGATAGCCCTTGTGGATCGCGAAACCGTATCCGGGATAACGCGTATCCAGTTGTTCCATAACGTTATCCCGCAGAGTTTTCGCGAGGATGGACGCGGCGCTGATCGCCGCCACGGTGCTGTCTCCCTTGACGACTGCCACCGCGGACCGCACCCCCGTGAGCCCCTCCAGCGAGGGCAGGCGGTTGCCATCGACCTGCAAGTGCAGCGGCCGCGCGCTGAGCGCGAACACCGCGCGGCGCATGGCGAGCAGCGTCGCCTGCAGGATATTGAGCGCATCGATTTCGGCGGCGCTCGCCAGACCGACACCCCAGTCGAGGGCGTGGGTTCGGATCAGCGGCGCGAGTACTGCGCGCTCGGCCGCCGTCAGCGACTTGGAATCCGCGAGTCCGCGAATCGGCCGTGCGGGATCGAGGATGACCGCAGCAGCCACCACCGGCCCGGCCAGCGGCCCGCGGCCAGCCTCGTCGACGCCAGCATGCAGCAGCGGCGCCACGCCCTCTGGCGCTCCGCTCAGCGGCGCCACGCCCTCTGGCGCGACACTCATCCGCGCCGCTCCGCGCCCGCACGCTCCTCGAGCAGTTCGACCACTGCCGCCGCGGCCAGGGCAGCGCCGCCGCGGCGCAAGTCGCGGTGCACCGCAGCAAACGCCTCAGCCAACTGCGCGCAGGCCTGCGGCTGCTCCAGCCAGTGCAGCAGCGCCGCGCCAAGCGCCGCCGGCGTCACCGCCTCCTGGAAGAACTCCGGAACCACCTCGCGACCCACAAGCAGGTTCGGCTGCGCGAAGTGTCTGACCTTCACTAGACGCAGCCGGCGCAGCAGGAACGCCGTCAGTGGCGCGAGACGATAAGCGACGACCATCGGCCGGCGGGTGAGCAGGGTCTCGAGCGTGGCCGTTCCGGAGGCGACGAGCACCACGTCGGCGGCGGCCAGCACCAGCCGCGACTGTCCCTCGAGCACCTGCACCGGCACGCCGCTCCCAGCGGCATCCGCCGCAGCCAGTGCGGCCTCGAAACAGCGGCGGGTGGGGGCGTTGGCGAGCGGCGCGACGAAGCGTGCCGCGGGCCGGCGCACCGTCAGCCACGCCGCGGCACCGATGAACGGTGCGGCGAGCCGCGACACCTCGCCCATGCGGCTTCCCGGCAGCAGCGCCACCACCTCGGCATCCTCGGCGAGGCCAAGTGCCGCGCGCGCCGCGCGTCGATCCGGCTCGAGCGGAAACTGGTCGGCGAGCGGATGACCGACGAAGCGGGCGGTGACCCCATGGCGGGCGTAGAACTGCGGCTCGAACGGCAGCAGGCAGAGGATACGGTCGCATGATTCGGCGATGCCGCGAACCCGACCCTGCCGCCATGCCCAGACCTGGGGACTCACGTACTGCACGGTCGGGATACCGACGGCTTTCAGGCGACGCGCCACACCGAGGTTGAACTCGGGCGCATCGATGCCCACGAACAGCGCCGGCTGCAACGACTGCAGTTGCGCGAGCATTCGGCGCCGCAGGCGCAGCAGCCGCGGCAGGTGGCGCAGGATTTCCGCGAGTCCCATGAGCGCGAGCTCGTCGCTGGAGGCGAGCGCCTCGCATCCGGCCTCGCGCATCCGCGGCCCCGGTACGCCGACGAAGCGGGCCGTAGGCAGACGCTCGCGGATCGCGGCGATCAGCGCGGCACCGAGGTTGTCGCCCGAAGCCTCGCCCGCGACCATCGCGATCAGCGGCCCGGCGACCATGGTGCCGTCGCTCAACGGATCAGGCTGCGGGTCGAGCGCGGGAAGAAGTCGACGAACGCCTGCAACTCGGGCTGCTCGCGTGCCGCCGCGGTGATCGCGGCGACCGCCTGCTCCAGGGGCAGGTCCGAACGGTACAGCAGCTTGTAAGCGTGCTTGATGTTGCGCACCTGCTCTGCGGAGAAGCCGCGACGCGCAATCCCCGTGGCGTTGATCGAGTGCGGTTCGGCGGGGTGCCCCACCGCCATAACATACGGCGGCACGTCGCGGGTGACCGCGGTGTTGTTGGCAATGAAAGCATGGACGCCGATCTTGCAGAACTGGTGCACCCCCGTGAAGCCGGCGAGGATCACCCAATCGTCGACCTCGACGTGGCCGGCGAGCGTGGCGAGGTTGGCGAACACGCAGTGGCTGCCGACGACGCAGTCATGGGCAACATGGGAGGACGCCATGAAGAGGTTGTCGTCACCGATCGTGGTCACGCCCTTGTCCTTGGCGGTGCCCCGATTGACGGTGACATACTCGCGGAAGGTGTTGCCCTTGCCGATCACCACCCGCGTCGGCTCTCCAGCGTACTTCTTGTCCTGCGGCGCATCGCCGATCGAGGCGAACTGGAACACGCGGTTGCCGGCCCCGAGCATCGTGCGACCGGTGATCACCACATGCGGTCCGATGACGCAGCCGGGCCCGATTTCGACCTCCGGCCCGATGATCGAGTAAGGACCGACCTCGACGTCATCCGCGATGCGGGCGCCGGGCGCGATGATGGCGCGCGGGTCGATGCCGCCGGCCATCACGCCTCGCCCTGCGCAGCCTTGCCCGTCTCCGGAGCGACCATGAGCTCTGCCGATGCCACCTCGGCCTCGCCCACATGGGCCGCTGCCTCGAACTTCCAGATGCCGCGCATCTGCCGCTGCAGCGTTGCGGTGAGGATCAGCTGGTCACCGGGCTCCACCGGCCGCCGGAAGCGCGCCTTGTCTATGCCGACGAAATAGAACCGCGTCTGCTCGTCGGGCATGACCTGCGCGGTACGGAAGGCGAGGATGCCCGCCACCTGGGCCAGCGCCTCGATGATGATCACCCCGGGCAGCACCGGGCGATGGGGGAAATGCCCCGGAAAGAACGGCTCGTTGTAGGTGACGTTCTTCAGGGCGCGGATGCTCTGTCCCTCGCGGCACTCGAGCACGCGATCCACCAGCAGGAACGGGTAGCGGTGCGGCAGTTGCCGGAGGATGGCGTTGATGTCGAGTAGGGGTTCGCTCACGGTCTGTCCTCGCCTTGGAAGTCTTCGCCGGGGCCACTGCCGCCGGGCGGCGTCATGCTGCGGCGCTCCAGCGCGCCCACGCGGCGGCTCAGGGAGTCGAGCCGCTTCACCCGGCCGACGATCCGTCGCCACTCGGTCGTCGGCTCCACCGGGATGCCGCCGCCAGAGTAGACCCCTGGCTCGCGGATGTCGCTGGTCACGAAACTCGTACCGGTGAGGGTGACGTCGTCGCAGATGCTCAGATGGCCCGCCACGCCCACGCCGCCGCCCAGCCGGCAGCGTGCGCCGATGCGCGTGCTGCCCGCGAGCCCGACGCAGCCGGCGAGCGCCGTGTGCGCGCCGACGACGCAGTTGTGCCCCACCTGCACCAGATTGTCCATCTTCACGCCGTCGCCGATCACCGTGTCCTCGATCGCGCCGCGATCGATGGTGGTGTTGGCGCCGATCTCGACGTCCTCGCCGATGCGCACCGAGCCTACCTGCGGAACGTGCACCCAGCGCTCGCCATCCTGTGCGTAGCCGAAGCCCGCCGCCCCCACCACCGCCCCGGGGTGCAAGACCGAGCGCGCGCCGACCTGCACTCGCTCGAGCAGCGTGACCCGGGCGACGAGTCGCACATCGGCGGCGAGCACGACCTCCTCACCGACCAGCGAGCCCGGGCCAACGAAGACCCGGGCACCGATCCGGCTGCGCGCTCCCACGACGGCAAGCGGGCCGATGTGTGCGGAGGGATCGACGATGGCGTCGGCGGCAACCACCGCCGAAGGGTGCACCCCCGGGGCTGCGGTCGGCAGCGGATGCAGCAGCGAGGCGATGTGCGCGAAACTGAGGTGGGGATTAGTGCTCAGCAGGCAGTCGAGGGCGGTCGCGGCGAGCATCTGCGGATGCAGGACGATCGCCGCGCACTGCGCCGTGGCGAGCTGCCCGACGAGCCGCGGATTGGCGAGGAACGCCACCCCACGCGGCCCCGCCGCTGCGAGCGTGCCGACATGGTCGACAGTTCGATCGGGGTCGCCCCTCAGCCCGAGTCCGAAGCGGACCGCGAGTTCGCCCAGCGTGACGGCCATGCAGCCCGCCGTGCGCTATCCGACACCGTTGGTCAGCGCGTCGCGGGCTTCGCCGGCGCCGCCGCGGCCGGCCGCTGCTGCAGCCCGGCGAGCACCGCCGGGGTGATGTCGAGCGCCTGCGTCGCGTAGATCACGCCGTCGGTGACCACGAGATCGAAGTTCTGCGCCTTGGAGAAGGTGCGCACTTCCTCGATCAGGGCGCGCTGCAGCTTCGACATCTCTTCGTTGCGGCGGGCGTTGAAGTCGTCGTTGATCTCCGCCTGCCGGCGCGCGAGGTCACGCTCGCCATCGCGGATTTCCTTCTCGGCGCGCGACACCTGTTCCGGCGCCATCGTGGCACGGTCCTTGGCCAGCTTGTCGCGCTTGCCCTGCAGCGACGTCGCCTGGGTCTGCAGCTCGCGCTGCTTGGCGGCGGCCTCGCTGCGCAGCGAGTCGATCAGCGCCTTGCCCTGCGGGCTTTCGTCCATCAGCCGCCCGAAGTCGAGCACGCCAACCTTGATTTCGGCCATCGCCGGCGCACCCGCGAGTGCTGCCATTGCCGTCATCGCCGCAACCACCATCTTGGGAGAGATACGCATCTTCGGACCAACCTCTTCGGAGTATCGAGCGGCTCAGAACGCCTGGCCGATCGTGAACTGGAACCTTTCCTCTTCGTCGGCAAAGCGCACGCCGTCGCCCCTGAACGGATTGAGGGGCAGCGCATAGCTGAACCGGAAGACACCGAGCGGGGCGAGCCACTGCACCGCCACGCCGGCAGATTTCTTCAAATTATCATACTTGAACTTGTAGTCGACCGGGGTGACCCCGTCCGCACCGGTGAACTGGTAAAAGCCACGGGTCGAGAAGACGTTGCCGATGTCGTAGAACACCGTCGCCCGCGCAGTGGTGCGCCACTTCTCGGGGGTCGGAATGATGAGTTCCGCGCGTGCGGCGACCTTCAGGTTGCCGCCGTAGGGATTGCCGAAACTGTCCTTCGGCCCGAGCCGGCTCTCGCGGTAGCCGCGAACGGTGTCGGGGCCGCCCGCAAAGAAATTGCGGTATGGCGGCGGCGCAGTGGTGTCGCCGAGTTCCTGGCTGTAGCCGAGGTCAGCACCGAAAGCCATGGTCCAGCGACCGAACAGCGGCACGAACTGCAGGTACTCGTAGTTGACCGCCGCGTACTGCACGTCGCTGAGCGGCAGCGCATAGCTGAGCGACACCGTATGCCGCATGCCGCGGTCGGCGAACAGCGCGCGGTTGCGGCTGTCGTAGCTCCAGCCGACCACCAGATCGAAGGTGTCGAACTGCGTGGTGTCGAGGGTCGTCGGGGGCACGATGAAGCCCCCGCCGAAATCCTGCTCGGGGACGATCTGCACCCGGTAGTCGCCGTTGCTGCGCACCCAGTTGCGTGCCTGTTCGGCGCTGCCGTCACCCGTGATGAGCGAGGAGCGCTGCGCCGACAGGCCAACGCGCAGACCCTGGAACTCGGTGATCGGATAGCCGTAATCGACGCCGATCGCCAGCGACTCGGAAGAGAAGTCCGAAGACGCCGAGACGAACTGCGTCACATCGCGGTAGGTGAACGACAGCGTGCGCGCGACCCCGTCGATGTTCGTGTAGGGGTTGGTGTGCGAGATACCGTAGACCTTGGAATAGCGGCCCGAGTTGAGATCGATGGCGATGCGCTCGCCCGAACCCATGAAGTTGCTGTCGGCATAGTTGCCGTTGAGGATGAACGACTGCGACTCGGAGTAGCCGACACCGCCGCCGAGCTGCGCGGAGGGGCCTTCCTTGATGTCGAACTCGACGTCCACGAGGTCCGCCGTGCCCGGCACCGGCTTGGTCTCCGATTCGACCTTCTCGATGAAAGGCAGGCGCTGGATGCGCTGCTTGGAGCGTTCCACCAGCACGTTCGACAGCCAGCCACCCTCGAGCTGCCGCATCTCGCGCCGCAGCACCTCGTCGTTGATCCTCGTGACATTGTTGAAGACGATGTTGCGCACGTAGACGCGATTGCCCGGATCGATGAAGAAGGTCATGCCCACCTCCTTCTTGCCGTCGTCGGGCGTCGGCACCGGATCGACCTTCGCGAACGCGTAGCCGTCGAGACCGAGACGGTTCTGGATCAGCTCCTGGGTCGCCGTGATGTCCTTCTTGGAGTAGGTGTCGCCCTGCTTGACCAGCAGGTAGTTGCGCAGTTCGGCCTCGGGCACGACGAAGGTTCCCGCAAGCTTGACGTTACCGAGCCGGAAGATTTCACCCTCGTTGACGTTGATGGTGACGAAGATGTCGTCCTTCTCGGGCGCGATCGCCACCTGCGTCGACTCGATCTCGAAGTTCGCGTAGCCACGGTCCATGTAGTACGAGCGCAGCTTCTCGAGGTCACCCTGCAGGGACTCGCGCGAGTAGCGGTCGTCCTGCCGGTACCATGACAGCCAGTTCGGCGTCTTCAGCTCGAAGTCCTCGAGTACGTCCTCCTCGGCGAAACTCTCATTGCCGACCAGGTTGATCTGCCGGATGCGCGCGCGCTTGCCTTCCTTGATGTCGATCTTGACGCGCACCCGGTTGTCAGCGAGCTCCTCGACCTCGGTGTCGATACGCACCGCGTACTTGCCGCGGCTGAAGTACTGGTCGGTGAGGAACTGCTTGACGTCCTCGAGCACCGAGCGGTCGAAGGTCTTGCCGGTGGCGAGACCGACGTTGCGCAGGCTTTTGTTGAGGTCCTCGGTCTTGATGTCCTTGTTGCCCTTGACCTCGAAACTCTCGATCGACGGGCGCTCGAGCACGGCGACGATCAGCGTGCCATCCTCGAAGCGCAGCTCGACATCGCGAAAGAACCCCGTGTCATAGAGGGCTCGGATCGCCTCGCGGACGCGCTGCTGCGTCAGCCGGTCGCCGATGTTGACGGGCAGGTAGTTGTACACCGTGCCCTCGGAGACGCGCTGCAGCCCCTCGACGCGGATGTTGTCGACGCGCAGCACCGGAGGAGCCTGCAGCCTTGGCGATCCTTCCGCGGCGGGCGGCGGCTCCGCAGCGGGCGTGGACGCCCCCTCGGCAGGCGGTGGCGAGGCGGTTTGCTGCGCCTGCAGCGTGGCGCCGGCGAGATACGGCGCGGCCAGCAGGGCCGCGGCGGTGACGATATGGATGCGCTGGGTCAACCGAGCTGCCTCGTGAAATCGTTGAAGAGAGCCACGCCCATGAGCATGAGCAGCAGGACTATTCCGACCTGCTGCCCCATCGCCTGCACCCGCTCGGGAATCGGCGAGCCGCGCAGCCACTCGACGAGCTGATAGACGATCTGTCCGCCGTCGAGGATCGGGATCGGCAGCAGGTTGAGGAAGCCGAGGCTGAGCGAGATGACGATGAGGAATCCGAGGAACTCGGTGAGTCCGCTCTGCGCCGACTCGCCGGCGAACTCCGCGATGGTCACTGGTCCGGAGAGGTTCTTGAGCGAGACTTCCCCGGAGAGCATGCGCACGAACATCTTCGCCTGCAGCACGGTCATGTCCCAGGCGCGCAGCGTGGCGGTACCGAGCGACTCCAGCGGCCCGTAGTCGCGGTGCGAGACCATCTCCGCTGGCCAGGGGGGCGGCGGCGGTGTCTGCACGCGGATGCGCCCCACCTCGCGGCCATCGACCAGATCGGCCGTGCTGCGTAGCGTCAACCGGCCGGCGCTGCCCTCGCGAAGATAGTCGATGGATATGTCGCGGTTCGGTCGCGCCGAGATCGCTTCCACCAAGGCAGGAAAGTCCGCCACCGGCTCGCCGTCCACGGCGGTGATCCGGTCACCGGGCTGCAATCCGGCCAGCGCCGCCGGGCCGCCGGCGTCGACTTTGCCGATTTCGGCGGGCACGGGCGGCGTCCAGAAGCGCAAGCCGAGCCCCGGCAGCAAAGCCGACGGCTCGGTCAGCGAGCGGCGCACCGCCTCATCTTCGATGCGCAACTCGAGGACGCGCACCCCCGACCCCGGCCGACGCACCTCGATATCCACCCTGCCGTCGTCGCTGATCGCCTCGACGAGCCCAAGCATGACGTCGGAGTGGGTCTTGATCTCGCGCCCCTCGATGCGCAGGAACTCGTCGTTGCTGCGCAGGTCGGCGCGCGCCGCGAGGGACTCGGGAACCACCCGGCCGACCACCGGCTTCACCTGCGGCTCACCGCTCACCCAGAGGATGGCCCAGAGCACGACGATGGCGAACGCGATGTTGAACAGCGGACCCGCCAGCAGTACGAGGATGCGCTGCCACGGCGCCTTGCGGGTGAACGAGCGATCGAGGTCGGCCGGCGGCACCGGGCCCTCGCGCTCGTCGAGCAGCTTCACGTAGCCGCCGAACGGCAAGGCTGCGAACACGTACTCGGTGCGGTCGGCGCCGGCCGTCCGGCTCCACAGCGCGGGACCGAAGCCCACCGAGAAGCGCAGCACCTTGAAACCCAGCCGGCGTGCCACCCAGTAGTGCCCGTACTCGTGCACCGTGACGAGCAGGCTCACGGCCACGATGAAGCCGGCAATCGTCCAGAGAAAATCCATCAGTGCGTCCCTGCTCCCGCAACTCCGACCGTCGCGCCGTGGGCTGCCAGCTGCTGCGCCGCGGCCGCGCGAGCCGCCGCGTCGGCGGCGAGCACACTGCCAAGGTCACTGGCCGGCCCGGCCGGAACGGCGTTCATGACCGCATCAATGACCGCCGGGATACCGCTGAAGTTCAAACGCCCCTCCAGGAACGCCGCCACGGCGACCTCGTTGGCCGCATTGAGGATGGCTGGCGCGAGCCCACCCGCCTCGGCTGCCTGCCGGGCAAGCCGCAGACAGGGGAAACGGCCCGTGTCCGGAGGCTCGAACTGCAGCACGCCGGCACGGGCGAGATCGAGGAATTGTACACCGGAGTCGATCCTCTCCGGCCAGCCGAGCGCGTGGGCGATCGGCGTGCGCATATCGGGCGAACCGAGTTGCGCCAGCATGGACCCGTCGATGTACTCGACCAGCGAATGCACCAGACTCTGGCGGTGCACCACCACCTCCACCCGGCTGCTCGGCAGGCCGTACAGGATGCA
>JBILMF010000015.1:0-38681 GCA_044375655.1 Steroidobacteraceae bacterium | reverse complement strand
ACTCGCCTCGGTGAACAGCAACCGCGCGAAGCTCGGCGCGGCCTCCAACCGCTTCGAGCAGGCCATCAACGCCCAGCGGATCGCACTCGAGGGTCAGACAGCCTCGCGATCGCGGATCCAGGACGCCGACTTTGCGATCGAAACAGCGCGACTCACCCGTGGTCAGATCCTGCAGCAGTCGGGTATGGCCATCCTCTCGCAGGCGAATGCCTCACAGGGCGGCGTGCTCTCGCTGCTGCGCTGATCGGGGTATTGCCAGCGTCGGCAGAGACGCAGCGGCAGCCCGCCGTCCCGACTCGGGGCGGCGGGTTGCCAGCGAGGAGGATCATCAATGACAACAACGGGTTACAACGAAGAGTTGGGACGTCTCGAGGCTAATGCTGGGCAGCTGCTGACGGCGATCCAGTGGCTGGCGCAGAGCCTTGAGGGCGAGGCTGCCAACGGGCGGAACCTCGGCCTCGCGCTGGCAGTGCACATGGGTGGACCGGTCCGCGCGCTGAGCACAGCCCTGCTGAACCTCAATTACGGGGTGAGCGAGCTGTTGGCGGCGGCTGAGAGCGACCTGCGGGAGCAGGCCGACGTCGGCACGGCGGAGCCGGTTCCCCAGCCGGTGCTCGAGTTACGGGCGCCGGTTACCATCCAGTGACGGTGCATTGAGATGGTTGCCGAGAGCCACCTATCGACCGGGTGGCTGTAGGGTGGACTGAAGGGCTCCGGTGGCCGGGTGGAGCTGGCCATCGGAGTTTTTTTTCGGGCACGGAACTTGCTTGTTCTGGCTCGTCGTAACACTCGCTTTGCAGAGGATCGTTCCATGGCTGGTCTTGCCTCCTCGGGTCTTGACGTCAATACCCTCGTCTCTCAGCTGGTGGCGGCTGAACGCGCGCCGCTGGAGCGGCGTATCGCCCGTCAGGAGTCCGCCAACACCTCCAAAACGACAGCGGTCGGCACTTTGCGCACGGCCCTGTCGTCGCTGCAGTCCGCGCTCTCCGGCATCAAGACAGCCGATGCGCTCAGCACGAAGCGCGCCACCAGCTCGGACACGGCGGTATTCACCACCACGGTCACGTCGGCCGCGGTACCGGCCAGCTACTCGGTAGAGGTCACTCGCCTGGCTTCGGCGCATCGGCGATCGTCGGCGGAGCAGGCGGGCGGGTCCACCGCTCTCGTGGGCTCCGGAGACCTCGTTTTCACGCAGAACGGACAGTCGTTCACGGTGACCGTAGCACCGGGTGCAACGCTCGCGGATCTGCGTACCGCCATCAACAGTGCTTCCGGGAACACCGGGATTCAGGCTTCGATCCTCACGACCGCGACCGGAGCGCGTCTGACCGTCAGCGCCACCAACACCGGAGCAGCCAACGCCATTTCGATGACGGTCAACAACCCGCTCGACGGCCTCGATACCTTCGTCGGTGGATTCACCGAAACCGTCGCCGCGCAGGATGCGGAAGTGAAGATCGATGGCATCACGGTGACCTCCGCCACCAACACCCTGAGCGGCAACGTCGAGGGCGTGACGCTCAACCTCGTGTCGGCCAAGCCGGGCACCACGCTCAACCTCAGCGTCAGCATCGATCAGAGCGCCATCAAGGCGCAGATCAACCGCTTCGTCAACGAGTACAACGCATTCCAGACGCAGGCGGCGCGGTTGCGTGCGTATGATCCCAACACCCGGGTCGGGGGGCCGCTGCTCGGTGACGCTACGTTGCGCACCCTCGAGAGCACTTTGCGCCGCGAATTGACCAGCGCGACTACCTCCGCCTCGAGTTCCTACAACATGTTGGGTGCCATCGGTATCCGCTTCGGGTCCGACGGCAAGTTGACGGTCAACGACAGCCAGTTGACGACCGCGCTCAACGCCAACCTGGGCGAGGTGGCCAAGATGTTTTCGGCCACCGACGGGCTCGCCGCCCGGGTCGATAGCGTCATCACCGCCCAAATCGGCTCATCGGGGGCTCTCACCCAGCGAACCACCGGACTTACGCAGGAAAAAGCCCGGCTGTCGAAAGACCGGGAGTTGATGGAGGCACGGTTGGCGACCATCCAGAAGCGCTACCAGGCCCAGTTCATCAACCTCGACAAAATGCTCAACGAGATGCAGGGTACGAGCAGTTTCATTTCCAGGATTGGTTCGTGAGCGACATCGACTTCGCAGGGGGACTCGACGTGGCTCTCCCGGACGAGGCCGGGGCAGGCTAAAGTTTCTCTGCGGGCCGTCGTTAACCACAGTGTCCCCGGATAGTGGTGTCCCCGGATAGTCGCCCCGGAGTAACTGATGTCCTTCGCAAAGACCAACGGATCGAACGCCTACCGCCAGATCGCCGCCCATGGTGGGGTGGCTGAGGCCGATCCGCACAAACTCATTCTGATGCTGCTCGACGGCGCGCTACAGCGCATCGCGCAGGCCCGCGGCTGCGCGCAGAACGGAGCCTCGGTTGACGCGACGCTGCACCTGCAGCGTGCGATCGCCATCGTTGATGAGTTGCGAGCCTGCCTTGACCTGAGTCGAGGAGAGATCGCCGCAAATCTCGACAACCTGTACGAGTACATCTCGCGGCAGTTGCTGGTGGCGATGGTACCGAGCAAGCGGGCTCACCTGCCGCACCTGGCCGCGCTGCTTGGCGAGATCCGCTCGGCCTGGGCGGCGATCGCGCCCGACGCCCGCCAGGCAGGGCAGCCGGCCGCCCCGGCGCCCGGGGGTGTTGCCGGCGGCCGTCCGCTCGCTGCGCCGTTGCCCGCGGCCGCTCCCGCTGCCCGGGCCCCTGGCGTCGGGCGTTATTGATGGTGCAGGAGGACGGGCTCGTCCTCCGAACCAGCGTTCCGCTGGTCTATCACCCGTTGGCGGCTGGTGATACTGCCCGTGCCAGCCACGCCGATACGGTACATAACCTCGGGGTTTTTCAGGCCTGCGAGTTGTTCGACGATCGACCGTCGTCGGATCGCAGCGACCTCGATCCTGCGCTGATGAGCGAGTTGCGTCGGCTCGACGTCAAGCTGACGCTGGTGATGGAACTGTTGCTCGAGTTGCGGGCGGCCAGCCATGGCGGCTCGGCTGAAAAGCTCGAGCTGGAACTCGATTTTCGCGGTATGTACTGGACCCCACGCGGAATGCTGCCCGAGCGGGGTAGCCGCGGCGTTGCCGAATTGTTCATCCATCCGCAGGTTCCGCGGCCGTTGCGGCTCTACGGAACCATCGTCGACGTCGAGGCGGGGGCAGGCCGCGTCCGCCTTCAATTCGATCCGCTTACGGAGTCCGAAGCCGATCAGCTTGAGCGGCTGATTTTCCGCGCCCACAGGCGGCAAGTCGCCGGGACGCGATCCGCGGCTCGGTAAGACTAACGGGTGCCGACAGCCGGCTGATTCAGGCGACTCTGTTCCATTCTGGAACAGTCTCGGTACTTTCGGCTCGCCTGCGTCAAAAACGTGGCTTATAACGGCCGCGTGGCAGGAGGGCGCACAGGTCTTCCGGGCGTTCCCCGGACGGCAACCAGACAATTCAATCACTCCGCTGAAAACGCGGGGTTCTCTGCGCGTTTGCCGAGCGGCAGTTCGACCGCGATCCAGCTGGTTTGCCAGCTGATCAGCAAGGTCGCGGCCCACGAGTCGAGTGTGCTGGTCCTCGGCGAGTCCGGTACTGGCAAGGAAGTTGTGGCCCGTGCGATACACGACAGTGGTCCTCGTCGTGGCAGTCCGTTCGTCGCAGTCAATTGCGGGGCGATTCCCGCCGAACTGCTGGAGAGCGAACTTTTCGGGCACGAGAAGGGGGCCTTCACCGGCGCGTACACGGCGCGACGGGGTCGATTCGAAGTCGCCGAAGGCGGCACGCTGTTTCTCGATGAGATCGGCGACATGAGTCTGCCGATGCAGGTCAAACTGCTGCGGGTGCTGCAGGAACGGGTGTTCGAGCGGGTGGGCAACCACACCCCGATCCGCTGCAACGTCCGCATCATTGCCGCAACCCACCGCAACCTTGAGGATGCGATCAGTCGCGGGCAGTTCCGGGGCGATCTGTTCTACCGACTGAACGTCTTCCCGATCGAGATGCCCAGCCTGCGCGAACGGCTCGACGATCTGCCTGTGTTGATCGAGGAGTTTGCGGCCCAGAACGTCGCCGCCGGGCGCGCGCCGCTGCGGCTTGCTGGCCGGGCGTTGGAGGCGCTCAAGTCTTACTCGTGGCCAGGCAACGTGCGCGAACTCGGCAACCTCATCGAGCGGCTCAGCGTGCTCAACGGTGACCGCCCAGTTGACCTGCTGGACTTGCCCACCCGTTACCGCGCCGGCTTTCTCGACGAGCATGCCTTGTCACAGTTGCTGGTCGATCTTGCGGAAACACCGCCGGAGCCCGGTGCCGAGCAGTCGACCGATCCGGCATTCGAGGGAGCCGGAGCAGGGGGGGCGCTGGCTGAGGAGTATGCCGGACAGATTTTCGTCGGCCCCGGGGACGCGCCGCAGGAGGCAGCCGACGGCGCCGATACGGGGCTGCCAGCCGGGACGGGTGGCGCGGCGCCGATTGAGCCGGTCGCGGCGTCGCGGAGCGGGAACGGGCAGGGGGGCGCGACGGGCAATGGCGAGATGGCCGGAGCCTCGGCGTCGCTTCCACAGGATGGCCTCGATCTCAAGGCGCATCTCTACGCCATCGAGCAGCAACTGATTCTCGAGGCGCTGTCCCGCAGTGGCGGCACGGTTTCGCAGGCAGCCCGCCTACTCGGGCTGCGCCGTACTACGTTGGTGGAAAAGATGCGGCGGTTCGGCATGTCAGTGGGGGACGCCGGCGACTGAAAGTGATGATCAACTGGCGGCGGACGACGGTTTGTTGACGGAGTGCCGGTTTTCGGTCCGGGCGGTGACCGGCACGCAAATTGCTTGGTTAGGGCGACAAGAGCATTGCCGAGGTCGCCCCGATGAGTCAGATCGACATTGACCGCGTGTTGTCGCAGATTCGGACGCTGCGTGAGCAGACCGGTGCACCCTCGATGCGGATCGAACGGCCGCTGCCCGGTGTTGATCTGGCCAACCCTGCGCCGAAGGTCAGTTTCGCTTCGGTCCTCAAGAATGGGCTCGATACCGTCAGTGCCATGCAGTCCACAGCCTCATCGACCGCAATGGCATTCCAGCGAGGCACCCCCGGAGTGGAGTTGCCGCAGGTCATGCTGGACATGCAGAAATCGAGCATCGCGTTCCGCGGCGCCGTTGAGGTGCGCAACCGCATGATCTCGGCGTATCAAGACATCATGAACATGCCTGTTTGAGCCACGCTGCAGCAGAAGAGTATTCGGCAGTGGTTACGAAACAGTCGGGGAACTAGTCGATGGCAAGCCAAGCGATGACCAATACGGGAGCCGGGGGCGGTCTGATGCCCGCCCTGTCGGCAGGGCTCAAGCCGATGCTGCTGCTGGTCGGCCTTGCGGCCGCCGTGGCGGCTGGGGTGGGTGTCACCCTGTGGACTAAGGGTCCAACGTACTCCGTGCTATACGCGACGCTGCCCGATGCCGAGGCCGCCGCGGTCACCAAGGCGCTGTCGGCAGCCGGCATCGAGTATCGGGTCGACCCGGGCTCAGGCAGCCTGTCGATCCCGGCCGAGCGCATCCACGAGGCCCGGATGCTGCTCGCCGAGCAGGGCACGCTGTCGACTGGCGGATTCGCCAACCTGGCTCAGGAAAACGGCTTCGGGATGTCCCAGTTCATGGAGGGAGCCCGGTATCAACACGCGCTAGAACAAGAGCTTGCACGAACTATCTCGAGCATGCAGCAGGTTGCCTCGGCGCGTGTACACATCGCCTCGGCGCGCAACTCGACCTTCATCCGCGACCGTACGCCTGGCCGGGCCAGCGTTTTCCTGCAACTGCGGTCTGGGCGTCGGCTGTCGTCCGAACAGGTCGATTCGATCGTCAACCTCGTGGGCTCGGCGGTACCCGACATCGACACCAGCCAGATCACGGTGGTCGATCAGGGCGGGCGGCTGCTGTCATCGCCGCGTGGGCGTGACGAGTTCGCCGCCCGCGAACAGCTCATGGATTTTGCCCGGCAGCTCGAGGAGATGTACGCGCAGCGGGTAGAGGCGCTGATCTCGCCGCTCGTGGGTCCCGGCCGGGTACGTGCCGAGGTCAGCGCGCAGGTGGATATGAGCGCGAGCGAAGAGGCGCGTGAGCAGTTCTCGCCGCAAAGCGCAGTGGTACGCAGCGAGCAGATCTCCGAGGATCGCAGTGGTCAGTCCACGGTAGCGATAGGCGTACCGGGCTCGGCCTCGAACCAGGCGGCACCCGCGCCGGCACAGGCTCCGCCGGGTGCGGCGGCGCAGGCTGCCGCGACGACGCCGGGGGCCGCCGCGACGTCGGCCACTCCGACGTCGACACAGGCAACGCGCAATTACGAGATCGATCGGACGGTCGCCTACACTCGGCAGCCCGCCGGACGGCTGCGGCGCGTGTCGGTCGCGGTGCTCGTCGACAACATTCAGGTGCAGGGTCGGGACGGCCGCTTTACGGACGCACCGCTGACCCGGGAGCAGATCGACCGGATCACCACGCTCGTCAAGGACGCGGTGGGCTTCGATGCGGCGCGTGGCGACAGCGTCAGCGTGGTCAACAGCCCGTGGCGTGGCGAGCCGCGCGTTCCCGAGGGCGAGATGGAGTCGCTGCCGATCTGGGAGCAGGCCTGGTTCCTCGACGTACTCAAGCTGGCGGCTGGACTGCTGGCGCTCGTGATGTTGGTGCTCTTCGTCGTGCGCCCGCTGCTGCAGCGGCTCACGGACATCCTCGCGCCGGCGCGGTCCGAGAGCGAGCTCGACGACGACTACCTGCCCGCCATCTTCGAAGCGGCGGGTGCCGGCGGTCTTGCCAAGGCGGGCGGCGAGGGCGGCGACGGCGTTGGCGGCGAGCCCGGTGCAAAGCCGGCGGGCGTCACCAAGTACGAGCAGAATGTGCAGGCGGCCCGGGCGCTGGTCCAGGGGGACTCGGCGCGGGTCGCGCAGGTGGTACGCAAATGGGCCATGAACAATGCCTGACGTCTCTTTAAATGCCAGCCCGCGCCCGGGCATCGAGCGCGCCGCAATCCTGCTGCTGACTCTCGGCGAGAAGGAGGCTGCAGCAGTGCTGCGTCACCTGCCGCAGAAACTGGTGCAGAAGATTGGCACGACCATGGCGCAGATCGCCGATGTGTCTCGCGACGAGGTGACCGATCTCATCGGCAACTTCATCTCCGAGGTCGACTCGACCACCGGCTTCGGTGTCGCCAATGCCGACTTTGTCCGCAACGCCCTCGTCGAGGCGCTGGGCGAGAGCGCGGCCTCGGGGATCATCGACCAGATCCTGCTGGGTCGTGCGTCCAAGGGCATCGACTCCCTAAAGTACATGGAGCCGAAGGCCGTCGCCGACATGATCCGCGTGGAACATCCGCAGATCATCGCCATCATTCTGGGACAACTCGAATCCGCCCACTCCGCCAAGGTGCTCGCCGCTCTTCCGGAGGAGATCCGGGCCGATGTGCTGATGCGCGTGGCGACGATGGAAGGTATCCAGCCGGACGCGCTCGAGGAACTCGACGCGGTCATGGAACGGCAGCTCGGCAGCGCCGCGCGCCTGCAGGCCGCCGGCTTCGGCGGCCCGAAGATCGTCGCCGACATCGTCAACTACCTCGATCCGCGCGTCGAATCGACGGTCATGCGCGACATCAAGGATGCGGATCCGGATCTCGGCAAGCGCATCGAAGATCTGGTGTTCGTGTTCGACGACCTCAACGAGCTCGACGACCGGGCCATGCAGGAGCTGCTGCGCCAGGTGGCGAGCGACAAGCTGCTGCTTGCCATGCGCGGCGTCGACGACGTCCTCAAGGAAAAGATTTTCAACAACATGTCGCAGCGTGCCGCGGAAATGCTCAAGGATGACCTCGAAGCCGCGCTGCCGGTCAAGCTCTCGGAGGTCGAGGGCGCGCAGCGCGAGATTCTGGATGTCGCGCGACGGCTGGCGGACGAGGGCACGATCACGCTGGGTTCGCGCGGCGGAGAGGCTTATGTCTGAGGCGCTCGCGGGTCATGCCCCCGGTCTCGGGCGGCGCTGGGAGCCGCCTCGGGTCAGCGGCCCGCTGGTCACATTCCGCGGGCGCAACCCGGCTGCTACCGAGATCGAAGACGAAGCCAAGGCGGCTATCCAGGCGGCCATCGAGGCCGGTTTCCAGCGTGGCTACAGCGAGGGCATCGAGGCCGCCGCCGCCGAAGTTACCGCGCGCCTGCAGCGCCTCGAGGACACCATCGTTTCGCTGTCCGACGTGTTCGCGAAGATGGCCCGGCCGCTGGAGCGGCTCGATGATGCAGCAACCGAGGAAATGGCGCGCCTCGCCCTTGGCGTCGGCGCCCAGCTCGCGCGCCGCGATCTGCAGCAGGATCCCGCACAAGTGATCGAAATCATCCGTGCCTGCATCCGCGAGCTGCCGGCCTCGGCGCGCGAGTTGCGCGTCCACCTGCATCCGGCCGATGCCGCCGCGGTCCGCGAGCGGCTCGACGCCCTGCGCAACGAGACAGCCTGGTCGCTCGTCGATGACCCCAGCGTCGGGCGCAGCGGCGTCCGCGTCATCCTCGACTCTTCGCAGATCGACGCCCGTCTCGACACCCGAGTGGCGGTTGCCTGCGAGGCGGTGCTCGCCGAATCCCGCGGACCCATCCGCGGCGATGTGCTCGCCGAGCTTGAAGCGGAGGGAGGCTTGAGATGACTTCAGTGTTCGGCGATCGCCTGCAGCAGTTCACCGCGCAGGTGCAGCGTGTTCCGTTGCCACCCGTCGAGGGGCACCTGACCCGCATGATCGGGCTGATGCTCGAGGCGCGCGGTTGCCAGGCTGCGGTCGGCGACCGCTGCTCGCTGGTCTCCCGTCACGTCCCGGCTACCGAGGCTGAGGTCGTCGGATTTTCGGGTGATCGTCTGCTGCTGATGCCCACCGGGTCGTTGCAGGGCCTGGAGCCGGATACGCGCGTGATCCCCACGCGCCGCGCCGGCTCGGTGGCGATCGGCGATGGCATGCTTGGCCGCATTATCGACGGAGCGGGCGACCCGCTCGACGGGCGCGGGCCGATCCGCGGTTGCCAGCCGCGCCCTCTGATGGGCGGAACCATCAACCCCCTCGATCGCGATCCGATCAGCGAGCCGCTCGATGTCGGCGTACGCGCGATCAACGCCGCGTTGACGGTAGGGCGTGGACAGCGCATCGGTCTGTTCGCGGGCAGTGGCGTCGGCAAAAGCGTGCTGCTTGGCATGATGGCCCGCTACACCGCCGCCGAGGTGATCGTCGTCGGGCTGATTGGCGAGCGCGGTCGCGAAGTCAAAGAGTTCGTCGAGCGCATCCTCGGTCCCGAGGATCGCAAGCGCGCGGTCGTGGTGGCCGCGCCGGCGGACGCGCCGCCGCTGCTGCGCCTGCAGGGTGCGATGCTGGCCACCGCGATCGCGGAGCACTTTCGCGACGAGGGGCGATCGGTGCTTTTGCTCATGGATTCCCTGACACGCTTCGCGCAGGCGCAGCGTGAGATCGGGCTTGCCGTGGGCGAGGCGCCGGCAACCAAGGGATACCCCCCATCGGTGTTCGCCAAGCTGCCGCAGCTCGTGGAGCGTGCCGGCAACGGTTCCGGCGGCCGCGGTTCGATCACGGCGTTCTACACGGTGCTTACCGAGGGCGACGATCAGCAGGACCCGATCGCCGATGCGGCACGCGCTATCCTCGACGGACACATCGTGCTGTCGCGGCGGATCGCCGAGTCCGGCCAGTACCCTGCCATCGACATCGAGGCTTCGATCAGCCGCGTGATGCACGAAATCGTGCCACCCCAGCAGACCGAAGCCGCGCGGCTGCTGCGCGAACTGCTCGCGGCCTACAACCAGTCGCGGGAATTGATCAATCTTGGTGCCTACAAGCCGGGGTCGAACCCGACCGTCGATCGCGCGATCCAGTTGTGGCCGGGGATCTGTGCCTTCCTCGCCCAACGCCCGTACGAGAGCGCGGCTTTCGACGACAGCATCAACGAACTCTTCGCACTGCTGCAGTAACGGCAGCCACCCGACCATCCCATCAGGTCCCCGGAGCCTCATCAAATGAAACGCGAACAACGCCTCGGGCTCTACCGACAATCCCTGCAGACCGGTGAGCGGGAAGCCGCCACGCGGCTGCAAAGCGCCGACGCCAGACTCGCGGAGGCACGCAGCCGTCTTGAGCAGCTGGCGCAGTACAAGGGCGAGTATGAGGGCAGCTTCGGCTCGCGCGTCGCGCTCGGCATGAACGGCCGAGCCCTGCTCGACTTCCAGGCCTTCATCGCTCGTCTGTCGGATGCGATCCGTCAGCAGGAGTCGGTGGTCGCCCAGCTGGAGCTGGAGCGGGTCCAGTTGCAGCACAAGCTGCGCGATGTCGCCGTGCAAAACCGTGCGGTCGGTGCGGTAGTCGAGCGCTGGCGCACCGAGGACCGCCAGGCCGACAACCGCCGCGAACAACGTGAGATCGACGAGCGGGCGCAGCGTACTCCGCGGATCGCGGTCGCTGACGCGTGAGCAGCTCTGGAGTCGACCAGTTCGTCAAGCTGGCGACCACAAATCAGGACGGATCAGGCGCGATAGAGCGCGAGCGTCGGCGATCGCGGCGCGGAAACGACCCTTTCGATCAAGTGGTGGGCGAGCTGAGTGCGAGCCTGCTTGTGCCGCCAGTCGTCCCGCCGATGGTGCCGCCGCCGCAGCTTCCGCGCGCGGCCGGCGCGGCGTTGCCGTCGAATCCGGGTATCGGCGCCGCGATGCCACCGCCGTCCGCGGCCTCGACTGCGGCTCCGCCCGCGACGGCAACTGCGGCTTCGCCCGCGATGGCAACTGCGGCTTCGCCCGCGGCGGCAACCCCGGCTTCGGCCGCGAAGGCGACCCCGGCCTCGCCCGTTGCAGCCGCCGCACCAGTGCCTGCACCGAGCGACTCTCAGGACCCTCCGCGCCGGCCAGCCGGGCCGGCAGATGCGGCCGAACTCATACCGCTCGCCCGCGAGTCTGCAGGTCCGGCGCCGACTGCTACGAGGGTGAGGGCAGGGGGCGCACCGCCGACACCGCCGTCCGCCTCCGTGCCGGAGAACGTGGCTTCTTCGCCGGCAACCCTCTCCGGAGAGCTCCGCGAGATCCTCGTCACGCGGGCGCCGCCCGGCTCCTCGCTCGCCCGGTTGGGCGCTGCGCAGTTGCCGCCAACGGATCAGTCCCGAACTCGGACATCCGGCAGCACCCATCGCCACGAGCATCCGGCCGAGGCGGCCGGCGCGTCCCTGGTCGAATCGTCGACGCTGCCCCGTGCTGCGGACGCCGCAGCCGCCGTGCTGCTCAACCGTCGCTCGGTCGAGCGTCATGGGGCCAAGCCCATCGAATTGCAGGTCGACTCGTCCTTGATGAGCATGTTGCAGCGCTCTCGGTCCGGCGAATCGCAGCCGCGGTCTGCGCCGCTGCCCGAAGCGGCACCAGGCCCAACTCCGGATGCGTTGCCGGTGCCGTTCGACTCAGCGGATCTTGGCGGCGCGCTTGCGACGCAGCTCGGCCAACTCGTGGCCTCGGGGACCCACGAGGCAGTGATCCGCCTCGCGCCGGACGAGTTTGGCTCACTCGAAGTCCGCGTGACCTTGCACGAGGGGCAGGTTAACGTAGCGTTCGGGGCGGCCGTGGCGCAGACCCGCGCGGTCCTTGAGCAGGCACTGCCGCAGTTGCGGGAGTTGCTGGGGGCCGCAGGGTTGCGATTGTTGGACGCCTCGATAGCCAGCCAACTCGCCCGGGGGGCCGAGCGTCCCGGGGGGCTGCCATCGAGGGCGTCCGCCGCGGACCTCCATGGGGGAGGCGCCGAGTTTGGCGGGCCGCCTGCCGGTTTCCGGCGTTCAAAGCGTACCGACCTCGACCTCTATGTCTGAGGCTCCTCCCATGACGTCGGCTTTTTGACGTTGGCACGGGCTTTGCTCGTGTCCTAACGCCCGCAAGGGCAAAGGAGAGCGAGCAGTGGCTGAGAGCAAGAAAGACAAAGACAAGAAGGGTGC
Organism: Steroidobacteraceae bacterium; assembly: GCA_044375655.1. Classification (GTDB taxonomy): domain Bacteria; phylum Pseudomonadota; class Gammaproteobacteria; order Steroidobacterales; family Steroidobacteraceae; genus UBA964. Next base: position 26,665 of record JBILMF010000015.1, on the reverse strand, counting down.
CGCCGAGGCCCCCCCGTCGGGCAAGAGCAAGTTGCTGCTGCCCATTATCGGCGTGGTTGTGCTGGCGGGCGGTGGCGGTGGCGGCTACTTCTGGTGGTCCCAGCAACAGGCGAAGCCGGGAAGCGCCCCGACCGTATCCGTCGTGCCCCTCAGCTATCACGCTTTCGAGCCGGCTTTCGTCGTCAATTTCGAGGGTACCCAGACCTTCCGTTTCCTGCAGATCGAGATCCAGGTTGCAGTGCGTTCGCCGGAACTCGCCGAGAAACTGAAGGCGAACGACCCGCTGTTGCGCAACGACCTGTTGATGCTGCTTGGTCAGCAGAACTCCGACTTCCTTGCGACCAAGGAGGGGAAGGAAAAGCTGCGTAAAGAAGCGCTGCAGAGCGTCCGCAAGGCTGTCGCCTCCATCGGCGGTGACCCGAAGAAGGTCGAGAACATCCTCTTCACCAGCTTCGTCATGCAGTGAGGGGCGGCCATGCCAAGCTCAAACGAACCGGTACTCAATCAGGAAGAAGTCGATGCCCTGCTGAACGGCATGAACGAGGGCCGTGTCAGCATCGACGGCGGCAGCGACCCGCGCGAAGCGCGACGTTACGATCTCGGACGCGAGGTGCGCATCCTGCGCGGCAGGATGCCGACCTTCGATCTCGTCAACGAGCGCTTCTGCCGCTCCTATCGCGAGGCGATCGTCCGTACCCTGCGGCGGCCTGCGCAGATGCAGGTGGCGCCTTTTCGCACCGTCAAGTACGCCGAATTCATCTCCGAGATGGCGATGCCCACCTCGATCAACGTGCTGCGCATGACCCCCTTGCGCGGCCTCGCGCTGCTGGTGTTCACCTCCGACATGGTGGCCTCGCTGGTGGACAATTTTTTCGGCGGTCGCGGCGAAGTGCGCCGCATCCGCAACCGCGACTTCACCAGTGCCGAGGAGCGCATCACGCAGATGTTCCGCGAGCTCGCCGTGCGCGAGATGACGGCCGCCTGGGCGAGCGTCATGCCGCTCAAGGTCGAGGTGACGGCGGCGGAGAGCAACCCGCTGTTCGCCACCGTGATGAACCCCAACGAGGTGTTGCTGGTCACCGACCACGAACTCGAGATCATGGGTGCCACCACGCGCATGATGGTGGCGATCCCCTACAGCATGATCGAGCCTATCCGTGCACTGCTGGAAAGGGCGTTCCGCGACGAGAGCGGTGACGACGACCGGCGCCTGGCCCGCAGCCTCCGCGAGGAGATGAAGGACGCGGAGGTCACGCTGAACGCGGTCGTCGGTCGGTCGCAGATGCTCATCTCCAAGTTGCTCGACCTCAAGGCGGGCGATGTCATCCCCTGCGATTTCAACGGCAAAGTGCTCGTCTACGCCGAGGACGTGCCGGTTTTCCGTGGCCAGTTCGGGGCCTCCCGCGGTCAGTTGTCGGTGAAGGTTTCCGAGCGTTTCGTGCATGGCCGTTTGGTCGATGTCACGACCATCGCCGGCCCCGCGCAGGAGCACTAACCAGTCATGAACGAGAATCAAGATCCTTTTGCCTTCGACCCGCTCACTCCGAACGAAAATCTTGGCGGGGATGGTGCGGCCGGTGGCGACGTCAACCTGGACGTCATCCTCGAGGTACCCGTCACCTTGTCGCTCGAGGTCGGGCGTACCCGAATCCCGATCCGCAACCTGCTGCAGCTCAATCAGGGTTCCGTGGTCGAACTCGACCGGGCCGCAGGCGATCCGCTCGACGTATTCGTCAACGGGACGCTGGTGGCTCACGGCGAGGTGGTCATCATCAACGACAAGTTCGGCATCCGTCTCACCGACGTCGTCAGCCCGGCCGAACGGATCCGCAAGCTCAAGTGAGGCGAGGGGTTTCATCAGTGTTTCCAAGGTTGCTCGCCCTGGGGGTCGCCCTACTGGCTCCGGTCGCCGCGCTCGCGGGCGGCAAGTTCGCCGCGCCGACCACACCGACGGCCACATCGACGGAAATCGGCTCTGGCGCCGGGGTGCTGCAGATCTTCGGGTCGCTGGCGCTGGTGATCGCCACGATACTGCTGGTCGGGTGGATCGCCCGCCGGCTGCGGCAGACGCCGCGCAGCGCACAAGCTGCGATGCGCGTCGTGGACGAGATCACCGTCGGCAACAAAGAGCGGGTCGTGCTGCTCGAGGTCGATGGCACCCGCCTGGTGCTCGGGGTGGGCGATGGGCGGGTAGCGATCCTGCATCGCACCGCGGCGGTGCCCACCGTCGGGGCGGTCACGCCGGGCGCGTCCGAACCTAGCGGAAACCTGCCGGTACCGATGGGCAGCGAGCGCTTCGTCGACCTGCTGCGGCGGAGCCTGGGCAAATGATCCGGATCGGCTCATCGTCCCGCGGCCGCTTCGCGGCCGCCCTCGGGACACTGTTCTGCGTACTGCCTTCGCTGCTGCTCGCGCAGGACACGGGCGTCAGCATCAGCCTGCCGGCTCTGACTGTGCAGGCGGCACAGGGCGGTGGTCAGACCTACAGCCTCACGCTGCAGGCGCTGATCCTCATGACCCTGCTGTCGCTGCTGCCGGCGATCCTGCTGATGATGACCGCCTTCACCCGCATCATCATCGTCCTCGGCATCCTGCGGCAGGCAATCGGTGCGGGACAGACCCCGCCCAACCAGGTACTCATCGGTCTCGCTCTCTTCCTGACGCTGTTCGTGATGGCGCCGGTGGTCGAGCGCATCAGCACCGAAGCCCTGCAGCCGTATCAGGCCGGCACGATCGACGCCAGCACCGCGATCGATCGGGCCCTCGTGCCGCTCAAGGCTTTCATGCTCGACCAGACCCGCGAGAGCGACATCGCCACCTTCGTGCGCATCTCCGGCGGTCAGGGCTTCGACAAGCCGGAAGATGTGCCGCTGTCCATCCTCGTGCCGTCGTTCGTCACCAGTGAGCTCAAGACCGCCTTCACCATCGGCTTCCTGCTCTTCATCCCGTTCGTGATCATCGACCTTGTGGTGGCCGCGGTGCTGATGTCCATGGGCATGATGATGGTGTCGCCGGTACTCATTTCGCTGCCCTTCAAGCTGATGCTCTTCGTGCTCGTCGACGGCTGGTCGCTGGTGATGGGTTCGCTCGCCGGGAGTTTCCTCCGATGACCCCCGAGATGGTCATGGCCATCGGCAACGACGCGCTCATCACCATGATCGTGCTCGGCATGCCCGCGCTGCTCGTGATCCTCGCCATCGGTCTGCTGGTCGGCGTGTTCCAGGCGGCGACGCAGATCAACGAGCAGACCCTGTCGTTCATCCCCAAGCTGATCGGCCTGTCGGTGACCATGGTCGTTGCCGGCCCGTGGATGCTGAAGGTCATCGTCAGCTACACCCAGTCGCTGATCACCAACATTCCCAACCTGTTGCGGTGAGGCGTGGTCAGCATCACTCAGGCGCAACTGATGGCTTGGCTGGCCGAATGGTTCTGGCCGTTCGTGCGCATAGCCGCCTGTTTTTCGGTCGCGCCGCTGTTCAGTTCCCGGCAGTTGCCCGCGCGCGTGAAGATCGGTTTGGCCGGCTTCGTCGCTTACCTGATCGGTCCGCTGCTGCCTGAGCTGCCCCAGGTCTCGCTGTTTTCCCCCGAAGGCCTGCAGATCGTCGCCCAGCAGATCCTCATCGGCATCGGCATCGGCTTCCTGCTGCAGCTGGCTTTCGACGCCGTGGGCGTGGCAGGTCAGTTGATCGCCAACACCATGGGTCTGTCGTTTGCGTTCAATGTCGACCCGCTACGCGGCATCTCGACCACGGCGGTGGGACAGTTCTACGTCGTGCTCGCCACGCTGACTTTCCTGACACTCGACGGCCATCTGGCGATTATCCAGTTGCTGGTGGATGGCTTCCGCACGCTGCCGATCGGTATGGCGGGTATCGGCCGTGACGGACTCTGGGCACTGGTGATGTCGGGCGGGCTGCTGTTCGCCGGCGCGCTGCAGATCGCCTTGCCGGGCATCACTGCCCTGATCGTTGCCAACCTCGCCTTCGGCCTCATCAGCCGCTCGGCTCCCACCCTGAACATCTTCTCGGTGGGCTTCCCGATCAGCCTGGTGTTCGGCCTCGTGGTGCTGCAACTCGGCCTGCCAGGCATGCAGCAGGGCTTCCTCGAACTGATGCGCCAAGCGTTCGCCGACGCGTTGGCGCTGCAGCAGACCCCTCGGCCCTGACGGAGCGCAGCCATGGCCGAAGAGAAGGACAGCGAAGACCGCACAGAAGAACCTACAGCCAAACGCCTGGAGGATGCGCGCAAGAAGGGGCAGGTGCCGCGTTCGATGGACCTGTCGGCCGCGGCGGTGTCGGTAGCGGCGGCAGCCGCCATTTTTCTGTTTGGCACAAAAGCTGCATCCGACTTGGCCGAGATGATGTCCCGCGGCCTATCAATTTCCTCCACCGATCTGCTCTACCCGGATGTGATGCTGCGTCACCTCGCAGAGGACTTCCGGCGGGCAGGGCTCACCGTTTTGCCGGTGTTCGGTGCGACCTTGGTCGCGGCCATCGCCGCTCCGGCGGTGATCGGTGGCTGGAACTTCAGCACCGAGGCGCTCAGTTTCAAGGGAGATCGGCTCGATCCGCTGAAGGGCATAGGCCGGATGTTCACCCTGCGCAGCCTGGTGGAGCTCCTCAAGGCATTCGCCAAGTTCCTGTTCGTCGGCGTGATCGGCGTATGGGTCATTTACTCGCGGATGGACGACATCAACCACCTGGCGAGCATGCCGATCGGCTCGGCGATGGCGGCAAGCGTCGGAATCATGTCGTTCGCCTTGTTGGCGATGACGGCGGCGCTTGGGTTGATCGCCCTGATCGACGGCCCCTTCCAGATGTTCCAGTTCCGCAAGGAGATGCGGATGTCCCGCGAGGATATCCGCGACGAGTTCAAGGAATCGGACGGTAACCCCGAGACCAAGTCGCGGCTGCGCAGCCTGCGCGGCCAGATGGCCCGTGGACGGCAGATGAGCGACGTCCCCGGCGCGACCGTGATCGTCACCAACCCGACGCACTACGCCGTTGCCCTGCGTTACCAGGAGGGGAGGGACGGCGCTCCGGTGGTGGTGGCGAAGGGCGCGGACGAGGTCGCTGCGCGCATCCGCGAAATCGGTGCGGAGCACGGGGTGCCGATCGTCTCCGCCCCGCCGCTCGCCCGCGTGCTTTTCCGGCACGTGGAAGTCGGTTTCGAGGTACCGGGGGTGCTCTACGTCGCTCTGGCGCAGGTCCTCACCTACGTCTACCAACTGAAGGCCGCGATGAACTTTGGCACCGCGCGGCCGCAACTGCCGGTCATCGATCCGGCTGTCGAGAAGATCGATCTCGCCGGAGGCAAGGCATAAATGTCCGCTTCAGCAGAACCGCGCGGCGGAGTACCGGCATGGCGCTCCTTGCTCGCCCAAGGCCTGGGGGTGCCGTTCGCCATCCTCGCGCTGCTGGCGATGATCGTGGTGCCGTTGCCGCCGTTCTTGCTCGACGTGCTGTTCACCTTCAACATTGCGCTGTCGCTGCTGGTGCTGATCGCGGTGTTCTCGGTGCGTAGACCGCTCGACTTTGCGATCTTCCCGTCGATCCTGCTGATCTCCACCCTGTTCCGGCTCGCTCTGAACGTCGCCTCGACCCGGGTCGTGCTCACCGATGGCCACACTGGTCCGGCCGCGGCTGGTCATGTGATCGAGTCCTTCGGCCACTTCGTGATCGGCGGCAACTACGCCGTGGGCATCATCGTTTTCATCATTCTGACGATCATCAATTTCGTGGTGATCACCAAGGGTGCAGGGCGCATCTCCGAGGTCACGGCGCGATTCACCCTCGATGCCATGCCCGGCAAGCAGATGGCTATCGACGCTGACCTCAACGCCGGCCTCATCAGTCAGGACGAGGCGCGGACGCGGCGCGGCGAGGTGCGGACGGAGGCCGATTTCTACGGCTCGATGGATGGCGCCAGCAAGTTCGTACGCGGTGATGCCATCGCCGGCATCCTCATCCTGCTGATCAACATCATCGGCGGCATCGTGATCGGTCCGCTCGCGCACGACATGAGCCTGGGCGATGCGGCTTCGGTCTACACATTGCTGACCATCGGCGACGGCCTCGCCGCGCAGATTCCTGCGCTGCTGCTGTCGACGTCTGTGGCCGTAATCGTCACCCGCATGTCGCGCGACCAGGACGTCGGCAACGAGGTGACACAACAGCTGTTTGGCGATCCGCGGATGCTCTACATCTGCGGTGGCGTGTTCGGCGTGCTCGGCGTCATTCCCGGGATGCCCAACCTCATGTTCCTCACCGCAGCGGGGCTCTGCGCCTACGGGGCGAACGTGCTCGTACGGCGTCGCGAGGAGCAGCAGCGTCTGGCGCGTGCCGCACTCGATCTGCCGCCGCCGCCGCCGCCCGTCGACAAGAAGGAGTTGTCTTGGGAAGACGTGCAGCCCGTCGACCGAGTCGGTCTCGAGGTGGGCTACCGGCTGGTAGCGCTCGTCGACAAGGCACACGGCGGCGAACTGCTGTCGCGGATCCGCGGCGTGCGCCTGAAGCTCTCCCAAGAGCTTGGATTCCTCGTGCCGGCGGTACACATCCGCGACAACCTCGACCTGCCACCGACCGGCTATCGCATCATGCTTGCGGGCGTGCCGGTCGCCGAATCATCGGTCATGCCCGACCGCGAACTCGCCATCAATCCGGGGCGGGTCTTCGGCATGGTCGAGGGCATCGAGACCCGCGATCCGGCCTTCGGCATGGAGGCGTACTGGATCGAGGCCGGTGTCCGCGAGCAGGCGCAGTCGCTCGGCTTCACGGTGGTCGATCCGACCACGGTAATCGCCACGCATCTCAGCACGTTGATCGGTCAGCACGCCCACGAGGTTCTCGGCCACGAGGACGTGCAGCAGCTGCTCACCAACCTTGCCAAGCAGGCCCCCAAGCTCGTCGAGGATCTCACGCCCAAGACGCTGCCGCTCAGTGTGGTGGCCAAGGTGCTGCAGGGCCTGCTGGCCGAGCGCATCTCCATCCGCAACCTGCGCACCATCCTCGAAACTCTCGTCGAGTGCGGCGCACGATCGCAGGATCCGCAGGTGCTCATCGGGCAGGTGCGCATCGCCCTGTCGCGGCAGATCATGCAGGACATCTGCGGCGGTACGCAGGAGCTTCCCGTGGTCACGTTCGAGGCGGGGCTCGAGCAGATGCTCACCAACACCATCGCCTCCGGGGCGGCGACGCCCGGGCTCGAGCCCGGACTTGCCGAGCGTCTCCAGCAGCGTCTGCTCGAGGTCGCGCAGCGGCAGGAAATGTCCGGCCAGCCGGCCGTGCTGCTGGTGTCGCCGACGCTGCGCCCGGTGCTCGCGCGTTTCCTGCGCTCCTCCGTGCCGCAGATGCACGTCATCGCCTGGAATGAAGTCCCGGACAGCCGCAAGGTGCGTCTGGTCAATACGATCGGAACCTGAGATAGACCACCATGAACATCCGTCGCTACCTCGCTCCCGACATGCGAACCGCCTTCAAGCTCGTCCGCGAGGAACTCGGTCCGGACGTGGTCATCCTCTCGACGCGTCGGGTCAAGGGACAGATCGAACTGACCGTGGCCAGTGACCAGGCGTCGTCACCGAGCGCGCCGAGCGCGGCCGTCCGCGAAGTCAGTTTCCCGTCCCTCAAGCCGCGCAACGATCGGCCCGTGGAGACCCGGGGCCTGCCGACGGCGGGCTCCCGATCGTCCGCGGCGGAGCCCGCGAGCTCGCCAATGGCGGCTGGCGCATCTGTTCGCTCGGCGGCGAGTGCCGAGACGGCAGCGGCCCGTTCCGCGTCGACCCAGGTCCACGCTGCTTCGGTGGTCGCGTCGGCGCCGGTCCCGAGCGCGGCTCCGGCAGCGTCGCCGGCCGCCGTCGCCGGGGTCGATCCGCTCGCAGCCGCCGCGTCGATGTCCGCACTGGACGGGGAGCTCCGCGCGGTGCGTCGACTGCTCGAGACCCAGCTTGCGGCGCTGGCATGGAACGACCTGTCACGCCGGGCTCCGGTGGTCGCCGAGGTCGTTCAGGAACTGATCGACCTCGGCTTTGGCCGGGCGCTGGCGGCTGACATCGCCAACAACATCACCCCCGGGACCCAGGACCTCGAGTCCGCACGCCGCGCCGCGTACGAGGCGATGGCCGATCGGGTTCCGGTGCACGGCGACGCATGGGTGGATCAGGGTGGCACGTTTGTGGTGGTCGGGGCAGCCGGATCCGGCAAGACCACGGCCATCGCCGCGATGGCGGCCCGCTGGGTGATGCGCAACGGCGCCCAGGGTGCTGCGCTGGTCAGCGCCGGGGAGTCGCGGTTCGGTGTCCGTGAGAACCTTGCCCGGGTCGGTCGGCTCGTCGGGCTGCCGGTACACACCGTAGAGCGTCTCGACGAACTGCCGGCCCTGCTCGGGAAGTTCGGCGAGCGTCGTTTCGTCATCGTCGACACTGCCGGCCAGAGTCCGCGCAGCCCTGCCTTCGCGCAACATGTGGCCGACCTGCGGGCTGCATTGCCGGACGCGCGATTCATGCTGACGCTGTCGGCGGTAAGCCAGATCGGCAGCGTCCGCGAGCTGCTGGGCGCCTATGGGCAACTCGGCGAACTCTCCTGCATCCTGACGCACATGGACGAATGCACCACCCTCGGCGGGCTGCTGGCTGCGCTCGTGGAATCGGCAGTGCCCGTCGCATATACTCTGGCCGGCAATCGCCTGCTCGATGACCTGCGGCCTGCGCGGCCGGATGCGCTCGTGGAACTAGCGAGGGAGTTGCTGCGTCGGCACGGCGTTGCGGGCGACGGCCGATTGCCCTCTCGCTACGTGGAGACACTATCCAATGTCGGGTGATGACCGCACCATCGGCGGCCGCGATTCCGGCCCATCCGGACGTCGCCGCGGCGTCCAGGTGATCGCCGTCACCGGCGGCAAGGGAGGCGTGGGCAAGTCCACCGTCAGCGTCAACGTGGCCGTCGGTTTCGCCGCGGCGGGACGCAAGACCCTGCTGCTCGACGGCGACCTTGGCCTCGCCAACGCCGACATCATGCTCGGCATCACTCCCCGCCATACCCTCGCGGACCTGATCTCCGGACAGCGGAGCCTCGAAGAAATCCTCACGCCGGTGCGCGACAACCTCGCGCTGATCGCGGGCGCTTCGGGCATCACACAGTTGGCAGGGCTCGGGGAGGCGGAGCACATCGGCATCGTCCGCGCCTTCAGCAGCCTCGTCGACGAGGTCGACGTGCTCGTCATCGACACCGCGGCAGGTATCTCCCCCGGGGTGCTGCAGCTCACGCAGGCCGCGCAGCACGTCATGGTCGTCGTCTGCGACGAGCCGGCGTCGGTCACGGACGCCTATGCGGTCATCAAGGTCCTCAGCTCCGAACACGACCTGCGCCATTTCAAGATCGTCACCAACATGACGCGGCCCCCGGGATCCGGACGCCACCTCTTCAATGCGCTGGTCAAGGTCACCAACCGCTTCCTCGACGTGATTCTTGAGCATGCGGTCGATATTCCGGATGACGATCTGCTCCGCCGTGCCATCCGCGAGCAGCGCCCGGTCATCGAAGCCTATCCCGGCAGTCCCTCGGCTGCTGCCTTCCGCAATCTGGTCCGCACCGCCGGCGACTGGGACATTCCGACGAACGGACGCGGCAACATCGAGTTCTTCGCCGAACGGCTCGTTTCAGCGCCCGTCCGGCGCATGCAGGTGATCAAATGAACGCCTTGAGCAGTTACACGGAAGCCGCCCGGCCAAATCGTCAGGACGCCGACGCATTGGTACGCACCCATGCCGATCTGGTCCGGCGCATCGCCTACCATCTGTGCGCACGTCTGCCACCTTCGGTCGACGTCGACGATCTGATCCAGGCGGGCATGATCGGACTGCTGGAGGCAGCGGACCAGTTCCGCGACGGCCGCGGCGCGACCTTCGAGACCTATGCGGGCATCCGCATCCGCGGCGCCATGCTCGATTCCTTGCGCTCGCTCGATTGGACGCCGCGATCGGTACACCGTCGGGCGCGTGATCTCGCGCAGGCCATCCGTGACGTGGAGCGTGAGACCGGTGCCGAAGCGGAGCCTGCCGCGATCGCAGCCAAGATGGGCATCTCCCTCGACGAGTACCACAAGATCGTCCAGGATGCCGCCGGCTGCCATCTCGCGAGTCTCGAGGACATGGAGGGTCTGGAGCCTGCGGACGACCAGCTCGACCCGTTCCGCAGCGTCGCCGACGTGCGCTTCCGTTCGGCGCTCGCCGAGGCGATAGCCGGCTTGCCGGAGCGCGAAAAGATGGTGATGTCGCTCTACTATCAGGACGAGCTCAATCTCAAAGAAATTGGCATGGTCCTCGGCGTCACCGAGTCGCGGGTATCGCAGCTGCACGGGCAGGCGATCTCCCGGCTCAAGGCCCGCCTTTCAGGATGGCGGGGATCGCCTGACCAACCGCGCGGCGGTTGACATCGGGTTGTCGCCGTCGCGGCCGGATTGGTGAGGACCATCGCGCTTATCGCGGGAGCACTTAAGTCTTGGACATACTCTCAATCCTCGGAGTTATAGCGGCTTTCGTTGCGATCATCGCCGGTGCGATGGCGAAGGGCGCCCACCCGTCGGCGCTCCTCAATACGGCAGCGGTGCTCATCGTCATTCTGGGTACGATCGCCGCCGGGATGGTGCAGACGCCCGGCCGCGCCATGAAGCGCGCGCTGCAAATGATCTCTTGGGTGTTCAAGCCGCCAGACATCGAGATGCCCGCACTCATCGAGCGGATCGTCGACTGGAGCCGCACCGCGCGGCGCAAGGGGCTGCTCGCGCTCGAAGCCGAGGTTTCCAAGGAGGCAGATCCGTTCGTGCGGCGTGGGCTCGAACTCGTCTACGACGGCGCGGCCCCCGACGTGGTAAGGCGCGTTCTCGAGGTCGAAATCAACGCTCGCGAGGCCGAGGATACGGCCGGTGCCAAGGTGTACGAAGGCCTCGGCATCTATGCGCCGACCCTCGGCATCATCGGTGCGGTGCTCGGTCTCATGGCGGTCATGGAAAACCTGCAGAGTCCCGAGAAGCTTGGCCCCGGCATCGCCGCGGCGTTCACCGCCACGATCTACGGCATCGGCATAGCCAACCTTTTCATGTTGCCGATGGCTTCGAAACTCAAGCAGATCATCGCCAAACAGACCCAGGCGCGGGAGATGGTCGTCGAGGGTCTCGCCGCCATCGCCGAGGGTGACAACCCGCGGATCATCGAGGCGAAGTTGCAGGGCTATCTCGCCGACGGTGAGCGGTTGGCGAGTGCCACCGACACGAGCGACAACGTGTGAGCGGTGGTGGTCACGGCGGCGGGCGCAAGCGCAAGCACGAGGATCACCTCAACCACGAGGCTTGGGCTATCCCCTACGGGGATCTGATCACGCTGCTGCTGGCGTTCTTCGTCGTCATGTACGCCATCTCCTCGCTGAACGAGGGCAAGTACCGGGTGATGGCCGACTCGCTGTCTGCGGCATTCAAGGGCGAGCCGACGCGCGAATCGCCCGTAGCCCTGCCAAGCGTCATCGGCAACCCGAGCGCCAACGTGGTCACGATGACCCGACCGGCGGGCGGCGGCACCAGCGGCGGCGCGCGAACGCAGATTCAGGAAAGCCCCCCGGATCTCAAGCGCATCGCCGACAACGTCGCGCGGGCGCTAGCCGAGCACGTGATGAAGGAGGAAGTCGTCATCCGGTTGCACGACGACTGGCTCGAGGTGGAGATCCAGACCGACGTCCTCTTCCCCAGCGGGTCGGCAAACCTGACCCCGGTTGCCGACGACATCGTCCGTCGGCTCGGCGGCTCGCTCTCCGGTATCCCCAACCCGATCTTCGTCGAGGGGCACACGGACAATGTCCCCATCAACCGCGTCATCTTTCCGAGCAACTGGGAGTTGTCCACCGCGCGGGCTGCGGCTGTCATCCGCATTCTCGGGGCCGGCGGCGTTTCCCCCATGCAGATGACGGCGGTGGGTTTCGGCGAGTTCCGCCCGATCCGCGACAACGCGACGTCGGAAGGACGCGCCGCAAATCGCCGGGTGATGCTCGCCATCCTGCGGCCGGAGCGGGCAGGCCAAAATCTCTACTCAGGTATCGCGAGCAGTCCGCCCACCAGCGGAGGGGCGTCCACTCGGGTAGGTGCACCGGAGCAGGAAGTGGTGACCGGGTTCCGCCCGTTTGCCACGGGTGAGGCGCCGCCTCTGCCCTCGCGTCCGCCGATCGGTCCGACCGTGCCGGGTGCGGGTACCGCCACTCAGGCCGCACCTGGCTCCGCAGCAGCGGCACCACCCATCGGTCCAGCGCGCTGACCGTCGGGGCCGGACGGGGCCCAAGCCGGTTGAGTTTTCCACCGAGCCTGTTACTTTGTGGGCCCGTCGTCCGGCGGGCATGTTTCATCGATTCAGGATGCTAGCGACTACATGGCTGTCGATGCCCGCGAGTTCCTGTCCCAACTCGAATCGGACTTCACCGCGAAGTCGATAAGCATTGCGGGGTTTCCCGAGGTCTGCGTGCGTTTGCTCCGAGAGTTGCGCGACCCCTACGCATCCAACACTGTGATCAGCGCCCTTGTCAGTCAGGACGCCAAACTCTCCCGTCGGGTGATTTTGATGGCGAATTCGGCGGCATACCGCTCCGCCACTGGTCCCGCCGTTCAAGTCCGTGCGGCCGTTGCGCGCATCGGACTGTCGGCGCTGCGTACCGTCGTCATTGCTTATGCGTTCGCCGAGATCAAGGAGCAGGAAATCTACCGGCACGTCAGTGCGCGTATCGGTGTCATTCTGGCGCGCGGCATGATCATCGCCAGTGTCTCGAGAGTGCTACTCGGCATGACGGTCGGGCGGCGGGCGGATCGCGACGCCGTGAGTCTCAGCGGACTGCTCTCCGGCGTCGGCAAGGTCTACATTCTGACGGAGGCCTCACATCATCCCGAGGTCTTGTTCGACTTCGCGGCCGTCCAGCACCTGCTCTCGACCTGGGGCAGCCGTTTCACTCGCAAGCTGCTGACCGACTGGAACTTTTCCGAGGAAATCGTCAAGGCCGCGAGCGGCATGGATCATCAGCCGGGTCTCGATTCGGACGATCCCGTCTCGGATATCCTCTACGTCAGCAGCATGTTTGCCGACATGAAGGACGAACCCGAGGATCTCGCGCGGCGCCTGCAGGTGTCTGCGCCAGCAATGCGTCTCGGGTTCCAAGCGCTGGATCCGGTGGCAGTCTTCAAGGCAGCGGAGGAAGAGGCCACCGCCATGAATGGCACTCCGGGCTGAGGCCGCAGCCAGAGCGCTCGGCGTGGCGCTTTGGTTGCTGATGCTTGCTCCGGCGCAGCAGGGCTTCGCAGCGGAGTTCGAATTGCGCGACGACGGCGGCGCGATCTTCGGCAAAGTCGAGCGCATCAGGACCCGCTACGAAGACACACTGATCGAGATCGCGCGGCGTTACAGTCTCGGCTACGAGGAGCTCCTGCGCGTCAACAAGGGCGTGGACCCTTGGTTGCCGGGCGAGGGCACCCAGATCGTCATTCCCGGGCAGCGACTACTGCCCCCCGGCGAGCGCGAGGGGATAGTCGTCAATCTGCCCGAGCATCGCATGTACTACTTCCCGCCGCCGGCGACGGGCGAGCGCCCCAGGGTGATGACCTTCCCCGTGAGCGTCGGCAAGATGGACTGGCGCACCCCCATCGGGGTCACGCGGGTCGTCTCCAAACAAAAGAATCCACCGTGGTTCCCGCCCGAGTCGGTGCGACGTGAGCACGCGGCGCGCGGCGCGCCACTGCCTGCGGTGGTCCCGCCGGGACCGGACAATCCGTTGGGCGCACATGCGCTGCGGCTCGCCATTCCGAGCGGGTCCTACCTGATACACGGCACCAACAACCCGGACGCCGTCGGCATGGCCGTCACGCACGGCTGTCTGCGAATGTATCCGGAGGATGTCGCGGAATTGTACGAGGCGGTGAAGGTGGGCACGCGTGTTAGCCTGATCAACGAGCCTCTGAAGATGACGCGCGTCGACGGCGAAGTCTGGATCGAGGTGCATCCGCCCATCGACGAACAGGGGCAGTCGGTGGCCGTGAGCCTCGAGGCCTTCGAACAGCGTCTGAACGAGCTGCTCGGCACCGATGAAGTCGCCATCAACTGGGAAATCGCCATGGACGCCCTGCGCAGCGCGACCGGCATCCCGGTGATGATTGGTCTCGAACTGCGACCGGAAGAGCTGCCGATGGATCCGGCGCTGTCCGTGCCGATCGACAAGCCCACCTAAAGCCGCGGCCCGACCGCTTGCCTGCCGGTTGCGCGGCTCGCGGGTCGCCCCGGACTCCTTCAGACCAGCGCGACGTGATGGCCGCCGTCCACCGGCAGCACGACGCCGTTGATGAAAGACCCGGCATCACTTGCGAGCAGCAGCATCGGGCCCACGAGCTCCTGCAGTCGCCCGGCCCGCCGTGCCGGGGTGCGCTTGATGTACTCGGCGCCCGCATCGGTGGCGAAGTAATCCTGGTTCATTTCGGTGAAGAACCATCCCGGGGCAAGCGCGTTGACGCGGATCCCATGCGGCACGAATTCCAGGGCCATCGCGCGGGTCGCGTGGGCGAGCGCCGCCTTCGAGGCGCAGTAGGCGGCGTGGCCCGCTCCCACGCCCAAACCGAGCATCGAGGTGATGTTGATGATGCTCCCGGGTAACTTCGACGTGACGAGCCGCTGCGCGGCGACCTGCGAAACGTTCCAGGCTGCGGTGAAGTTGGTCGTCATGACCGCCTCCAGATCCGCGGCGGAGGTCTTGAGGAACATTGCGGGGCGGGCAATGCCCGCGTTGTTGATCACCACGTCGATCTCGCCGAATCGCCCGGACACTTCGGCGAACGCCTGCTCGATGGCCTGTCGGTCGGTGACGTCGAGCGTGATGGCGAGCGCCTGTGCCCCGCCGGCATTCAGGTCGGCGGCAAGGGCCTCCAGCCGCTCGCTGCGCCGCGCGGCGAGTACGACGCGCGCGCCGGCCTGTGCGGCGGCGACCGCGAGTGTGCGTCCGATTCCGCTCGAGGCTCCGGTGATCAAGGCCGTGCGCCGGTCCAGTCGAAAGCTGCGCGTCGGATCGATGGCATCGGAGATCACCTTCGAATGATACCGTAGCCGTATGAACCTACCGCCTTCATCCCGACCGGCGGGCGATGCCACACACGCCGCGCCGAGCGGCATCATCACCCTCACCTCCGACTTCGGCCTGCGTGACCCGTTCGTCGGGGTCATGAAAGGACGCATCCTCGACGGCGCTCCCGCAGCGCGGCTGATCGATCTTACCCATGAGATCGTTGCGCACTGGCCAGCCGAGGCCGGGTTCTGGCTGGCACGTTCGTACGCTTATTTTCCGCCCGGCACCGTGCATCTGGCTGTTGTCGATCCCGGAGTCGGAACCGCCCGCGACATCGCCATCGTGGAGTGTGATGGCCACTTGTTCCTCGCCCCGGACAATGGGCTGCTCGCGGAAGTGGCGGGGCGCGCCGGCGCGCGCCTTTGGCACCTGCGCAGCGATGCGCTGCCTGCACTGGGGGTGGATCGACCGAGCGCGACCTTCCATGGCCGCGATATCTTTGCCCCGGTGGTGGCTGCGCTGGCCACCGGGCGGGTGTCCCCGTCACAGATCGGCCGACCAGTGGGGTCGTTGGTCCCGAGTTGGGTGGAGGAGGCTGCGGGCACCCGCGAGCGTGTCGCGGGGGTGGTGATCACCATCGACCACTTTGGCAATCTCATCACCAACATCGACCGCACGCTACTTGACGATCTCGTCGATCCGCTCGTCCACGCCGGCAATCTGGTCCTGCCCTTGCGCCGCACCTATGGCGATACCCGTCCCGGCGAACCGCTGGCGCTGGTCAACTCTTTTGGTGTCATCGAAATCGCGGTGGCGGAGGGCAGGGCGGCCGATGCCCTGGGCCTGTCACGGGGCGCGCCGGTGGTGGTGCGCGACGCTGTCCGTCGCAGTTGAACTTGCGCCGCCGCACGATTTGGTTATAGTTGCGCGCCCCCGCCGCGGCGGGGGTCGTCGTAACTCACTGATTCTCAAGCATTTCATTTCAGGATTTTCACCGATCATGGCGGAACGGGACAGCGAAGGATTCGAGCTCGACGAGGATCTGCTCGGCGAAGTAGCCAGCAACGAGGACAATCAGGACTACGATCGGTTCCTAGACCGTGTCGACCGGCGGGCGCGGCCGGTTCCGGGCAAGCGCGGCAAGGCTGCCTGGAGCAAACTTGAAGAAGTCCTTGCCGACAAAAAGCTCGCCAAGGACTTGCGAGAGATCTACGACGACGAACTCTGAGTCCGGGCGGAACATGGCCAACTCGGAGCAAGGCTGGGTCGTTCTGAAGTTCGGCGGCACCAGCGTGTCGTCGGAACCCAACTGGCGGAGCATTGCGACTACCGCGAGGCAGCGCCTGGCCGGCGGTGCCCGCGTGCTCGTGGTGCATTCTGCCCTGAGCGGCGTTACGGACAGGTTGGAGAAGTTGCTCACCGCGGCACAGGCCGGCAATTTCGCTGCGCCGCTCGGCGAGCTGCAGACCCGTCATCTTGAACTCGCCGCGGCGCTGCAGATCGATGCCGCGGATGCGCTGGCCCGATGGTTCACCGAGCTCAACACACTCCTCGAAACGGTTGCAGGCCGCGGCGAGGTTGCCGACCGTACCCGCGCCCGGGTCATGGCGATGGGCGAGTTGCTCGCCACGGAAATCGGCGCCCTCTACCTACGCGCCCAGGGTCTCGAGACCAGCTGGGTCGACGCCCGGGGCTTGCTGCGCGCTGAGGCACGTGATTCGGCGAGCGTGAAGGCCGAGTACCTGTCGGCGACCTGCGACTTCCGCCCTGATGCCGCGGTGCAGGCGCGCCTTGGCGCGCTCGCGCCGCTGGTTATCACGCAAGGTTTCATTGCCAGCAATGAGGCCGGCGAGACGGTGCTGCTCGGGCGCGGCGGCTCGGATACCTCGGGCGCCTACTTCGCGGCGATTCTTGGGGCGCGGCAGCTGGAGATCTGGACAGATGTTCCCGGCATGTTCAGCGCCAACCCGCGTTCCACTCCCGCGGCTCGGCAACTTCTGGAACTGACCTACGACGAGGCACAGGAGATCGCGACCGCCGGCGCCAAGGTGCTGCATCCACGCTGCCTGCTGCCGGCACGGCAATTCGAGATTCCGCTGTATGTCTACGCGACGCAGGCACCCCAGTCTGGCGGCACCCGTATCAGCACACAGCCGGTCAGCGACGCGGCGCAAGTCAAGGCCGTTTGCGTCAAAAAGGGCGTGACGCTGGTGTCCCTCGACAGTCCAGGCATGTGGCATCAGGTGGGCTTCCTCGCCGATGCTTTCCAGGTGTTCAAGCGGCACGGCTTGTCGGTCGACCTCGTGTCCACCTCCGAGACCAACGTGACCGTATCGCTGGATCCGCAGGCCAACACGCTCGATGCTGACACACTGCAGCGTCTGCAGGCGGATCTCGCGCCTCTGTGCCGCGCCGAGCTGATCGGTCCCTGCGCCTCAGTGAGCCTCGTGGGACGAAATATCCGCAGCATCCTGCCCCAGCTCGGGCCGGCGCTCGAGCTCTTCGCGGAGCAGCGCATCTACCTCGTCAGCCAAGCCGCCAACGACCTGAATCTCACCTTCGTGGTGGATGAGTCGCAGGGCGATCGGCTGGTCGATGGGCTGCACCACCTGCTCGTCGAGCCGGTCCGGGACGGCTTGGTTCTTGGTCCTCCATGGCAGCAGCTGTTCGCCGCGCCCCGCAGTGTGGCAGCGGCAGCCGAGCCATGGTGGCGGTTGCAGCGGCGGCGTTTGCTCGAGCTGATGGCGGAACGCGACGCCGCCTACGTCTACGACCTATCCACGGTTGCCGGACGCTGCCGCGGGTTGCGCTCCTTGCGCAGCGTCGATCGCGTCGCCTACGCAATGAAGGCCAACTCGCACCCGCAGATACTGCGCAGCGTCCATGCGGAAGGCCTCGCGCTCGAATGCGTATCGCGTGGCGAGATTGAGCGGGCGTTGCTTGCCGTGCCCGGGCTTGCGCCGGCCGAAATCCTCTACACGCCGAATTTCGCCCCGCGCGAGGAATACGCCTGGGCTCTCGAGCGCGGCGTGCAAGTGACCCTGGACAACCTGCATCCTCTCGAGCACTGGCCGGAGCTGTTCGCCGGCCGCGACATCTTCGTGCGTCTCGACCCCGGCGTTGGCCGCGGACACCACGCGCATGTACGGACGGGCGGCACCCGGTCGAAGTTCGGCATCGACCGCGGCGAGCTGCCCTCTCTGCAGCGACTCTGCCGCGCCGCGGGTGCCCGGGTGACCGGTCTGCATGCACATGCGGGCAGCGGGGTCTTCGATGTCCGCAACTGGCTCGAGATCGCCGAGTATTTCGCCTCGCTGCGTGATCTTTTTCCGGCGCTGCGGGTGTTCGACGTTGGCGGTGGCATCGGCGTTCCGGACCGAATCGGGGCCCTGGAGTTCGACTTCGCCGCCTTCGATGCCGCGCTTGGACAGGTCAGACAGCGCGTTCCCGGCGTCGAATTCTGGATAGAGCCGGGGCGCTATGTCGTCGCCGAGGCCGGAGTGCTGCTCGCCCGTGTCACGCAACGCAAGGCGAAGGGCGAGGCGTTCTACGTGGGTGTCGCCACCGGCATGAATTCGCTGATCCGCCCGGCGCTCTACGGAGCACATCACGACATTTTCAATCTCAGCCGGCTCGAGGATCGCGATACCGCTTCGTTCGATGTGGTTGGTCCGATCTGTGAAACCGGTGACGTGCTCGGCCACGATCGGCCTTTGCCGCGATCGACCGCGGAAGGGGACATCCTGCTCATTGCGACCGCGGGCGCCTACGGTGCCGCGATGGCGTCGCACTACAACCTTCGCGATCCGGCCGCAGAGGTGGTGCTGGACTGAGCGCCGGCGTGTCGTCGCCGCAACTCCGTCGACACCGCCTCAAGTGACAGGCCGCGCGCCTGCAGGCAGACCGAGAGGTGATACACGAGGTCGGCGGCCTCGCCGAGCAGCTCCTCGTCCGAGCCCACCACAGCGGCGAGGGCGGTCTCGACGCCTTCCTCGCCGACCTTCTGTGCGATCCGCTTTGGTCCGGCAGCGAGCAGGCGGGCGGTGTAGCCGCCGGCAGGGGGCGCGTACGGGTCAGTATCCGGTGAGCTGATCGCCGGCGCGGGCCGCTCGCGCGCTGCCGCAACCCGCGAGTCGATGATCTGCTGCAGCTCGGCCAGAAATCCCAAGCGCCCCGCCGCGGCAAGGGGCGTATCCGCAAAACAGGTCAGGGTGCCCCGATGGCAGGCGGGCCCCAAAGGCCGCACGAGCAGCAGCAGCGTGTCGCGATCGCAGTCCGCGTGACAGGCGAGCAGCTCCAGGGTGTTGCCCGAGGTTTCGCCTTTTTCCCAGAGCCGCGCGCGGCTGCGGCTCCAGAACACCGCGCGCGCGCGTTGCAGCGAGGCCCGCAGCGCCGCCGAATTCATCCATGCCAGCATCAGAACCTCGCCACTGATCGCATCCTGCGCGATCGCCGGCAGCAAGCCCTGCGCGTCGAATTTCAGGGTGTCTAGGTTGTCGAGCGTGATGATCATGGGCGGACCTCCACTGCGGCACGGCGCAGCTGCGCCTTCAAGTCGCGGATGTGCAAGGCACCCGAGTGGAAGACGCTCGCGGCAAGCGCAGCGTCGACTCTGGCATCGCGAAATGCTTCGAGGAAGTGCTGCGCACTGCCGGCACCGCCGGAGGCGACCAGCGGCACGGCGCAGCGCTCGCGCACGGCAAGGAGCTGCGTGAGGTCATAACCGCGGCGCACGCCGTCGCTGGCCATGCAGTTAAGGACGATCTCCCCGGCGCCGCGATCCTGCACCTCGCGTACCCAGTCGAGGGTGGAGCGCCCCGCATCGCGGGCGCGGTCGGGATTGCCGGTGTACTGGTGGACGCGATATCCCGTCGGTGTCGTCTCGCTGTCTATGCCAACGACGACACACTGCCGCCCGAAGCGGCGCGCCAGCTCGTCGATGAGCTGGGGTTGCTCGAGCGCGGGCGAGTTGACCGAGATTTTTTCTGCGCCTGCATTGAGCACGGCCTCGGCATCGGCAACGCTGCGGATGCCGCCGGCAACGCAAAAGGGAATGTCGAGCAGCCGGGCGATTGCCGAGACCCAGGAGCGATCGACGCTGCGACCCTCCGGACTTGCCGTGATGTCATAGAACACCAACTCGTCCGCACCCTCCTCTCGGTAGCGGGCGGCCAGTTCGAGGATGTCGCCGACGACGCGGTGGTCGCGGAAGCGGACACCCTTGACCACCTGGCCATCGCGCACGTCGAGACAGGGAATGATGCGGCGGGCGAGCATGTCAGCGGTTCAACCAGCGGCGCAGTTCGGTGTCCGCAAGAGCGCCCTCCAGCAGCGCTTTGCCGCTGATGGCGGCCGCCATGCCGAGTGTCTGCAGGCTGGAGAGGTCGTTGGCATCGCGCACGCCACCCGACGCCTGCCAGGCGATCGTCGGGTGCCGCTCGCGGCAATCACGATACAGCGCAAGGGCCGGACCCTGCATTGCGCCGTCGCGATCGACATCGGTGCACAGCACATGCCGCAGCCCGAGTGCCTCGAAGCGGGCGACGGCCTCCCAGAGACTGGTCGAGGACTCGCGGGTCCAGCCGCGGGTTTGCACGATCGGTACGCCGTCGCGCACCCGCACATCGAAGGCGAGGCAGATGCGCTCGGTGCCGAAATCGCGCAGCCAGCCCGCCACTTCCTCGGGCTGATCGATCGCCGCGCTGCCCACCACGACGCGGGCAACGCCGCCAGCCAGCAGGTCGGAGACGATTCCCCGCGAGCGGATCCCGCCGCCGACCTGCACGCGCAGTCCGGCTGATGCGGCGACGTTATCCCGGGTTCGAGACAGTGCAGCGAGTTCGAGGATCAGCCCGCGGTTGGCGAGCGTACCGTCGCGTGCGCCGTCGAGATCGACGAGGTGCAGCCACTCGGCGCCGGCATTGCGGTAGCGTATGGCGAGTTCCCGCGGGTCGAGGTCGTAAACCGTCTCCCGGCGGAAGTCGCCCTGCAACAGACGCACGCAGTGTCCGCCACGCAGGTCGATGGAGGGAATCAGCAGCACGCGTCGAGCTCCATGAAGTTTCCGAGCAGGCGGGCACCGGCGCTGCCCGATCGCTCCGGGTGGAACTGCACGCCGCGGAAATTGCGCTGGCGGACCACCGAGGCAAAGCATTCGCCATAGTCGGTGGTTGCGATCATGCCGCTGGCCTGTGCCGGTACTCGATAGCCATGCACGAAGTAGAACCAGTCGTCAGTGCCGATGCCATGCAGCAGCGGGTCATCCAGCCGCGGTTGCAGCGTGTTCCAGCCCATGTGGGGAACGGGATGTCCGGGGCTCGCAGCGAACGGTTCGACGCGACCGGGAAGGATGCCGAGCCCGGGCGTATCGCCCTCCGCTGAACTCTCGAACAGCAACTGCATGCCGAGGCAGATGCCGAGCAACGGACACTGCAGCCTGCGCAGCACGTCCCGCAGCTGACTCGCCTCTAGACGCTCCATGATGGCGGCGGCATTGCCGACACCGGGCAGCACCACGCGCTCGGCGTCGCCGATGATCCGCGGATCGCTGCTGACCAGTGGCTCCACGCCTAGCCGTTCGAAGGCGTACCTCAGCGAAGCGAGATTGGCACCGCCGGAGTCGATGATCACAACCTGCCGCGAAAGCCCCGTGGTCACAGCACGCCCTTGGTGGTCGGCAGTTCCGTGCCCGTGCGGCGGAGCGCCATGCGCAGCGCTCGGCCGACTGCCTTGAAGCAGGCCTCGATCTGATGGTGGGTGTTATCGCCGGTCACGCTGACATGGATGGCCGCACCGAGCGCATCGGCGAGCGAGCGGAAGAAGTGCGGTACCAGCTCGGTGGGCAGACCGCCGACCTGCTCACGCGTGAAACGTCCCTCGAATACGGCGTACGCGCGCCCGGACAGGTCGATGGCTGCCTGGGCCCGCGCCTCGTCCATGGGCAGCAGGAATCCGTAGCGTCCGATGCCACGCTTGTCGCCGAGTGCGCGCCGCAGGCACTCGCCAAGCGCCAGCGCGCAGTCCTCGACGGTGTGGTGTTCGTCAACCTCCAGATCGCCCTGACAGTCGAGTTCCAGCGCGAAACCGCCGTGCTTCGCGACCTGCTCGAGCATATGGTCGAAGAAGCCGATGCCGGTTCGTGCCCGGATCGGGCCTTCGGCGTCCAGATCCACCCGCACCCGGATTCGGGTCTCGCGGGTATTGCGTTCGACCTGCGCGCGCCTTGCCAGGAGCGCTGCGACTATGGCCGGCCAACTCGTCGACGCGTCATCCGCCTGGCCGACCCGCAGTCCGCGCACGCCGAGGTTCGCAGCGAACTCGAGATCGGTGTCGCGATCGCCGATCATGGCGCTAGCCGCAAGGTCGACGGCTTGATCGCGCACCCACTCATCGACGAGCGCGGTGCGCGGCTTGCGGCAGAGGCAACCGTCCTCGCGGCGGTGCGGGCAGACAAAGACCGCGTCGAAGTGAATGCCCTGGGACGCGAACGCGTCGATGATGAAACGCTGCGGGAGCTCGAAGTCGGCGGTCGGGAAACTCGGTGTGCCGAGACCGTCCTGATTGGTCACCATGGCGAGACGAAAACCCGCCGCCTGCAGGCTGTCGAGTGCCGCAAAGACGCCGGGCACGAAGCGGATCTTCTCCAGCCGATCGACCTGCTCGTCGGGCGGCTCTTCGACGAGCGTGCCGTCACGGTCGAGGAAAAGCACCTTCATGTGTCACTCCCGCTCAGGCTCGCATTCTCCGCTCCGTCCGGCCCGTCGGGCCGGCCACCCAAAGCGGCGATCACCCGTGAGTTCTGCGCCGGCGTACCGATGGTGATGCGCACGGCATGTGCCAGCCCGCCGTTCCCCGAGAAGTCCCGTACCAGCAGGCCAGAGTCGCGCAGTCGCGCGAGCGCCGTCGGCGCGTCGGTGGTTTGCACGAGGAGGAAATTGGCGTCGCTGGGCCACACCTTCTGCACCAGGGGACAGCTCTCCAGGGCAAGAGCGACGCGCTGCCGCTCGCGAATGATCTCGGCGATCCGGCTGCGGGCGACGGCCAGCACGCCCCCGTCAAGCGCACGCAGGGCCTCGTCGGCGCTACTGGCTGCGATGGCGTAGGGCGGGATCATCTTGCGCAGCAGCGCGATGATCGCGGGGTCGGCGAGCAGCGCGCCGATACGTGAGCCGGCGAGTCCGTGCGCCTTGGAGAGCGTGCGCAACACCACCAGATGCGGGTAGCGCTCGAGACTGCCGGCCCAGCTCGGGCTCGCGGAGAACTCGGCGTAGGCCTCGTCGATCGCCACGACGCAACGACCCGTGGCGAGCTGCAGCAGGCGCTCGACCTGCGCCATCGGCAACGCGTTGCCGGTAGGGTTGTTGGGTGAGCACAGCCAGAGAATCCTCGGGTCGTCCGCGAGCGCCTTTTCGACGGCAGGCATGTCGAGCGAGAAGTCACTGCGCAACGGGATCTCGACGACATTCGCGCCCTGCGTGTGCGCGCAGACGGCGTACATGCCAAAAGTGGGCGGGCAAATGACCACCGCATCACGTCCCGCCTCGCAGAAGGCGCGGGTCAGCAGGTCGATCAGATCGTCGCTGCCCCGTCCGATGAGCAGAGCGTCGGTCTGCACGCCGTAGAGTCGGGCAAGGGCGCCGACCAGATCGGCAGGTTGCGGCTCGGGATAGCGATTGAGCACGCAACCGTCTGCCGAGGTCGCAGGCAGGACGGGGGTCCATGGCGACTCGTTGGCGTGCAAACGCTCGTAACGCGGGTCCCAGTGCGCGTGCGCGTAGGCGCGCAGCGCCCGAATGGCGGGCCGCGCGAGTGCGACCACCGCGTCGATGCCGGCGGCGGGCGGCGGCGGCTCGGCGGCAAGTTGCCGCAGGCGCAGGTCGACGGCAAGGGCGTGGGCCTCCAGTCCCTCAAGACGCGCCAGCGTGGCGGCGGTCGGCCCGAGATCGGCGAGCCCGCCAGGCGTCAACTCCTGCACGGTGATGCGACGCTGGAAATCGTTGAGCGACAGACCGCTGTAGGCCCTTGCGTAGCCGTAGGTCGGCAACACGTGGTTGGTGCCCGAGCAGTAGTCGCCCATCGGTTCCGGAGTCCACGGACCGAGGAAAACGGAACCCGCGCTGCGCACCGCAGCCAGCCATCGTCTGGCGTCCGGCAGGTTGAGAATGAGGTGCTCGGGTGCGTACTCGTTGGCCACGTCGAAGGCGCTTTCGAGGTCGGGGACGACGAGGATGCGACTGCGCTCCAGCGAGTGCGCGAGAATCTCGCGCCGCGGCAAAGTCGCAGCATGCTCGAGAGCAAGTCTGCGTACCTCGGCCGCGAGCTTCCGGCAGGTGGTAAGCAGGATGGCCTGCGAAAGTGGATCGTGCTCCGCCTGCGCCAGCAGATCAGCCGCCACGAACAGGGCGTCGGCGCCGCCGTCGGCGATGACGAGCACCTCCGAGGGCCCCGCAGGCAGGTCGAGCGCCGCACCGCCGGGATCGTCGGCCACGAGCTGCTTGGCAGCGGTTACCCACGCGGATCCGGGTCCGAAGATCTTGTCGACCTTGGGAATGGTGGCCGTGCCATAGGCCATCGCGGCGATCGCCTGCGCACCGCCGATGGCGAACACCTCGTCGATGCCGCACAGTGCCGCGGTGGCGAGGATCGCGGGATCGATGCGGCCCTCGCGCGTGCCCGGCGAGCAAAGAATGCGTCGGCGGCATCCGGCGATCGCCGCCGGGACAGCCGACATCACCAGCGCAGACGGCAGCGGTGCGCTGCCACCCGGCACATACAGGCCCACTGCGTCGATGGGTCGCAGGATGCGTTCACAGCGCACTCCGGGAGAGGTTTCGACGACGAGTGGCGGCAGCTGTTGCGCCAGATGGAACTTGCGGACGTTGTCGATTGAGCGCTGCAACGCCGCCCGGGCGTCGGCGGCAAGTGCCGCGAGCGCGGCTTCCATCTCGGCCTGGGGGACCCGCAGGTTGAGCGGCGCGCCGCCATCGAAGCGGCGAGCATAGTCGAGCAGGGCATCGTCGCCCTGCGCCCGTACCCGCGCGATGGTTTCGCGGACCAGCGCGACCATCTGCTCGCGGCCCTCGGCCGCGGGCCGCGAGAGCACTGCCCGTCGCGCCGCGGGATCGAGCGCGGCGAACTCGTGGATGGGCAGCGTCATGCGAGCATCTTCTCGACGGGCAGCACGAGCAGTGCGCTGGCTCCTGCCGCCTTCAGCGCCTCAAGCGTCTCCCAGAAGACGTTTTCGCGGCAGACCGCATGCACGGCCACCTTGTCGCTGCTGCCTTCGAGCGGAATGATGGTTGGGGATTCGCTGCCGGGAAGCAGCCGGCGGATCGCCGGCAGCGCCGAGCGCGGCGCATGCAGCATGATGTACTTGCTCTCGCGCACCTGCTGCACCCCGTCGATGCGCATCAGCAGGCGGTCCACCCAGTCGGCTTTTTGCGGCGGCAGACTCAGCGGTGTGCGTACCAGCACCGCGTGGCTCTCGAGTACCGTCTCGACCTCGCGAAGGCGGTTGGCGAGCAGCGTCGAGCCGGTGGAGACGAGGTCGCAGATGGCGTCGGCGCGGCCGAGCCGCGGCGCGATCTCCACTGCACCGGACAGGGTGACTATCTCGGCGTTGATCCCCCGCGTGCTGAGCCAGCGTTCGAGCATGAACGGATAGGTCGTGGCGATCCGCCGGCCTTCGAGGCAGTTGGGTCCAGACCAGGCGAACTCCTCCGGTACTGCCAGCGACAGGCGGCAGCGCCCGAAGTCGAGGCTGCGCAGGATCTCGAAGCGCGCCGGATGCCCGCGCGCAGCCAGTTCGAGTCGGTTTTCCTCGACGACGTTGAGACCGACCAGTCCGAGGTCGCAGACGTCCTCCTCGACAAGGTCGGGAATATCATCGTCGCGGACGAACAGCAGGTCGAGCGGCATGTTCTCGCCGAAGCCGACCAACTGGTCCTTGCCGCGGGAGAACTTGAGGCCGCAGCGCACCAGCAGGTCGATCGACTGATCGGTGAGCCGGCCGGACTTCTGCACGGCCAGCTTGAGCCGACCCGGATTGTCCATGATCGTGTTCAACGTGCAGCTCCGGCACCGGTCCGTGTCGCCGCTACGCGCCGCGCTGCCAGCGTGTACCCGCCGTTGCCTGCGGCGGCGTAGCGCGCGACTCGGGCGATGGTGGTGACGCTAACTCCGGTCTGCCGGTGGATCTCGCGGTAGGGCACGCCGCGCTCCAGCCACTCGACGACGGCCCAGCGGTCGGACATGGCCTCGATCTCGGCGGGGGTGCACAGGTCGCGAAAGAAAGCCCGGCATTCATCGATGGAACGCAGCGTGAGCACGGCCTGGTAGAGGCTGCGTTCGGCACGCGCCTCTTGACGGGGAGACTGGCGGGCATGGGTCTTCATGGCGTTCCCGGGAGGTTGTTTCAATGTATTAACGCGTTAGTACACTACTACAAGGGGCCGCCGCCGGCAAGCGCGGGGATTGACTTCGCCGGGCGGCTACCCGTATCTTCCGCGCTCTCATCGAGACCGGCTGAGGGAAAGGCCCGACGACGCCGGGGCAACCGCCGCGCTTAACCAGCGGGGATATGGTGCCAACTCCGC
>JBILMF010000014.1:0-38767 GCA_044375655.1 Steroidobacteraceae bacterium | reverse complement strand
CGCCGCCCTCTTCGGAGGGTGCTTAGCTCAGCGGTAGAGCGTCGCCCTTACAAGGCGAGGGTCGGGGGTTCGATCCCCTCAGCACCCACCATCGGTTGGAGCGGTAGTTCAGCTGGTTAGAATACCGGCCTGTCACGCCGGGGGTCGCGGGTTCGAGTCCCGTCCGCTCCGCCATTCCCAAGATTCTTCCGGTTGCCGCCACGACAAAAAAATGCTGCAAACGATAGGCGACGCTTTCAAGGGCAAGAAGGCTCTCTCTTGGCTCATCCTGGTCCCGCTGGTCATCGTGTTTGCGATGTGGGGCGCGACGGGTGCCGTCACCTTCGACTTCGTGGGGCCGAAAAACTACGCGGCCAAGGTCGATGGCACCGAGATTCCGCTCGAGGATGCAAGCCGCCGTTGGCAGGAACAGCTCGCGCGCTGGTCCGAACAGTTTGGCGGCGACATGCCCGAGGAACTCAAGGGTGATCTGCAGAACGGGCTCATCGAGCAGTTGATTCGCGCCGAGCTGCTGGCTACACGCACTGGCGAGGCTGGCTACAGGGTGGGACCGCGCCGGCTGCAGGAGGCCATCAGCTCCGAAGAGGCGTTCCAGGTCGACGGGAAGTACAGCGAGACGCTCGCCCTCGCTCGCCTCGCCCAGGTTGGTCTCACAGCCGAGCAGTACCGGGAGGATGTCCGGCGCGGCCTGCAGACCGAGGAGTTGCAGAGGGCGATTTTCGCCTCCGAGTTTCTCACCCCCATCGAACTCGGTCGTCGGCTGGCACTGGAGGACGAGCAGCGCGAGGTGCGCTACGCGATCTTTGCGCCAGCCGCTTACCGGCAGGCGGTACGGGTCGCGAACCCTGAGCTCGAGGCCTGGTACCAGCAGAACTCGCAACGCTTCCTCACCGAAGAGTCGGTCCGGTTGCAGTTTGCCGAAGCCACTGAAACGGACCTTGCGAATCAGGTTGTGATCACCGAGGCCGATCTGCTGGACCGCTACGCCGAGGAGCGTGACCGCTACCAGTTGCCCGAACGTCGTCGCGCGCGGCATATCCTGGTGGCTAGCGAGGCGGAGGCGCGGCAGGCGCTGGCCCAGTTGCAGGGTGGAGCGGACTTCGCCGACCTCGCCAAGAGACTCTCCACCGATACCGGCTCTGCCGCTGCCGGTGGCGATCTGGGTCTTCTGGAGCGTTCCGCCTACGTACAGCCGTTTGCCGATGCCCTGTTCGCCATGAACAAGGGTGAAGTTCGCGGGCCGGTGAAGACCGAGTTCGGATTCCATCTGATCCGCCTCGAGGAAGTGGAGGCGGGTCGCGCGCGTTCCTTCGCGGAGGTGCGCGGAGAGTTGGAGGAACAGCAGCGCCGTGACCGGCTCGCCGAGTTGTTCAACGATCGGCAGGAAGCGGTTCAGCGCCGTGTTGAGGAGCCGGGCGTCGATTTCGTCACCATGGCGAATGACCTCGGCCTGAAGCTGGGCGAGGCGGCGAACTTCGCGCGTGGCCGCGGCAGTCCCGAGCTCGGGGCCGCAGCGGATCTCGAGGCGGTCGTTTTTGGCGATGCAGTGCTCAATCAGCGACGGATCGGCGGGCCCATTGCCGTGGGCGATGACCGTTTCGTTGTCGTTCGCGTGCTAGAGCATCGCAAGCCCACCGTGCCTCCGCTTGCGGACATCCGCGAGCGGGTCCTGCAAGCCTACGTCGATGAGCGCGCGGGCGCTGAAGCGCGCAAGGCCGCCGACTCCGTTATCAAGCTGCTGGGCGATGGAGCGGCCTTCGAGAACCTGTCCCGGGGCCTCGGTGCGCAGGCCAACCCGCCACGCTTCATCGATCGCGGCGATCCTTCGGTACCAGCCGAGATCAGGGCGGCGGCCTTCGAGTTGGCACGCCCGGCCTCCGGCAGTCCCTCCTTCAAGACCGTCAGGATGGCCGACGGAGGCGCTGCCGTCGTGATGGTTTCCGCCACCCGAGTGCTACCTGGTGGAGTCGATGTCGCGTTGCGAGCTGCCCGTGGCCAGCAGCTTGCCGTAGAGCAGACCCGCGGTCTCGTCGCCGCCTACATCGAGGATGCTCGCGCCGACGCAGATGTCACCCTGAATCCGCAGGCGTTCCAGTAGGCCGAACCCAACCCGGAGAGCCCCTTGGCAGTTCTCGTCACCGGCGGCGCCGGGTTCATCGGCAGCAACTTCGTCCTCGATTGGTTCAACGACCCGGCCGTATCCGCCGAGCGCATCGTCAATCTCGATGCGCTGACCTACGCCGGGAACGCGGAGAACCTTGCGTCCCTGCGCACTGACGCCCGGCACTGCTTCGTACACGGCGACATCTGTGATCGCGCGCTGCTCGAGCGGCTTCTGGCTGAGCACCGGCCGCGCGCCATCGTGCACTTCGCGGCCGAGAGCCATGTGGATCGCAGCATCCACGGGCCGGGTGCGTTCATGAAGACCAATGTCGAGGGTACCTTCACGCTGCTCGAGGCCGCGCGTGCCTATTGGAGCGCTCTCGAGGGCGAGGATCGCAGCGGCTTCCGTTTCCACCATGTGAGCACGGACGAGGTTTACGGCAGCCTGACGCCGGGAGCGCCTGCCTTTACCGAGACCCACCCCTACGAGCCGAACAGTCCCTACTCCGCGAGCAAGGCGGCGAGCGACCATCTCGTCCGTGCCTGGCACCACACCTACGGTTTGCCGGTGGTGACCACCAACTGCTCCAACAACTACGGGCCCTATCACTTCCCGGAAAAGCTCATCCCGCTGATGATCGTCAACGCACTCGCGGGCAAACCGCTGCCGGTGTACGGCGATGGTCAGCAGATCCGCGATTGGCTTTACGTCACCGACCACTGCAGCGCCATCCGCGCAGTTCTCGCCCGCGGACGGCTGGGCGAGACCTATAACATCGGCGGCTGGAACGAGAAGGCCAACATCGACATCGTGCGTACCATCTGCGGTCTGCTCGACGAGTTGCGCCCGGATCCGGCGGGCCCCCACGCCCGTCTCATCACCCACGTGAAGGATCGGCCCGGTCACGATCGCCGCTATGCCATCGACGCCCGCAAGATCGAGCGCGAGCTTGGCTGGCGCCCTGCCGAGACTTTCGAGACCGGGATCCGCAAGACCGTCGAGTGGTATCTCACCAATACCGCCTGGGTGCAGCGGGTGCAGAGCGGCGCCTACCGCGAGTGGCTGACGACCCAATACGGTGTGCGCGCGTGAAGATCCTGCTCCTCGGCTGCAATGGTCAGGTGGGCTGGGAACTGCAGCGCAGCCTGCAACCGCTTGGCGAGGTGGTCGCCTGCGATTTCGATTCCGCCGGTGCACTCCGCGCCGACTTCACGCGGCCCGTCGAAGTTGCAGCGCTGGTCGATGCGTTTCGTCCGCAGGTGATCGTCAATTCGGCCGCGCACACGGCGGTCGACAAGGCGGAGGCCGAAGCCGAGCTCGCGCGCCTCGTCAACGCGACGAGTGTCGGTGCGCTCGCCGAGCGTGCGCGGGCTCACGACGCCCTGCTGCTGCATTACAGCACCGACTATGTATACGACGGCAGTGGCAGCACGCCCCGCGAGGAGACCGCACCCACGGGCCCATTGTCCGTTTACGGCCGTACGAAACTCGAAGGTGAGGAGTTGGTGCGCGCGAGCGGTTGCCGTCACGTCATCCTGCGCACCAGCTGGGTGTATGCCGCGCGCGGTCACAACTTCATCCGGACCATGCTGCGGCTCGCTGCGGAGCGCGACGCGCTGAGTGTCATCGACGACCAGGTGGGAGCGCCTACCGGTGCGGATCTGTTGGCCGACGTTACGGCGCAGATCATCAGCCGTCTGCAGGCAGGGCAGGGAGCTGCGGGCACCTACCACTGCGTCGCCGCCGGCGAGACCAGCTGGTTCGACTACGCACGTTTCGTCATCGAATGGGCGCGGGTCAACGGCCAGCCCGTCAAAGTCGCAGCGGAGGCTATCCGCCCGGTACCCACCAGTGCCTACCCGACGCCCGCGCGTCGACCACTCAATTCCCGCCTTGTTACTGCGCGACTGCAGCAGGCGTTTTCCCTGACTTTGCCGCCTTGGCAGGTCGGCGTGGAGCGCATGCTGCGCGAGATCTGCAACCGATGACCCGTGTGTTTGGGATCGCTCGGGCGTGGAGGAATGGCCGATGACCGTCAACCGCAAAGGCATCATTCTCGCAGGCGGATCGGGCACGCGCCTGCATCCCGCGACGCTCGCCGTCAGCAAGCAACTGCTGCCGGTCTACGACAAGCCGATGGTCTATTACCCGCTGAGTACGCTGATGCTCGCCGGCATCCGCGACATCCTCGTCATCAGCACTCCCCAGGACACGCCGCGGTTCGAGGCGCTGCTCGGCGACGGCGCCCGTTGGGGAATCAATCTGTCCTACTGCGTCCAGCCCAGCCCCGACGGGCTCGCACAGGCTTTCATCCTCGGCCGCAGTTTCGTCGGTAACCAGCCGAGTGCGCTCGTGCTCGGCGACAACATCTTCCACGGCCACGATCTGCAGGCGATGGTGCAGCGCGCAAACGGACGCATCGACGGGGCGACGGTGTTCGCGTACCACGTGCATGATCCGGAGCGCTACGGCGTGGTGGAGTTCGATGCGGCGAAGCGGGCATTGAGCATCGAGGAGAAGCCGAAGACACCGAAGAGCAACTACGCGGTGACTGGCCTGTACTTCTACGACTCCCAGGTCTGCGACATCGCCGCATCCATCGCACCGTCGGCCCGCGGTGAGCTCGAGATCACCACGGTCAATGCACGCTATCTCGAGCGGCAGCAATTGAGCGTCGAGATCATGGGGCGCGGCTACGCTTGGCTCGATACGGGTACGCATGACAGCCTGCTCGAGGCCGGTCAGTTCATCGCCACGCTCGAGAAGCGTCAGGGGCTGAAGGTGGCCTGCCCGGAGGAGATCGCGTTCCGCTCCGGCTGGATCACCGCAGGTGAGCTGGAGCGCCAGGCGCAGCCGCTGCTCAAGAACGGTTATGGGCAGTACCTGCTGCAGCTGTTGCGCGAGAGGGTGTTCTGATGCCGTGGACGCGCACCCGCATCGCCGACGTCATGCTCTTTGAGCCCCGCGTCTTCGGTGACGAACGGGGTTTCTTTTTCGAGAGCTACAGCGCGCGGGAGTTCGCGCAGGCTGTGGGCAAGCAGGTCGACTTCGTGCAGGACAACCACTCCCGCTCACGCAGAGGTGTGTTGCGCGGCCTGCATTACCAGATGCCACCCCATGCCCAGGGCAAGCTCGTGCGGGTGGTAGCCGGCGAGGTTTTCGACGTCGCGGTGGATATCCGCCGAGGATCGCCCACCTTCGGTCAGTGGGTCGGCGAAGTGCTGTCGGAGTCCAACAAGCGTCAGTTGTGGATTCCGCCGGGGTTCGCCCACGCTTTCCTCACCCTGAGCGATAGCGCTGATTTCCTTTACAAGACCACCGATTTCTATGCGCCCGCAGCGGAGCGCTGCATCGTCTGGAACGACCCCGAAATCGGTATCCTCTGGCCGTTCGAGGGTCAGCCGCTGGTGTCGGCAAAGGATGCCGAGGGCCGCGCACTCAAGGACGCGGAACTTTTCGGGTAGGCATCCGCAGGGGACGTCCGACGGGGCGACGCCCGACGGCGTCGGTTCACTCCCCGCCTGTTTCCGGGAAACTCATCCCGATGGTGCTGAAGCCGCCGTCGACATACAGGATCTCGCCGGTGATGCCGGCTGCGAGATCGGAGCAAAGAAATGCCGCGGCATTGCCGACATCCTGCTGGGTGACGTTGCGGCGCAGCGGGGCCACCTCGGCCACTCGGGCCAGCATCTTGCGGAAGCCGCCGATACCGGCTGCGGCCAGCGTCTTGATCGGACCTGCAGAGATACCGTTGACGCGAATGCCCTGCGGACCGAGGTCGGCGGCGAGGAAGCGCACGTTCGCCTCCAGGCTCGCCTTGGCTAGCCCCATGACGTTGTAGCTCGGGATCGCGCGCACAGCGCCGAGGTATGAGAGTGTGAGGATCGCTCCGGCCCGGCCCTGCATGAGCGGCACCGCGCCACGCGCGAGCGCGGTCAGGCTGTAGCTCGACACGTCGTGCGCGATTGCGAAGGCCTCCCGCGAGGTGCTCTGTGTGAAGGATCCTGCCAGAGCTTCGCGCGGCGCGAAGGCAACGGCGTGGATCACGATGTCGAGGTGACCCCATTCGCGTTGCAGGGCGGCAAACGCGGCGTCGAGTTGCGCATCGACAGTCACGTCCAGCGGCAGGACGATGGTCGCCCCGATCGAGCTGGCGAGCGTTTCCACCCGCTCCTTGAGTTTGTCGTTCGGGTAGGTGAAGGCGAGTTCGGCGCCCTCACGGTGCATCGCTTCGGCAATGCCCCAGGCGATGGATCGCTCGCTCGCGACGCCGACGATCAGCGCACGCTTGCCGCTGAGGAATCCCATGGTTTCACCTCCCGGTGCGAATGGTGAGTCGTTGGCCGACGCGCAGGACGCGGTTGGCCGATATCCCGTTCCAGGAGGTGATCTGCGCGATCGTCACCCCGTAACGGCGAGCGATGCTCGAGAGCGTCTCCCCGCTGCGCACGCGGTGCGTGACACGCGTCGCGGAGGCCTCGCCGCGGCCAGCCCCGCTGCCCGTGGAACGTGCCTCGGCACTGCCGGAGACGATCAGACGCTCTCCCGGCATGATCTTGTCGTCCGGCTTCTTGCCGTTCAGCCGCATGAGTGTTCGCGGGTCCATGTTGTTGCGGCGCGCGATCGTCCAGATCGACTCGCCGCGACGCACCACATGCACCTCCGGTCGGCCGCGACGGGGCCGCGCTGCGGGCTCCGGGCCGTCCACCCGGGCCGCCGCGCGCATGACCTTGGCGGGCAACTGCGTGGTCCCCGACGGCACGCGCAGGTCCATTCCGGAAGAGACGTTTGCGTCCTTCAGACCATTCAGCATACGGATGGTCATGACGTTGGTGCCGTAGCGTGCGGCGAGTTCGGCGAGCGTCTCGCCGTCCTGCACGATGTGGTGGTTCACCCGCAGCAGCTCGTCGGGCGTGAGCTGCGTGACGTTCTGCTGGAAGAGCTCCGCCGAGTCGATCGGCAGCAGCAGGTTGTGCGGCCCCTCGGGCGGCGTCGCCCAGCGGTGGTACGCAGGATTGAGCTCCGAGAGCTCCTCATGGGTGAGTCCCGCGAGGTCTGCTGCGAGCCGCAGATCGATCTGCGCGGGAACGGTGACTTTGGCGAAGTACGGCTCGTTCGGGATCGGGCTGAACTCGATACCCAGAGCCGCCGGATCAGCGACGAGCCGCTTCATGGCCAGCAGCTTGGGCACGTAGGCACGCGTTTCGCCAGGCAGACGCAGGTCCCAGAACGTCGTCGGCTTGCCTTCGGCCTGGTTGCGCGCCACCGCCCGGGCGACGCAACGTTCGCCGCAGTTGTAGCCGGCCACGGCGAGCAGCCAGTCGCCCTGGAACTCATCGTGCAGGAACTGCAGGTAATCGAGTGCAGCGCGCGTCGCCTCGACCACGTCGCGCCGGCCGTCATACCACCAGTTCTGCGGCAGGCCGAAACGGCTGCCGGTATCGGGGATGAACTGCCACAGGCCCGAGGCGCGCGCCTTGGAATAGGCGAAGGGCTCGAACGCGCTCTCTATGACTGGAAGCAGCGCGAGTTCCATCGGCATGCCGCGCCGATCGATCTCCTCGACGATGTAGTGCATGTAGAGCGCCGCGCGGCCGAACACCCGATCGAGGTACTCGGGATTGCGCTCGTACCAGGCAAGCTGCACGTCGATGGCCGACCGATACTCGTCGGGCAACATGAAACCCGCGCGGATGCGGTCCATCAGGTCGGGGTAACTGGCGCCGGTACCCGTGATGCGGCCCTCTGCATCCTTCCATGACAACTGGTCGGCCGGAATGTCGGCGGAGGGCAGCCGGATCAGTTTGGACGGCGCCGGCTCGGTGGTGCCTGCCGTGGCCGCGCTGGTCGGTGGCCGCCGCTCGCTGCGCACCGCAGGTGCGGGCGGTGCCGGCTTGGCCGGCGTGAGCACGGGCCGGGGTGGCGAGGCTGGGAGCCACGGTTCGGCGAGCGACGCACAGCCGCTGAGCACCAGCAGTGCAACGAGTGCTCCGAACACGCGTGGAAACATTCTTGACATCGGGCGCGTATTTAACCGGCAAGTGCCGAAAATTGCTATCTTTTCTTCCCATGAATCCTGCTCTGGTCCAGTGGTTCGAAAGCCCGCGGGGCGCAGCCCTGTTGGCGCTCGAATCCGCGCTCGTCGCCGAGACGGTGGAGGACTGTTTTGGCTGGGAGATGCTGCAGGTCGGCGCCTGGGGCGAGGGTCGCGGTTTGCTGCGCGGTGCGCGTACGCGCTCGCAAGCCATTGCGTCCACGGCTGCCCGGCCCGGGGTCGATCTCGTCGCCCGTCTCGCGCAACTGCCGATAGCCAGCGACTCCGTGGACAGCGTGCTGCTGCCGCACACCCTGGAGTTCGAGTCGGATCCGTACGCGGTGCTGCGCGAGGCGGACCGCGTGCTGGCCGGCGACGGCAAGCTCGTGATCCTCTCGTTTTCCCCGTGGAGCGCGTGGGGCTTGCGTTCGGCAGCCACAATAGCCGGGTTTCCGCCCGGGCTGCGACGGCTGATCTCGGCGCGCCGCCTGCGCGACTGGCTGCACCTGCTTGGCTACGACGTTGGCGATACGCGTCGCTACCTTCACGAGTTGCCGTGGGGCGACCCACAGCCCGTTGGTGGTCGGATCCGTCGTCCGTGGTGGTATCCGCTACCGGGGGGTGCCTTCGTCATCAAGGCGCGCAAGCGTCTGCATTCGCTCACGCCGCTGCGGCCGCGTCTACGCGAGCGCCGCTCGCCGGTGCTCGGCGGCCTGACCGAGCCGTCTTCGGTCAACCGTGACCCGGGTTGAGATCTACTCCGACGGGGCCTGCCGCGGCAATCCCGGACCGGGGGGCTGGGCGGCGACGCTGCAGTACGGAGAGCATCTGCGCGAACTCTCCGGAGCCGAGGCGCAGACCACCAACAATCGCATGGAGCTGACGGCCGTGATCTCGGCGCTCGAGGCGTTGAAGCGGCCGATGAGCGTGCTGGTGTACACCGATTCGGAGTATGTGCGGCGGGGCATCACCGAGTGGCTGCGCGCATGGAAGGCGCGCGACTGGCGCACGGCCGACAAGAAGCCGGTCAAGAACCGCGACCTCTGGGAGCGGCTAGACGCTGCCGCAGCGCGGCACGAAGTGGAGTGGCGCTGGGTCAAGGGCCACTCGGGAGTGCCGGGCAACGAGCGCGTCGACGCGCTCGCCAACGCCGCGATCGACGCTCTTCTCGGTTAGAATCCGTGGTCATGCGCCAGATCGTGCTCGACACCGAAACCACCGGCCTCGAGGTCTCGCAGGGGCACCGCATCATCGAAATCGGCTGTATCGAGATCGTGGCCCGCAGGCCCACCGGGCGTCACTTCCACCGCTACCTCAACCCCGGTCGCGACATCGACGAGGCGGCGATCGCCGTACACGGTATCACTCTCGAGCGCCTGCGCCACGAACCCGGGTTTGGCGACATCGCACGCGAGCTGCTCGACTTCATCTGCGGCGCGGAGCTCGTCATCCACAACGCGACCTTCGATGTCGGCTTCCTCGACGCCGAGCTACGGCGGCTGCCCGGCGAGCATGCAGGGATCGGCAGCATCTGCCGCGTGCTCGACACCCTCGTGCTGGCAAGGGAGCTGCATCCCGGCCAGCGCAACAGCCTAGATGCGCTCTGCAAGCGCTACGGCATCGACAATTCCAAACGCGAACTGCACGGCGCACTGCTCGATGCGCGCATCCTCGCCGATGTGTACCTCGCGATGACGGGCGGGCAGAGTGCGCTCGCGCTCGGTGAGTCGCGGCGATCCCGTAGCGAGGCGGACAGCGCGCAGCGCTGGACGCGTACGTCCAACACCCGCCTGCCGGTCATCGAGCCGTCGACACAGGAGCTCGCCGCGCATGAGCGCCTGCTCGAGCGTGTGCGCAAGGCGGGCAAGAGCGGAGCTGCGGCATGGTGAGCGCGAAGGCCACGAGGATTGGTGTGGTGGGTCTGGGCTACGTCGGGCTGCCGCTCGCGGTCGAGTTCGGCAAGAAGTACCCGACCATCGGCTTCGACATCAAGCCGGAGCGCGTACGCGAACTCGCCGGCGGCCGCGACTCCACGCTCGAAGTGTCGCGGCGCGAATTGCGCGAGGCAAAGCAGCTGTCATTCACCAGCAGGCTTGCCGACATCCGTCGCTGCAACGTCTACATCGTCACCGTACCGACGCCCATCGACAAGTACAACCGGCCTGATCTCGGACCACTCGAGAAGTCGAGTGCGAGTGTCGGCGAGGTCCTCAAGAAGGGCGACACCGTCATTTACGAGTCGACGGTGTATCCGGGCTGCACCGAAGAAGTGTGCGTGCCGATACTCGAGCGGGTATCCGGGCTGCGCTTCAATCTCGATTTCTTCGTGGGCTACAGCCCAGAGCGCATCAATCCTGGCGACAAGACCCATCGGTTAACCACCATCCGCAAGGTCACAGCCGGCTCGACGCCGGCCGCCGCGGATTTCGTCGATGCCCTCTATGCCTCCATCGTCACGGCGGGTACCCACAAGGCCTCCTCGCTGCGGGTGGCGGAGGCCGCCAAAGTCATCGAGAACACGCAACGTGACGTCAACATCGCCCTCATCAACGAACTCGCCCTGATCTTCAACCGGCTCGGCATCGACACCGAGGAGGTGCTGGTCGCCGCTGGCACAAAGTGGAATTTCCTGCCGTTTCGGCCGGGTCTGGTGGGCGGGCACTGCATAGGGGTGGATCCCTACTACCTGACGCACAAGGCGCAGGAGGTGGGTTACCACCCCGAGATGATCCTCGCGGGGCGTCGCCTCAACGACAACATGTCGCTGTACGTGGCCGCCGAGGTGGTGCGCCTCATGAACAGCAAGAAGATCCACATCAAGGGCGCGCGCGTGCTGGTGCTCGGCATGACCTTCAAGGAAAACTGCCCGGACATCCGCAACTCGAAGGTGGCCGACGTGGTGCGCGAACTCGGCAAGTTCGGCGCCACGGTCGAGGTCCACGATCCGTGGGCGGGTGCCGCCGAGACCCGACACGAGTACGGCATCCGCCTCACTCCCAAGCTGCTACGCGGCCG
Organism: Steroidobacteraceae bacterium; assembly: GCA_044375655.1. GTDB lineage: Bacteria > Pseudomonadota > Gammaproteobacteria > Steroidobacterales > Steroidobacteraceae > UBA964. Next base: position 27,614 of record JBILMF010000014.1, on the reverse strand, counting down.
CTACGATGCGGTCGTGGTGGCCGTGGCCCATGCCGAGTTCAAGGCGCTCGGCATGCGTGGCATCCGCGCACTCTGCAAGCCGCGGCACGTGGTCTACGACATCAAGCATGTCTTCCCGGCGCGGCAGACGGACGGCCGGCTATGAGGGTCCTCGTCACCGGTGCTGCCGGATTCATCGGTTCGCACGTCACCCGGCGGCTGATCGGCGAGGGTCACGAGGTGGTCGGCATCGACAACCTCAACGACTACTACGACGTCAATCTCAAGCTTGCACGGCTGCGCCTGCTCGAGCCGCTGCCGGGATTCAGTTTCCGCAAGCTCGACCTCGCCGACCGCGAGGGCATGATGCAGCTGTTCGCAGCTGGCCGGTTCGAGCGGGTGATCCACCTCGCGGCCCAGGCGGGTGTCCGCTACTCGCTGACCCACCCGCATGCCTATATCGACAGCAACGTCACCGGCACGGTCAACGTACTCGAGGGTTGCCGGCACCACGGCGTGCAGCACCTTGTGTTCGCGTCGACGAGCTCCGTCTACGGCATGAACACCAACATGCCGTTCTCGCCGCACCGCGGTGTCGATCATCCGCTCTCCATGTACGCCTCGACCAAGCGCGCTGGCGAGCTCATGTGCCACAACTACGCGGCACTGTTCGGACTGCCGGTCACGGTGCTGCGTTTCTTTACGGTCTACGGACCGTGGGGCCGCCCGGACATGGCGCTGTTCCTCTTCACCCGCAACATCCTCGCTGGCAAGCCCATCGACGTGTTCAACCACGGACACCACAAGCGGGACTTCACGTTCGTGGAGGACATCGCCGAAGGGGTGGTGCGTGCCTGTCATCGGGTAGCCACCGCGAACGCGCAGTGGGATGGCACCCACCCCGATCCCGCCACCAGCCGGGCACCGTTCCGGATCTACAACATCGGCAACAACTCTCCTGTGGATCTCAGCCGCTACATCGAGGTGCTGGAGGACGCCCTTGGCCGCAAGGCCGAGCGCAACCTGCTGCCGCTGCAGCTTGGTGACGTCCCAGACACGTTTGCCGACGTCGAGGACCTGATGCGCGATGTCGGCTACAAGCCCGCAACTCCGGTGGAGCAGGGGGTGCGGGCCTTTGTCGACTGGTATCGGGGATATTACGGAGTCGGGTAGACTAGCGCGTCGTATTGGGGCCATCGGCCCCGCATTTGGGGACCCCTGATGGCACTGTTCCGCGGACTTGGTTGGCTCGTGCTCGGTGCGCTTGCGATCGCCGGCAGCGGGGCGTTTGCCCAATCCACCACGTCACAGCAACTTGACCTTTTGCGCTCGCTGAGCCCTGCCGAGCGGCAGCAGATCATGGAGCAGTTGACCGGCGGCGAGAACGGGGCCGAAGACCAACCAGCCGAGTCCAAGAGCACGAAGGCCGACCGCGCCGTCCAGAAATCCCTCGATGATGGGCTGGACACGGAGGCCAAGGACGATCGGCTTGCATCCGGCGACACGGTCCTGATCACCATCGACTACATCAAAGATCGACCCGCGAGGACGCAGTTGCTTGGCGAGGGCATTCCACCGGTGGTGATTCCCGCCGAGCCCGCGCCGAACTACACCGATGAGGAGCGGGTACAGCTCGACAAGGTCATCAAGGTGATCCGCGAGCGCAATCCATACATCCTCGACCGGGACGGCGTGCTGCAGTTGCCGGGTCTACGCCCCATCCCGCTTGCCGGCCTCTCCGACCTGGAGGCCACCGACCGGCTGCGTGCCGAGTCGGTGCTGCTCAAGCTTCAGGTTTCGCTCAAGCGGCTGCCGCTGAAGCGCTCGGGGCCTGAAAACCTCAAGCCCTTTGGCTATGACCTGTTCAACGAACGGGTGTCGACCTTTGCCCCGGGCACTGACGTGCCGGTGCCGGCGAACTACCTCTTGGGGCCGGGCGATCAGTTGACCGTCCAGCTCTACGGCTCTCAAAACCGCATTCTGCGGCTTACGGTCGGACGCGACGGCCGGCTGAACTTTCCCGAGCTCGGCCCCATCGAGGTGGTTGGCAAGACCTTTGAGTCAGTATCAGCGGAGATCGAAGCGAGGGTTGCGCGACAAGTGATCGGCACCCAGGCCAGCGTCGGCATGGCGAACACGCGCTCAATCCAGGTGTTCGTCATGGGCGAGGCCCGTAAGCCGGGCGCCTATACCGTCAGCGGTCTCGCCACCGTTACCAGCGCGCTCTACGCTTCGGGTGGTATCGAGCCCACCGGCTCGTTGCGCGACGTGCAGTTGAAACGGCGCGGGGTGACGGTCCGCAAGCTCGACCTCTACGACCTCCTGTTGCGCGGTGATACCAGCGCGGATGTGCCGCTGCAGCCGGGGGATGTGGTGTTCATCCCGCCCGTGGGCGCGACCGCGACGGTCAGCGGCGAGGTCCGGCGACCGGCAATCTATGAACTCAAAGGTGCGGCGACCCTCTCGGGGCTGATCGATCTCGCGGGCGGCCTTACGCCTGAGGCGGATGGCTCCCGGGTCTCCGTGGTGCGCTACGGCCAGGACCGGCGCCGTGTGGCGATGAGCGTCTCGCTCGATCAGGAGACGACGCGACGGTCGGCGGTCGGCAATGGCGATCTCGTGCGCGTCGATCGGCTGCGTCCGACCATCGATTCGGGTGTGACGCTGGAGGGGCACGTGTTCCGCCCGGGCGTCGTTGCCTGGCGCGAGGGCATGAGAATTTCCGAACTCATCCCCTCGCTCGACGAACTCATGCCGAATGCGGACGTGGGCTACCTGCTCGTGCGCCGCGAGTCGCCGCAGGACAAGAAGCTGACTATCCTCTCGGCCGACCTCGCGGAAGCCCTCAAAGCCCCGGGATCGAACAGCGACCTCCTGCTCTCGCCGCGTGATCGGGTCATGGTGTTCGATTTCCAGGCTGGGCGTCGTCTTCTGATCGACCCCCTGCTCGAAGAACTGCGCCGGCAGTCGAGTCTCGATCAGCCGACGCAGATTGTCGGCATCAATGGCCGGATCAAGGCACCGGGCGACTACCCGCTCGAACCCGAGATGCGAATCAGCGACCTGCTGCGCGCGGGCGGCGACCTCGATCCGGCGGCGTTCACCGGCACCGCTGAGCTGCTGCGCTTCAATCGTGGTGATCTGGAGCGGCGCGGCGAACTGCTGCAGATCGACTTGGCTTCAGTGTTGCGCGGCGATGCCACGGCCGATGTCATGCTGCAACCCTACGACGTGCTCACCGTCAAGGAATTGCCTGAGTGGAGTGCCCGCGAGTCGGTGTTGCTGAGGGGTGAGGTGAGGTTCCCCGGCTCCTACCCCATTCGGCGCGGCGAGACCCTGCGCTCGGTACTTGAGCGGGCAGGCGGCCTCACGAGCCTTGCTTTTGTTCAGGGTGCGGTGTTCACCCGCGACGAAATCCGCGAACGTGAAAGACAGCAGACCCGTGAACTCACCGATCAACTGCGGCGCGACCTCGCCGCCGCGGCGATCCAGTCCAGTCAGGCGGCATCGCTCGGCGGGCCGGCGAACGCGTCGGCGGCGCTCGCGGCGCAGAGCCTGCTTGGCCAATTGCAGGAGACAGAACCCATCGGTCGACTGGTCATTGACCTCGACCGGGTGATCTCCAGCCCGCTCGGCTCCCGCGACGATGTGGTGCTGCGCGCCGGTGACACCTTGCTCATCCCGAAGATCAAGCAGGAAGTGACGGTCATCGGCGAGGTTCAGAACAGCACTGCCCATTTGTTTCGGTCCGGGTTGACCCGTGAGGACTACATCGCCTTGAGCGGTGGTACGACCACTCGCGCCGATACGAAGCGAATCTACGTCGTGCGTGCCGATGGCAGCGTCGTGGCGCAGAGCGGCGGTTGGCTGGGCGGCCGCGGCACCATCACAATTCAGCCTGGAGATACCGTCGTCGTGCCTCTCGACGTCGAGCGACTGCCCCCGTTGCCGCTGTGGCAGGCGGTCACCAGCATCCTCTACAACGCCGCAGTAGGGATTGCGGCTATCGGCAGCCTATAGGACGGCAGGATGAGCGGAAACGAACGCGAGTTCTCGTCGAGGCTGGACGTGTTCGCCCTCTGGGAGTTGCTTTGGAGCGGGCGCTGGCTGGTGATCGGCATTTCCTCCGGTTTTGTTGCGATCGGAGTCGCGTACGCGCTGCTGGCCACCGAGAAGTTCCGCGCGGAGGTCGTGCTGACGGCCGCGGGTCAGCGCTCCATGCCTGGTGCGCTGAACCAACTCGGGGGTCTCGCGGCGCTCGCCGGGGTAACCATCGGGTCGAATAGCGTGGCCGTACCGGTAGCCGTACTCGAGTCCGACGGACTTGCCCGCCAGTTCATCGAGGAGATGAAAATCGAGGATGTCCTCCTCGGCGATGATCCGCCGGATGATGCGGACATCCGCGATGCGATCCTTGTGTTTTCGCGCGACGTCCGCCGCGTCTACGAGGATCGAAGGACCGGGTTGGTTACTCTCACCATAGAGTGGCATGACCCCTTGGTGGCCGCCCAGTGGGCCAATCAACTCGTTGCGCGCCTCAATGAGCGTATGCGCCGACAAGCCCTGGAGGAGGCGGAGCGTAACGTTGCCTATCTCCGACGGGAGATGTCCTCTTCCGACGTGGTCTCGCAGCAGCAGTCGATCGGTAGGGTGCTCGAGGCGGAAATGCAAAAACTTGTACTGGCTCGTGGCAACGAGGAGTTCGCGCTGCGGATTGTCGATCGGGCGACTCCGCCAAAGCAGCGGTTTTCGCCGAAGCGGACTGTGACAGTCCTACTCGCAGGGATCCTTGGGTTCATTTCGTCCGTTGTCTTTCTCCTTGGACGACGGGCCTTCCAGGCGCGGATCGGTCCTGACCGCTGACGGGGCTGTCCGGTCGAGCAATTCTTGGCCGTGCATTCCTCTAGACATTTCGCGTGGACGTTCGTCGGGCTTTCGCTACCGCTGGTTATAGCCGTCGCCGCTATTCCCCCGCTTGTCGAAAGCATAGGGCCAGAGCGCTTCGGGTTCCTCGCCCTCGCGTGGGGTCTCATCGGCTACGCTGGTGCCCTTGACTTGGGTATTGGACGCGCGGTAACGCAGCAACTCGCCGCGCTGCGTTTGTCCAATGACCCTGCGCGGGTCGTCCGTACTTTTCGCAGCGCAATACGGATAACCGTGATCGCCGGAGCGGCCGGCTTTGCGGCATTAGCCCTAGCAGCGGTTCTGGGCCTCCCGGCTCTGCTACCTGCGGCGTCAATCGACGCTACGGAGGTCACGGTGTCCTGTCTGCTGGTGGCTATTGCCCTGCCGGCGCAGGCTGTCAGCGCCACTTACCGCGGCGTCAATGAAGCTTATTCGAACTTCGCCGGTATCAGCGTGTTGCGGCTGTTTCTCGGGGCCGCGAATTTTGGCGGGCCGTATTTGATCGCTCTGCAGACATCGGATCTGCGGTGGCTGGTGTCCACGATTGTGGTCTCGCGCATCATGGCGCTGCTGGCGTACCGGCATCTGGCAATCCGTTGTCTCCCCGTCGAGTGCCGCGACGCCCAGCTCGGTCCCGATAGCGACACCATGAGGTCACTGTTGCGGTTCGGCGGCTGGTTTTCGGTCAGCAGCGTGCTTGGCCCGATCATGGTGCAAGCAGACCGCTTTTTCGTGGGTGCGCTGATCTCTGTCGCGGCGGTGACCGCCTACGTGCTGCCGTTCGAACTGGTTGTACAGTCTATGGTCGTAGTGGGCGCCGTGACCACCGTGCTGTACCCGTCTTTTTCGGCTAAGGTCTCCGACGATCCCGCGGCCGCACGCGCCTTGTTCAACCGGTGGCTCTTCAGGGTCGCCGGCTCGATGGCGGTGCTCTACGCTGCGATGCTCGTGGCCATGCCGTGGGTCCTGCATGGTTGGTTGGGCGGGAAGCTGTCGGAGGATTCTGTGATCGTCGGACGTATTCTTTGTGTGGGAGCCTTCCTGAATTCCATCGGGGCCGTCTGCTTCGCCTATCTGCACGCCAACAAGGAGGTGAGGGTCACCGCGTTGGCGCACGTCTTCGAGCTGCCCATATTCTTGTTGGCACTCATCGTGGGGATTCACTTTTTCGGCATCGCTGGTGCGGCAGGCGCCTGGGTGTTGCGTGTCGCTCTGGACACGGGCTTGCTGCTTACCTTTGTCTCTATGCTGCACAGAAACGGTTGCTGTTCATGGACCCGCAAGTAGCCATCGTCGTAGTTAACTGGAACTCGGGTGACCAACTCAGAGCTTGCGTCGAGTCGGTGCTGAAGTATGGCGCCGAGACGAGGTTGTCCGTGACCATCGTCGACAACGGATCGACTGACGGGTCAGCTGAGCTTATTGCAACCGATCCGCTTGTTAAGGTCGTGCGGATGGGCAAAAATCTGGGTTTCGCCAAGGCCTGCAATCTCGGTGCACGCCACGCCGGCAATGCGGAGTTCCTGCTCTTCTTGAATCCTGACGCCCGGCTGCTGTCGGCTTCGTTGCAGCGCTGCGTGGCCTTCATGCACGCGCCAGGGTCAGAAAGTTACGCGATTTGCGGCGTAGCCTTGCGCGCGACCGATGGTTCGGTAGCGCGGAGTTGCGGCCGTTTTCCCACGCCTAAGTCTTTTCTCGCGCTAGCGCTCGGTCTTGACAAGATATGGCCTACGCTCGGCCCGACCATGCGGGAGTGGGACCATTGCGGCGTTCGACAGGTGGATCAGGTCATCGGCGCGTTTTTCTTCGTTAGGAAATCTGCGTTCGACCTGCTGAAGGGATTCGACGAGCGGTTCTTTGTCTACTTCGAGGAGGTCGATTTCTCTTTGCGCGCCGTACGCGCCGGCATGCGATCGGCTTTCCTTGGTGATGCGGTGGCCTTCCACGCGGGCGGCGGAACCTCCGAAAGCGTCCGCGCGACCCGGCTCTTCTATTCCCTGAGAAGCCGGCTGCTGTATTCGACGAAGCATTTTTCGCGTACTGGCCACGTGGTCGTGCTTTTCGTCTCCCTGCTCATCGAACCGCTATCCCGTACGTTCGACGCCGCCCGAAAGGGCGGTTGGTCCAGTGTCCGCGACACTTGGGGGGGCTACCGGCGGCTGGTTGGATGGCTAGTCGGCTTCAGACACCACTAAATGCTCGAAGTGCTCGTCCTTCTTTGTGCGGTAGCGCTGCTGATCTCTTGCAGCACTGGTCTCGGATTTGCAAATCCCTTCCAGATCTACTTCCTCGTCTGGTTCGCGGATTTCTTCGCTCTCTGGACGTCTCGCGGGACATACATCCCGATCTCGGACGAAACCCTGATGCTGATGCTCGTCGCGAAGGCGGCAGGGGCCGCGGTTCTACTAGGTGTACTTGCGACCCGTGGCCGGAGTGAGCCCGCCGTGTTTCGCGGCGTCAGCTACGAGTTCAACGATAAACTGATTTGGGTCGCGCTGGCGGTGATCGCGGCAGGCGCGCCGCTGTCCTATCAGCGGGCCGTCGAGATGGCAGGAGCAGACATATTCACGGTTCTTGGCTACGTGAGTTTACGGAACGCCCTTACCCTGCGGGGCGAAGACTATGGCTTGTTGGGGTATCTCACGATCCCGTGCTTCGTAATCGCGTCGATTTGCGTGGCGCAGTGCTCGCTACACCGGAAGGGGTTCCTCCGCGCGCTTGTCGCCCTGCCGCTTGCTTTATTTTACACCTACCTATCGACCGGACGGACGTTCGTGCTGCTGTTGCTGATCATGATCTTCGCTCCACTAGTGCTGCTCAGAAAAATTGGTGTGGGTGGCGTCATCGGTGCCATGTTGCTGGTCGTCGGCCTTTTCCTGTTTGTTGCCGGCATGACTTCGAAGGGCGTATCGATCGAGGATAGCTTCGCCGAGAATGTTGAGGCTTCGCTCGAGTTGCTTCGGGCATACACGGTGGCCCCTTTGCTCGCGCTTTCGCGATTCCTTGAGGAGCAGCAGGTCGCGGACTGGGGAGCCAACACTTTCCGTTTCGTCTATGCGGCGCTGTTCCGCCTCGGCCTGTCCGACATACCCCCGGTCGCGCTCGTTCGCGACTTCGTCTACGTCCCCGACCAGACCAATGTCTTCACCGTCTACGATGTCTATCTTGCCGATTTCTCCTACCCGGGAATCGTCATCCCGCCTCTATTCCTGATCGCGCACTGGTATGTTTACCGAAGGGCGGTGACGAACGGCGGACTGCCGGTTTTCTACTGCGCCGCGAGTTTCTTCCCGCTGGTCATGCAGTTTTTTCAGGATGTCTACGTGAGCCTTGTCTCCCAGTGGGTGCAGTTGGCATTTTGGTACTGGCTTTTCGTTGCTGCTCGGGTTCCACGCTGGCTGGCGAAGGTAAGTGCGTCCGCACCGCGGGGTGGCGTGCGTGGCAACAAGCTCGGATGATTCACCTTGATCGTCCGCGGTAGTCCCGACGAGGAGTAGTCGCAATGATTTATGCGCGCGCGATTGCCTGCATGAGGCGTTATCTACCGCCGTCTCTGTTCGAAGCCCTGTTGTCCTTGCGGCGACTCGCTGCGCGCCGCCCGATCGATGGCGCGGAGCACTTCAGGCGGCTGGTCGCAGGCCGATATGGTCTGGAGATCGGTGGTCCCAGCGCGGTTTTCGTTAACGAGTTACCGCTGTATGGGGATGTCAGTCGCCTCGACGGGGTGAACTTTGCGTCTCGTACCCTCTGGCAGGGTGACCCAGGCGAGGCTTTCGACTTCATGGGGGGGCGCAAGGGTAGTCAGTACGTCTCGGACGGCACGCACTTGTCTGCCATTGACGACGAAACCTATGACTTCGTCCTGTCGTCGAACTGTTTGGAGCATATCGCCAACCCACTCCGGGCACTGGCCGAGTGGGCCCGGGTGACGAGGCCGGGTGGCGCGCTGATCCTGATCGTTCCAAACAAGGAGGGGAACTTCGATCATAGACGACCGGTCACTCGCTTCGAGCATCTTCTTGACGACCTGAACAATGGGACGGGAGAGGACGACCTGACCCACCTCGATGAGATACTTGCCTTACACGATCTGAGCCTTGATCCGGCAGCCGGTACCTTCGACGAGTTCAGTGCTCGCAGCCGCAGCAACTCCACGAATCGGGCGCTACATCATCACGTGTTCGACCTCGATCTTGCAAAGCGGGTCGTGGAGTTCTCGGGTTTTGTGGTCGTTCACGCCACCTCAACCCGGAAGGATTACTTTGTGGCTGGCTTAAAGGCGAAGAGTTGAGACGCTGCAGCGATCCCGACGTGCGTGTCCTTGCGCTTACCCGTTACGATCACACAGGCCCCAGCAGCAGGGTCCGCTTCTACCAGTTCCGCGATTTCCTAGCCGGGCAAGGTCTGGAAGTCGAGGTTCAACCACTACTCGATGCCGACTACGTACAGCGCCTGCTATCGGGGAAATCACGATCGACGGGGAATCTCGTCGGCTGTTACGTCCGTCGGCTTGCCGCGATCCCGCGCTGGCGGCGGGCAGATCTTCTGTGGATCGAGAAAGAACTGTTCCCGTGGGCGCCTACGCTGCTCGATCCGGGTTTGCTCGGCTCTGCGCCGTACGTCGTCGACTACGACGATGCGGTGTTCCACAACTACGACGAGCACCCGCGTCGATTTGTGAGAGCCTTGTATGCGACCAAGATTCCCCGTGTCATGCGCGGGGCGTCGACGGTGATTGCCGGAAATCCCTACATTGCGGAGTTCGCAGCTCGGTCTGGTGCACGACATATCGAGATTGTACCGAGCGTTGTGCATGGGGGTGTCTATCGTCCGCGCGAGGTCCGAAAGACGTCGAAGTTCACCGTGGGCTGGCTGGGGTCGCCGTCAACCCAGCAATTCCTCGATCCATTGTGGGACACGCTAGCCGCAGTGATTGACCCACGCACTGACCGCTTCGTCACTGTTGGTGCGCGCTATGCAGGGCCGGTGTTTCCTGGGCACGAGCCGCTCGGCTGGAGTCTTGAGGGGGAACCGCAGGCGCTCGCTGAATTCGACGTTGGGATCATGCCCCTGAGAGATGCGCCATTCGAGCGCGGGAAATGCGGATTCAAGCTCGTGCAGTACATGGCCTGTGGCGTTCCGATGATTGCTTCGCCAGTCGGTGTCAACCGCGGCCTTGTGGACCACGGAGTCACGGGCTATCTCGCGCAAACGCCGGATGAGTGGAAGGGAGCGTTGATGAGGCTGAAGGCTGAGCCGGGACTGCGACGCAGCATGAGCTCAGCAGCGCGCGATATCTTCGTGAAGAATTACTCGTTTGAAATCAATGCCCCGAGGCTCGCTGCGATCCTTCGTGCAGCGGCGATTCCGCGGAGCATCCGCTGATGTGCGGCCTTGCCGGTTATGCCGTGGCTGGTGAACTCGGTCCGGCAGGTAATACGAGAGCCGTTCTCGAAGCGATGAACGGCGCCATCTCAACCCGCGGCCCCGACTCCGCGGGCTATTGGCTCGACGGCGATGCCGGCATTGCCTTGGGTCATCGGCGTCTGGCGATCCTCGATCTGACGGAGTCCGGCGCCCAGCCCATGCATTCGCCCTGCGCGCGCTACGTCATGGTCTTCAACGGGGAGATCTACAACCACCTCCAGATGCGCGAGGCACTGACGGCCGCTGGCGCAGCGCCGCCCTGGCGCGGTCACTCCGACACCGAGACCCTGCTGGCGGGTTTTTCGCATTGGGGTATCCGCGCCACCGTCGAACGTACGGTTGGCATGTTCGCCTTTGCTCTCTGGGACCGGCAGCAGCGGGTGCTGACTCTCGGCCGCGACCGTATGGGCGAGAAGCCGCTTTATTACGGTTTTCAGGGGCAGGGTGCCTCGCGCGTGTTCCTGTTTGGATCGGAGCTCAAGGCGCTAGCCCGTCACCCCTCCTTCGAGAAAAGGCTGTGGCTGTCGGCCGTGCACCTGCTCATGCGGCACAGCTACGTGCCCGACCCGTACTCGATCTACGAGGGTATCGCCAAGCTTGAGCCCGGAACGCTCCTGCACCTGGCGGCGGGTGCGAGGGAGCCACGCCGAGAAACCTACTGGTCGTTGCGCGATGTGGTGGTCGGTGGACGAGCTTCCCCGGTTGCCGGCTCGCCGGCGGAGGCGGTGACTGAGTTGGAGGGCTTGATCTCGCAGGCGGTGCGTGGGCAGATGCTTGCCGACGTCCCGCTCGGCGCGTTTCTTTCGGGCGGGGTCGACTCCTCGACCATCGTTGCCCTGATGCAGAGGCAGTCGTCGCGACCCGTCAAGACCTTCACCATCGGTTTCGAAGAGGCGGGGTTCGACGAGTCGGAGTACGCGGGCAAGGTGGCGCAGCATCTTGGTACCGATCACACCACGATGATCCTGAGCGGGCAGCAGGCGCGGGACGTTATCCCCCTTCTGCCGACTCTCTATTGCGAACCGTTTGCGGACTCCTCGCAGATTCCGACCTATCTCGTTTCGCAGCTTGCCAGACGGGATGTGACGGTAGCGCTCTCGGGTGACGCCGGCGATGAACTCTTTGGCGGCTACAACCGCTATATCCTCACCCACGATCTGTGGCGCAGACTCGCGAAGCTGCCGCGTCCCGTCAGGCGACTTATGGCGCGCGTGGCACTGGCGGTGCCGCCGCAGCGATGGAACGGCATCGCGGGGTTGGCAACGCGCGCTCTGCCCCGATCCATGCGCCTGAGCGATCCGGGCCAAAAAATTCACAAGGCGGCTGCAGTACTGTCGGCGGCCAGCATCGACGAACTTTACTCGGGCGTGGTCTCTCATTGGGATCCGGCAACGTTGCTGCGCGCAGGCGTGGAACCGGCGACGCTGTTGACCGGGTTGCGTCCCGAGTTGTCCGGCCTCGGTGATATCGAGCGCATGATGGCCCTCGATGCGCTTACCTATCTGCCTGGCGACATCCTGGTGAAGGTGGATCGTGCGGCGATGGGCGTGTCATTGGAGACCCGTGTGCCGCTGCTCGACCACCGCATCGTCGAGTGGGCTTGGCGAGTGCCACTGGGGTACAAGCTGCGTGACGGCGCCGGCAAGTGGTTGCTGCGGCAGGTGCTCTACCGCCACGTGCCGCGTGAACTCATCGAACGACCGAAGATGGGCTTCGGGATTCCGGTGGATGCCTGGCTGCGTGGTCCGCTGCGTGAGTGGGCTTCTTCGCTGCTCGACCCCCGGCGGCTCGAGGAGCAGGGCCTGTTCAATGTGGCGGTGCTCCGCCGCTCTTGGGAGGACCACATCGAGGGCCGTGGCAACCACGCCTACCACCTCTGGGACGTGTTGATGTTCCAGAGCTGGTTAGAGACCCACCGTCCGCGGATCTAGAGTCGCCCGCGGGTCTTGAGCAGGGTCTGCTCATACAGGGCGACCGTGCGTTCGTTGACACTGCGATCGTCAAACTCGGCGACCGCGCGAAGACGCGCTGCTGCGCCTTGCTGACGCCGCAGTACCGGGTCGGCCGCAAGCCTGTCGATCGCCGCCGCCAAGGCAGCGCCGTCACGAGCTGGGACCAGCAGCCCCTCGACGCCGTCTGTGATCACCTCGCGGCATCCCGGCACGTCGGTGGTGATGAGCGGCAGACCGCACGCGGCGGCCTCGATGAGGGTTTTGGGGAAGCCCTCGCGGTAACTCGGCAGCACCACGATGTCGATGGTGCGAAACAACGCGGGCATATCCTCCACGTGACCAAGCCAATCGACGAGTCCCTCGTCGACCCAGCCGCGTACCTCGACCTCCGGTACCGCAGCCGGATTGCCGGAGTCCGGCATCCCGGCGAGCAGCAGCCGGTACCCCTTGCCAGCGGCACGCAGCGCACGTGCGGCCTCGATGTACTCGGCGATCCCTTTGTCCCAGAGCAGCCTGGCTGCCAGCAGCACCCGCACGGGGCGGCCGTGATCTTCGGGGCCTGCGGGCGGATCCGCCGGCGCGAACCGTCCCAGGTCGACCCCCGAGCCGGCGATGAGGCTGGTTTGCCCGGCGGCAAGGCCGATGATGTCGGTGAAGAAGCTGCGATCATCGCGATTCTGCAGGATGAGGTGCGAACCCGAGCCGCTGAGGGAAAAACGCAGCAGCGATTTGACCAGGGGACGCAGCAGTCGTGCTGCGAGATCATCGCTGGAGAAAACGTAGCCCATGCCGGTGACGGAGTTCACGCGTACCGGCAGCCCGCCGCGTACTGCCGCGATCCGCCCGGCGATGCTCGCGTAGACCACGCACTTGATGGTGAAGCCGTGTACGACCTCGATGCGTTCGCGTCGCAGCAGTCGCCACAGCCAGCCGACGAGCCGCAGCTCGCGCAGCGGATTGAGGCTGCGTCGCCCCATCGGCGCCTCGTAGCAGCGGAAGCCAAGTTCCTCGAGCTTGCGGATGTACGGACCGGCAGGCGCCACGAGGATGACCTCGTGTCCGCGGCTGCGCAGCATCTGCGCGAGCGAGCGGCGGAAGTTGTAGAGGTACCACTCGGTGTTCGCGAAGAGCAGCACACGCATCCGTTGCACGGTGCCGTCATCCAGGGTCCTGCCGGCGAGTGTGTCCTGCCGCAGGACACTCGTCCGCCATTTGACGAAGATGCGGAACAGCAGACGCAGCCAGTTCGTGGAGACGCCGTGCTGGCGACACGCGCGCTGCAGTTCGAACGTGGTCGTGACCGGCACCCACCAGCGTCGGTTGCTCAGCCCGCCGAGGGGCATGCGTACCAGCACCTCCGGGAGGTAGCGGTAGCGCATGCCGGAGGCATAGATGGTCCTGACAAAGAATTCAAAATCGCCCGCGACCCGGTAGGTCGGATCGTAGCCGCCGAAGCGGAGGTAGACCTCCCGGCGCACTGCAAGCGTGGGGTGTGCAGGCATCAGTCCCCGCGCGAACTCCTCCGCCCTGAAGCCGGGGGTGGCGTAATGACGGTAGACCCGATCGGGTTGGTGCGGGTCGGTCATCACCAGCTCGGCGAACACCATGTCCACCGAGGGATCGGCGAACTCGCGGGCGATGCGCGAGATCACCCCCGAGTGCTGGTAGGTGTCACCAGCATGGAGGCAGAGAACGATGTCGCCCGTCGCGAGACCGATGCCGCGGTTGATGGCGGCATAGACACCGGAGTCCCGCTCGGACACTACCGTTGTCACCCGGGAGCCGCGCTGGCGCACCACCTCCAGCGTGTCGTCGGCCGAGGCGCCGTCGACGATCACGTGTTCGATGTCGGGATGGTCCTGCTCGCGAACGGAATCGAGCGTGGCGCCGATGGCCCGCCCGCCATTCAAGACCGCAGTGATGATGCTGACTTTCACACTTGACCTGCCCGCCGTGGAGACCGGGGCGCAATGGTAGCCCGGCGGGCCCCTGAGCCGGTCGCCATTATCCCGGTCCCTGTTCCGAGACGGTACAATGCCCCTCAGGCGAAAAGTGCGGGATGCTCAGCCCATGTCTGCTTCAGTCGTGACCCACTCCTCCCATCTCGAGTCCGTCCGGTCGGCGCAGGAACGGCGTGCCCGCATCGGCGGCTTCACGCTCATCGAACTGCTCATCGTCATCGTGATCCTCGGCCTGCTGCTCTCGCTGGTGGCGCCAGCCATGTTCTCCAAGGTCGGCTCTTCCCAGCGTAAAACCGCGATGGCGCAGATGCAGATGCTATCGACAGCTCTCGACACCTACCGCCTCGACACGGGTGATTTCCCGACCTCGCTCGAGGAACTGCGCAAAGGCAACGCCCCCGGCTGGGACGGGCCCTACCTGCCGCGCGAGCTTCCCAAGGACCCATGGGGCAACCCGTACGTCTACTCTGCCGAAGCCGACGACCCTGCGAAGCCGTACACCCTCATGAGTTTTGGCAAGGACGGTCGCGCCGGTGGCGACGGCGATTCCGAGGACATCGTTTTCCAGTGAAGAACCTGGCGCCATGACCGGTTTCGTCGACATACTCGCGCGCAACGGCGTTCAGGGCGCCGATCTCGACAAGGCACAGGCGTACCAACAGAAGTACGGCGGCCGGCTGGAGCAGATTCTGGTCAACATGGGCAGTCTCTCCTCCGAAGCCCTGCCGGCCATCTATTCCGAGTTGCTCGGGTTTCCGAGCCTCGCCGCGGCAGACGTCCAGAAATGGGACCCGCTGCCCAACATCGACGACTACCCGCTCGAATTCCTCGTGTCGCGGGGCTGGGTGCCCTTTCGTACCGCCAATGACGGCCTGCTGGTGTTCGCCACCCGCGCGCCTCTCGACCTCGAGGTCAACGATTGGCTGCGCAGTCGCGCGATCAACTTCGACCTCTTGATCATCAGCGAGGAGACCTTCGGAATCCTGCGCAGCCGGCTCGGTCGCTACCGGGATGCGACGCCGAGTTCCGGTCTCGACTCCGTGGAAGAGGGCAGGTTGCGCGAACTGGCCTCCGAGGCACCAACCGTAAACCTGCTGAACGCGCTGCTTGCCCGCGCCCTGCGCCAGGGCGCTTCCGACCTGCATTTCGAGCCGCAGGGCGGCCCGGCCCGGGTGCGCTACCGCATCGACGGCGTCCTGCACGAGGTAGACACTGTTCCGGCCAACATGGTGTTGCCCGTGATCACGCGCCTCAAGATCCTCGCGGGCATGGATATCGGCGAGCGCCGTCGGCCACAGGACGGCAAGATCGAGTTGCGCGTGGCGGGCGAAGACATCGATATCCGTGCCTCCGTGCTGCCGGTGACTGACGGCGAGAGCGCCGTGCTGCGCTTCCTGCGCAAGTCGGCCCTCGTCTACGACATCAAGGAACTCGGCCTCTCCGAGGATATCGAGCGTTGGGTGCTCGAGGATATTTCGCTCACCTCCGGCGTCGTGCTGCTCACCGGACCCACGGGTTCGGGCAAGACCACGTCGCTCTACACTTTCCTCAGCCGGCTCAACCAGCCCGAGGTCAAGATCATCACTCTTGAGGATCCGGTGGAATACCAGTTGCAGGGCATCAATCAGGTGCAGGTGCAACCGGCGATCGGGTTCGACTTCGCCTACGGGTTACGCAGCATCGTGCGTCAGGATCCCGACATCATCATGGTGGGCGAGATCCGCGACAAGGAGACGGCGGGTGTCGCCATGCAGTCGGCACTGACTGGGCACCTCGTCTTCTCGACGGTCCACACCAACGACGCACCGAGTGCCTACACGCGACTGCTCGACCTCGGTGTCGAGGAGTTCCTGCTCAACGCGGCGCTGCGCTCCATCATCGGCCAAAGATTGGCGCGTCGTCTCTGCCGTCATTGTGCGGCGCCGCACCCGGAGTCGGCACAACTCATCCACGACCTCAACCTCCAGCCCCTCGCCGACCGGCTCGGTGTGGTCGATCCCGTGTTGCTCGATGCCGTGGGCTGCGATGCCTGTGGCGGCACCGGCTACAAGGGGCGGGTTGCCGTGGTCGAGTACCTGCGCTGCGACGAACAGATCCGCGCGATGCCGAAGGGACCTGAGTTTCTCGCCGAGGCGCGCCGCTATGCGGCTTCGCAGGGCTGGCGCTCGCTGATCGAGGACGGCTTCGCCAAGGCTCTGCGCGGCGTCACCACGGTCGCCGAGGTCCTGCGGGTCGCCGGCTGATGCCGCTCTTCCGCTACGAAGGTTTCGATGCCTCCGGGGGTCGGGTCGACGGCACGTTGGATGCGTCTTCCCCGGACACCGCGCTGCAGGAACTGCGGACCCGCGGCATCCTGCCAAGCGTGATCACTCTGGCGAGTGGCGCGGCCGACTGGAAGAGCGCACTCGGGCTGACTGGCAGCAAGGTTGGTCTTGCCGACGTCGAGTTTCTGACGGCGGAACTCAGCCTGCTGCTCGACAGCGGCGTACGCATCGACCGCGCCATCGGCATCCTGCAGCGCGCTGGCAAGAGCCCGGCCATGTCCAGTCTGCTCGCCGCGCTGGCCAACGATCTCAAGGGCGGCCTGCAGCTCTCCGAGGCACTCGGAGCACACCCGGAGGTGTTCGACAAGCTCTACGTCAATCTCGTGGCGCTCGGCGAGGCAGGTGGGCGGTTGCCGGACGTCTTTCGCAGGCTGGCCGAGGATCTGCGTTTCCAGCGGGAGTTGCGCCAGAAAATCCTCTCTGCGGCGACCTATCCGCTGGTGGTGGCGAGTGTATGCATCATCGCGTTGCTGTTCATCTTCAACTTCGTCGTGCCGAACCTCGAGTCGCTGTTCGCCGATGCCACGGAGCTGCCGTGGTATACGTCCGCCCTGCTCGAGTCGAGCCGCTTCATGCAGCAGTGGCAGTTCCTGGTGTTCGGTGTGCTGGCGCTGACGGGCTATGGCGTCTGGCGGTATCGCAAGTCCGCGGCGATCGTCGATTTCTTCGACCGGTTGCTCATCGACACCCCAGGTTTGCGCGATGCGCTGGCGATGGTCGAGAGGATCCGCTTCTCCAGCGGTCTCGGGCTGATGCTCGAGTCTGATCTGCCGGTGGACCGCGCGCTGACCCTGGCGACCGGCAACATCAGGCATGGGCTGCTCAGGCGCGAGATGTCGGCGGCGGTCGAAAAGGTCAAGCGTGGCGAACAGTTGTCGAAGGCGCTGCGGCAGACCCGGCTGTTCCCCGACTACTTCGCTTCGCTCCTCGAGGTGGGCGAGGAGGGTGGCGAGCTCGCCCGGGTGTTCATCGAGATCGCGCGGCGCAGTCGCGAGGCCTTTTCGGCGTGGGCACTGCGGCTGACCACCCTGCTTGAGCCGCTGCTGATCCTCATCATGGGTCTCATCGTCGGCGGCGTTGTCGTCATCATGATGCTGAGCATCACCTCGATCACCGACGTCGGGATCTGACGGGACTCGCCGGGGCCATGCGCGTCCTGATGGTCCACAACCGCTACAGCTCGGCGGCGCCGAGCGGCGAGGATGTGGTCGTGGACGCAGAGCGAAGGCTGCTGCAGCGGGCGGGGCACGAGGTGATCACCTACGAACGCCACGTCGATGAGCTCGCGGCTGCGGGTCCGCTCGCGCTGGCACGCACGGCACTCGAGTTGCAAGGCTCGGGCCGCACGCTCAGGGAGCTTTCAGCGCTCATCAGCGCCCATCGGCCGGAGGTCGCGCACTTCCACAATCTCTTCCCCTCGATCAGTGCAAGCGCCTATGCGGCTTGCGCCCATGGGGGCGTGCCTGTGGTGCAGACGATCCACAACTACCGCTGGAGCTGCGTGGCGGCGACGCACTTTCGCGACGGCGTGCTGTGCGAGGCGTGTGAGCCGGGCCGGCCTTGGCCGGCAGTGCACCATGGCTGCTTCCGTCGGTCGCGTGCAGCTTCGGTCGCAGCGGCTCTCGCGCAGTGGCGCGAGCATCGTCGGCGGACACTGGAACGTGGAGTGAGCAGATTCCTCGCGCTCACGGAATTCGCGCGGCAGCGGCTGGCAAGGGCCGGAATGCCGCTCGCGCGTATCGGTGTACGGCCGAACTTCGTCGAGTTGCCGTCGGCCCTGCCGCCGACGTCGATAGTCGAGCCGCCTTACGCCGTTTACGTCGGTCGGCTGTCCGACGAGAAGGGCATCCTGACTCTGCTCGAGGCCTGGCGGGATATCCGCGGCCTGCCCCTGCAGGTGATCGGCGACGGGCGCTTGCGGCCGCAGTGCGAGAGGTTCGTGGTGCAGCATGGCATCGACGCGCGGTTCCTCGGCAACCTGCCGCGGCCGCGGGCGCTGCAGGCAGTGGCTGGAGCCAGTATGCAGCTCATCCCCTCGCGGTGGTTCGAGGGAATGCCCCTCGTGATGCTCGAAGCGTGGGCGCTCGGTGTTCCGGTGATCGCCTCGGTGATCGGTGGTCTTGCCGAGATGATCGGCGCGGATGAGCGCGCGCTTGGGGTCGCTCCTGGCGACGCGGCAGGGCTGCGCCAGGCAGTCGAGCGTTTGCGCGCCTCAGCGGAACTCGGGAGCCGCCTGCGAGAGGCCGGGCGCGCGCGATACGCGGCAGCACACACCCCGCAGCGGGGTCTCGAGTCGCTGCTCGCCGAGTACGCTCGAGCGGGTCGGGAGGCAGGTCCGCGGATCGTCTGACAGAGGGTGGCCGGCTACCTGGTTGCGACCGGCATTGCAAGCGGTGGCATGAGATCGAGTGATGCAGACTGCGCCACGGCAACCTGCTCTGCTGTCAGCCGACTTGCGACCTCGGATCGCCGGGAAACTGCGTCCCCGTTCCCCAGGCTCGCAGCCACGTTGAACCAGGAATACGCGTCGATGAGGGGGTTTCGCCCGGCGGCTGCACCGCTCGCCGGTTCGGCATGCGCCGCCCCGGTGGTCGGCGGGCTTTGGCGCAGATGCATCAGCGCGAGGTTGAAGGCCGCCGCGGCTTCACCCGCCCGCGCGGCGCGCTCGAAGAGTTCCATGGCTGCCTTGCGGTCGACGGCGGTGCCGAGTCCCTGATCGAGCATGACCGCGAGGTTGTTGAGGCCCTCCCGATCCTGTTTTTCGGCCGCCGCCCTGAACCACTTGACGGCGGTGACGGCATCCTGAGGGACACCTTCACCAGCCTTGTACATGAGCCCGAGATTGCTCATCCCCCGAGGATGACCCGACTCGGCTGCCCGAAGGAACAACTCCGCCGCCTTGCGGTTGTCTTCGGGGACACCGTCCCCCTTGTCGTGGAGCACTCCAAGGTTGTTGAGTGCGGCGGCGTCACCCTGACGGCTCGCGAGTTCGAACCAGCGCGCAGCCTCTCGCGGATCACGCACCACGCCGAGGCCGTCCTTGTACATGATGCCCAGGTTGGTTTGCGCGACGGCGAGTCCTTGGTCTGCGGCCTTGCGGTACCAGTAAACGGCGAGCGCTGCGTCCGGTTCCGTCCCGATGCCGTTCTGGTAGAGCCAGCCCAACTGGTTCTGCGCCTGCGCGTCGCCGAACTTGGCGAGCAGCTGCCATTTGGAGAATGCGGTGGCGTGGTCGCCCTCCCGGAACGCCGCTTCGCCGTCCTCGAAACGCACGCAACCTGCGACCGCGAGCAGCGCGCAGAGGAGGAGGGCAGCTGCCGGGGGAAAGCGCTGAACCATGACCCCCGGTAGTCTAACCCATGCCTTTGCACGCTGCGTATACTCGCGGCCCATGCTCGGGCTCTACCTCGCCGCCGCCGCCGCCTTCCTCGCGACCGTTGCGCTGGCGTTCCTGCTGCGCCCGGTCGCACGCAGCCTCGATTTCATCGACCGCCCCGGCGGCCGGAAGATGCACGCCGGCGAGGTCCCGGTGGTCGGCGGGATCGCGATGTTCGTCGGCCTTGCTCTGGGTCTTTCGTTGCTGCCGGGCGCGGTGGGTCCCGCCGCAAGTTTCACTGCCACCGCCTTCGTCTTCGTTTGTCTCGGGCTGCTGGACGATCGGCTGAACCTCTCTTCGGTGCTGCGGCTGCTCGTTCAGGTGGGTGCGGTACTGGCGATGGCCATTCTCGGCGACCTCGGTGTGCACTACGTCGGCTCGCCGTTCGCTCTGGGCACCACCATCTTCGTGCCCGCTGTGGCGCTGTTCGTGACGGTGATGCTCGTCGTGGGCGCGGTGAATGCACTCAACATGGTCGACGGCATCGACGGTCTGGCCGGTTCGCTGGGACTCGTTGGACTGGTTTTCGTGGCCGGCGTCGCGTTCTTCGGCGCCAACGCCGAGGTGTTGTCCGTGGCGGTCTTGCTGGCCGCGGCGGTCAGCGGGTTCCTTGTTTTCAACCTGCCGATCGGCGCGAGCCGCGGTCTACGGATTTTCATGGGTGACGCCGGCAGCATGCTGCTCGGCTTTTCGCTCGCATGGATGATGGTCGCGCTCTCGCAGGAGCCGACGACGCCGGTGGCGCCTGTAACCTTGCTATGGTTCGCGGCGATCCCGATTTTCGACATGGTGTCGACCGCCGTTGGTCGGCTGCGCCGGGGCGTCTCGCCGATGAGCGCAGACAATACCCATCTTCACCACCGCCTGATGAATCGCGGATTCTCCGCTCCTCGCACGCTCGCGATACTGGTCGGACTCGCCGTGATCTGGGCTACGGTCGGATTAGTTCTGGATGCGCTGGTGCAGGCGCCCGAGTGGGTCTCGCTGCTCGCTTTTCTGGCGGCCGGTGTCGTGACCGCGCGGGCGTCTCGCTAGGGAGGCCGTGTGATCCGGCGGATCGGATAGAATCTTCCGGGCAATGGGCAAAACGGCGCTAATCACCGGCATCACCGGCCAAAACGGCGCATACCTCGCCGGCTTTCTGCTGGAGCAGGGCTATACCGTCCACGGCCTCAAGCGTCGGACTTCGTTGTTCAACACCGAACGCATCGATCACCTCTACGAGGATCCGCACGACAACGACCCCCGATTGCGTCTGCACCACGCGGACATGACGGATTCCATGAATCTGCTCAGGGTGATCCAGCAGGTGCAACCGGACGAGATCTACAACCTCGCGGCCCAGAGCCACGTGGCGGTTTCCTTCGAAATGCCGGAGTACACCGCGAACGCCGACGGACTGGGCACCCTGCGCATGCTGGAGGCGATCCGCGTGCTCGGACTGGAGCGGAAGGTCCGTTTCTATCAGGCATCGACCTCCGAGATGTTCGGCAGGGTACGCGAGGTACCCCAGTCGGAAAACACGCCGTTTTATCCTCGATCTCCCTACGGCGTGGCGAAGTTGTACGCGCATTGGATAACGGTGAATTACCGCGAGGCCTACGGGATGTACGCGTGCAGCGGCATCCTTTTCAACCATGAGTCACCGCTGCGCGGCGAGACTTTCGTGACGCGCAAGATCACTCGGGGCCTGGCCCGTATCCGTGAGGGGCTGGAGGACTGCCTCTACCTCGGCAATCTGGACGCCATGCGGGACTGGGGTCATGCAGCGGACTACGTGCGGGCGCAGTGGCTCATGCTGCAGCAGGCGGCTCCCGACGACTACGTGATCGCCACCGGCGAGCAACACTCTGTCCGGGAGTTTGCAACCTTGGCGGCCCGCGAACTCGACATGGATCTCGTCTGGGAGGGCGTCGGTCTGCTGGAACGCGGTATCGACCGGAAGACTGGGCGCGTCATTGTCCGGATCGACCCGCGCTACTTCCGGCCCACGGAAGTCGATTCGTTGCTTGGCGATTCATCGAAGGCGCGACGACTCCTCGGCTGGGCGCCGCAACGCTCGTTCGGGGAAATGATCGCGGAGATGGTCCTTCGAGACCTCGAACTCGCGAGGCGCGATGCCCTCATGCGACGCGAAGGCTTCAGGATCTTCAGGCGTCATGAATGACAGCGGACTGGTCTATGTAGCCGGACACTCCGGGCTCGTGGGGTCGGCTTTGGTCCGACGCCTCGGGCCGACTCTGGGCGACCGGCTTCTCGTGCGCACGAGCGCGGAACTCGACCTGACCGATCAGGCGGCGGTCGACGCGTTCTTTGCGGCGTTCTCCCCGGAGCAGGTGTATCTGGTCGCGGGTCGTGTCGGCGGCATACGGGACAATGCCGAGCATCCCGCCGAGTTCATTCGGGACAACCTGTACATCGCCGCAAATGTGATCGACGCGGCCTTCCGACACGGAACCCGGAAGCTTCTCTTCCTCGGATCAAGTTGCATCTATCCGAGACTGGCGCCTCAGCCCATCAAACCCGAGCACCTCCTGTCGGGCCCACTCGAGGCAACGAATCGCGCCTACGCCGTCGCCAAGATCGCCGGGATAGAGATTTGTCGTGCGTACCGCGAGCAGTATGGCTTCAACGCGATCGCGGCAATGCCCACGAACCTCTACGGGCCGGGCGACAACTTCGACCCTGATCGCTCGCATGTCTTGCCTGCGTTGTTGCAGCGTTTCGCGGCCGCCGCCGCGGACGGTTCGGAAGCAGTTGTGGTCTGGGGCACGGGGAAACCGCGCCGCGAGTTCCTGTACGTCGATGACCTTGCCGAGGCGTTGACGATGCTCATGGACAGGTACGACTCGGCAGACATCGTCAATGTCGGCTGCGGTACGGATCTGACCATCGCGGAGATTGCCTCGGTGGTCGCCGATGTCGCGGGGTTCAAGGGCGAGATCCGCTTCGATCCGTCATATCCGGACGGTACGCCCCGAAAACTTCTCGATGTTACGCAGATCCGCGAACTCGGTTGGCAGCCACGCACGGCACTCCGCGAGGGACTCGAGAAAACCTGGGCTTGGTTCAAGAGCCGCGGGGCCGCTGACCGCCGACGGGGTCGACCGTGACTCCCTCGCGAGTCAGCCGTGTCCAGGGAGTTACCTTGGTCGAACTGCTGATCGTCTTCAGCATCGTCGGTCTGCTTGTTTCATTGGTGGCCCCATCTAGCGTCAACCTCATGGACAAGGCCCGTGCCCAGGAGGAGTGGTTGGTCCTCGACCGTACCATCGATGCCCTGTCGTTCAAGGCATATTCCGAGGCGAGGAACATCGAGCTGACGGCGAAGGAGCGCACGCTTGAGTGGGTGGTGGAGGGAAAACCGGCGGGGGTTTTGACCCTCTCGCACCTGCGGTTCGACAAAGAACAGTTGGTGAAGATCAATCCCAACGGCCTCGCCGATGTACCCGAGATTTCCGTCCTGCAGGCCGACCGCAGACGATCGGTCCGCCTGAATCGCTGGCTGGATGGACGCGGATGAGACGAACGCGTCACGACGGGATCATCCGCTCCACGCGGCGCGGCGGCTTCACCCTGGTCGAGGTGCTGATCGCATCTGTTATTCTTTTCGCTTCGCTCGCGGTGATCAGCGAGGCTTACCGAACCAGTCTGGTCGCCAGCACGCGCGCGCGCATGACCGCCGAGTTGCTGACGCCGCTGCCGCTGATCGTCGAGCATGTTCGTGACAGGTTGCTCGATACGCCGCAAGAGAAGGTCGACGGGCGTGGCGAAGTGCTCGGCGTGCGCTTCGAGTTTCTTGCGACATCGACGCGTTTCGCCGCGCCTCCGCGCCGTGTCGATGCGGACAGCGGTAAGGTCATGGTGTACCAGCCACGCTTTCGCGTCTACGACGTTCGTCTGACGCTTGCTGCGGGTTCGATGAGGCGGGTGTTCAACTATCAGGAGTTGGCATGGTTGCCCGCAGCCGTGTAGCCGGATTCACATTGCTCGAACTTTTGATCTCGATCACCATCCTCGGGCTGGTGATCGGCATCGCCAGTTTTTCGTTTTCTCTCTTCACACGGCACTGGGAGGGACCCAGAAGCGGTTTCGAGCGCGCGTCAGGCCAGGCGCAGCGACTCGATCTGCTGCAGCGTGCGCTTACCGCCGCTCTGCCCTGGGTGGTCCGTGACAATGACGGACGTCTGGGTTTTTACTTTCTTGGACGTGAGGAGGGACTGACTCTCGTTACGGCCAGTCCGATCTACACCGTCGGTGCTCCGGCGGTCATCCGTGTTTTCCGGGAGCCCGAGGACGGCGGCGGATATCGATTGGTGTACGAAGAAGCCTCGTTGGCCGAGACACTGTTGCGGGACGGCAGTCAGACGCTCCCGTTTCGTTATCGTCTGATCGTACTGGAGGGCGTACGCGACCTGTCGTTCCGCTATTTCGGCTGGGAGTCCTTGCAGTCGCGCTTGCAGGCGGACGAGGGCGAAGTGGTCCAGTCGCCGCGTTGGTGGCCTGATTACGACGGATTGACCCGCGTCGAGCAGCCGCAGCGGGTCGGGATGCGTTTGGGCGGGTTCGAGGCGATTTTCGCGATGAGCGATCGTAGCAGCGCGCTGATCAACCGGGCGACGCCGCAGCTATGAGGGCGGAACGAGGCGTAGCTCTCGTTCTGGTGCTGATGATCTCGGGCACCCTCGGCCTTCTCATGCTGCAGTTCGGACTCACGGCAAGAGAGCAGACCGCAAGGGCGCAAAAGCTCGTGGAGCGGGCTCAGGCTGATCTTCGACTCCGTTCGATCAACACGCAGGTGCTTTTCGCTCTGACCACCAATTCCTGGGACTTGCGGCGTCAGCAGGAGTCCGAAGATCCGTTTGTCGCCGGGATGAATTTTCGGGGCGAGCCTTTCTCGGTCGGCGACGCCACCGTAGCGGTACAGGATCTCTCCGGTCTTGTGGCCTTTCCCCAGCCCGGAGTCGGCGGCGCGCGACTCGACAGCGTTCTCGCCGCCAGCGGAGTGCCGGAGGAACGGGCGAGATCGATCGCCGAACGCATTATCCGCATGCC
Source organism: Steroidobacteraceae bacterium (assembly GCA_044375655.1). GTDB lineage: Bacteria > Pseudomonadota > Gammaproteobacteria > Steroidobacterales > Steroidobacteraceae > UBA964. The sequence continues at coordinate 2,635 of JBILMF010000014.1, read as the reverse complement.
GCCCCCACCGAAAGGCGCTCCATTGCAGGACTTTTATGAGCTGACGCTGATCGCCGGGTTGGCGCGAGGGGAGGCTGATAAACTCTCCGCCATTGCCACCCTTTACCCAACCCGGGGCTTCAATCCGGTCACCGCTCCGGACCGCGCGCTGCGGGCGATGTTTTCCGGGAGCGTGCTGCAAGGGTTGGAGGCAAGGCGAGAGTCGGGATCCCTCGATGCACAGGGCTTTTTCAGCGTGACGGGTGTCGGTTTGGAGGACTCGACGGTGTTTTTCCCGGGCCCGGGCTTCGAGATACGCACACGGGTATCATTCGGCTCCGCCACCGCTGCCGAAGAGCGGAGCCTGACCATCGACCCCTATGGACGTTACCCGATTTCAGTCTGGTCCCGCCGGCGACCTCTGGCCGAATCTCTGGACAGGTGATGTTCACCGCCATGGTTGATGCAGCCGGCCGCCTGCGCCATTGGTTCCGCTCCCTCCTCGGGCGACGGCTCGTTTGGGTCACCTCGCAGCGGGTGGACATGACGGGCTCCCCGTCTGCCGGACTCGCATGGGTCGCCATCATCGGCCGGGAACACTACGAACAGACCCGTCGGCGATACCCAATCCGTCGATGGTTCGACCTCGCCCGGGTGCTCCGTCTGGAGTCAGTGGTGGGCGACGACCGGATGGCCTTGATCGGGCCACTGCAGAATGACCAGCGCGAGGTGACCTGTTTCCGGTTCCGACCCGGGTTTGACAGGGACTCCGTTCGCGCTTTGTTCTGGGTGCCCGAAACTCTCCTGCTCCGCGATGTTGCGCGTCGGCACGGAGTCGTGACGGTCAGTCGAGAGAATCTCGAGTATTTCCTCTCTGCCGAAGGGGACACGCTGATCTCGGGTGGCGCCATCCGCACAGCGGCACTTTTCGGTATCGCGACGGGTTCCCCGGACGAGGGCGGCAGCCTCACGCTCACCGCCGGTGAACTCGTTGAAGAGTTCGTCAAATCCATCGGAAGTCTTGATCCGACCTCCTGGTGGAGCATGCGAAGCCGGGTTACGGAGGCGCATGCCACCCGGTTCCTGCGCGCCATTTCGGTTGTCGCTGTTTTGGCAACCCTGCTCTACCTCGGTGTCGTTTCCGCGTACCTTTCAGTGTTTTCCGGGATACGCGAGCGGCAATTGGCGTCTCTCGGCCCCGAGGTGAGCACTCTCGCCGCCCGGCAACGAAGCGTCGACGTCATGGCGGGCGAGATCCAGGGCCTCGCCCGGGTCGCGGCTTCCGTGCCACCGGCCTGGCCGGTCTGGGAGGCAGTGTCCACCGTTTGGCGGTCGAAAGGTGCCGTGTACTCGATCGCTTTGGTCGACGACGTGCTCACGCTCCGTTGCACATCGCCCGTTGCGACCGACACCCTGGAGGCCCTCGCGGCGCTCAAGGGGTATACGGACGTGCGCTTCGACTCCGCCGTCCGTGCGGGCGGCCTCGGTCAGGAGTTCGTGGTCAGCCTGCGCCGGACGGGCCCGGCCGCCGGCGGGGGCGGGACATGAGCCGGAACCAGTGGCTACTCGGCATTCTGTCCGCCCTTCTGGCCGTCAAGTTCGTCCTGCAGCCTTGGCTGGAAAGCCAGTCTGAGGAGGCCGCGGCACTCGCTGTGCTTACCCAGCGTCTCGACCGATCCATCGGGGTCATCGAGAACCGCGAGGCGATCGGCAAGTCGGCGAGCAGCATGCAGGTATCGCTCGCCCGCGTCCGACAGCGATTTCCGGACGCGGCGGACCTGCAGAGCTACCGCATCGAGGTCCAGGAGAAGGTGGGTGCGACAGCCGCACAGGCCGGCCTCGGAATCAAGTCGTTCGAGTGGTTGGCAGATGGGCGGGCAACCGATGCAGGATTGGTTTTTTCCCGGGCTCGCTTCCAGATAGACGGCGGCCTTCGCCGACTTGTCGAACTGCAGACTGGCCTCGAGGGCCAGTGGCCCAACATGTTCGTTCGTGAACTCAACCTGTCCGGCCCAACTGTATTCGCCGCGCCTGACGAGTCGGCTGCCTCCCTGACCCTGGTCGCCGATTTTTACTTCCGGCCTGCCAAACCGGGAGGTGGCCAGTGAAGGTATGGCGGTGGCTAGTCGACGAGATCGTCCACGCTTTTGTCCGCTACCGGGGCCCGACGCGGGTGATCGTTGCCCTGATTGCCTTGATTTTCATTTTTGACTTCGCCTTCCGCGTCTATGTCGGCAGGAATCCCACGCTGCGGGTCTTTACGCCGCCACAGATCCCCGCGGTCGCCGAACCGGAGAACCGTGAGTCCATGGCGAGCCGGGTGCGAGCCTGGTTTCCGCCACCGGCCGAGATCGAAGTCAAGAAAGAGCGCGTCATGGCTCTGGAAGGCGTCTTCGGCAGCAGGGATGGCCGACGGGCCGTGTTGAGCTTGGCCACCGAGGACGGGTCGTCCGTCGAGCGGGTGGGAACGACCGTCGGGCAGGTGGTGGACGGGTGGACGGTGACCGGGATCGATGCCGTGCGGGTCACCCTCCGTCGGGACGATGAGACCCGGGAACTGTTACTGTTCCGGCGTGCTTCGGAGTAAGCGTTTCATGAACCGTTTTGTCGTCGGGTTGCTGGCAATGGTGTTGGCGGGGTGTGCGTCGGACCGGAT
>JBILMF010000223.1:0-3107 GCA_044375655.1 Steroidobacteraceae bacterium | reverse complement strand
CATGGTGCGATAGGGCCGCTCCCAGTCGCCGAGCACGCCGAGACGCTTGAAGTCGCTGCGCTGCAGTTCGATCTGCTCGGCGGCAAAGGCGCGGCAGGCGGCGCGGAACGCGTTGACGTCGAGCTTCTGGCCGGGACGCCCGTGCTTCTTCTCGACTGCGAGCTCGATCGGCAGACCGTGGCAATCCCATCCGGGAATGTAAGGTGCATCGAAGCCGTCGAGCGTGCGCGCCTTGACGATGATGTCCTTGAGGATCTTGTTGAGCGCGTGCCCTATGTGGATGGTTCCGTTGGCATACGGCGGACCATCATGCAGCACGAATCTTGGCCGTCCGCGGGCGATCTGCCGCAGCCGGCCGTAGGTATCCTCACGCTGCCAGCGCTCCACCCGTGCGGGCTCGCGGGCGGCAAGATCGGCCTTCATGGGAAAGTCGGTCTGCGGAAGATTGATCGTCTGCTTGTAGTCGGTCACGGCAAGTCCACCCATTTGCGCGCCTCGCGCGCATCCACCTGCATCTGCATCACCATCAATTCGACGCTCTCGAAACGCAACTCATCGCGCAGGTGGGCGATGAACTCGACCTCGAGTTCGCGACCGTAAAGGTCACCGGAAAAGTCGAACACCACCGTCTCGAGCAGCGGCTCAACGCCGCCCACCGTCGGTCGCGTGCCGAGGCTTGCGACCCCGCCCATCGGTGCGGGGCCGATGCCATGCACACGGACGGCGAAAATCCCCCCGAAGGGAATGCGCGAGCGCCGCAGGCGAATGTTAGCGGTCGGGAAGCCCAAAGTGCGCCCAAGTTGCTGACCGGCCACAACTCGACCACGCATCGAGTACGGTCGACCGAGCAGCCGGGCCGCGCGTCGCAGATCGAGCGCCGCGAGCGCCTCGCGGACCAGCGAGCTGCTGACCCGCTCCCCGTCCACCTGCACAGGATCGAGCACGTCCACCAACAGGCCGCACGCCTCGCCAGCGGCCCGCAGGAACCCGGCCGTGGCCTCACCGGCACGGCCGAAGCGGAAATCGTGTCCGACCACGATACCAGCGACCGCCAGCTCGTCGGTCAGGCAGCGCATGAACTCCGGGCCCGACAGCCCGCGCAGCTGCTCGTCGAAACGCAGCAGCACGAAGGCATCGAGCCCGCTACGCTCGAGCAGCCGCCAACGCTCGCGAAAATTGGTCAGTCGGGCGGGCGGCGCGGCCGGATTGAGGAACTCCCGCGGCATCGGCTCGAAACTCAACAGGAGCGCCGGCCGACCGCTGGCGTGGGCGTGCTGCCGAGTACGCGCGATCAAGGCCTGGTGACCCCGATGCAGGCCGTCGAAGCCGCCCAGCGTGACGATGCCGCCCCGGAGCTCTGCCGGCAGTCGACGGGTGCCACGGACCAGCCGCAGCGGCGGGGGGAAGTCGCTCATCACCCTGCCCCCGGGGCAGCCACGGTGCCGCGCAGATGCCGCGGACGCAGGCCTACCAGCCACAGCGCCGCGGCATACACGAGCACACCGACCGCGATGCAGCCGCCGAGTCCGGCAGCGCGTTCCAGCGGGCTGGAAGCCAGCCAGCGCTCGAGTTCCGGACTCAGGGCGACGAGCGCGGCTGCCATCGCCGCGTTGGCGATCAGCACCCGCAGCAGCAGAGCGCGCCAGCCCGGCGCGGGTCGGTGCACGCCTTCGCGGCGCAAGCCGCGCCACAGCAGCAGGCTGTTGACGGCTGCCGAAATGCAGGTCGAGGTGGCGAGCAACACGAATGGCGTGGCAAAGCCGGCGAAATGCGCGGGCAGTACGATACCGACGTTGAGCGCCATGTTGACGGCGAGCGCGATCAGACCCACCCGCACGGGGGTGCGGGTGTCCTGCCGCGCGAAGTAACCCGGGGCCAGCACCTTCACCAGACTGAAGCCGACCAGGCCCCAGGAGTACGCCATGAGCCCGTACTGGGTCATCTGCACGTCGCGGGCGGAGAACTCGCCGTAGCCGAAGATCGTCGCCGTGATCGGCGCAGCCAGCACGAACAGACCGACAGCGGCCGGCAGCACGACCAGCATGACGAGGCGCAACGACCAGTCGAGCGTGGCCGAGAAACGCTCGGCATCGCCGGCGGCGTGCTGCGCCGAAAGCCGCGGCAGGATGACGGTGGCGAGAGCGATGCTGAAGACACCGAGCGCGAACTCCATCAAGCGGTCCGCGTAGTACAGCCAGGCGATGCTGCCCGTGACCAGGAACGAAGCGATCAGGGTATCGAGCAACAGACTCACCTGCGCCATCGAGGAACCGAAAATCCCGGGGAGCATCAGCCGGCCGATCCGCCGCACGCCCTCGGCGGCCGGACGCCAGCGCGGCCAGCTCAGCAACCCGAGCCTAGCCACCGACGGCAGTTGCACGAGCACCTGCGCGAGACCCGCGACGAACACGCCGATGGCAAGCGCGATCCCCGGTTGCTCGCTGTGGGCGGCGATACCGACCGCGAAGAAGATCATCACGAGGTTCATGATCACCTGCGTGAACGCCGGCACGGCGAAGCGGCCGTAGCTGTTGAGTACGCCGCTGAAGAGCGCGGTAAGCGAGACGAAGAACAGGTACGGGAAAGTCCAGCGCAGCATGTCGACCGCGAGCTCGTACTTGCCGGTCTCCTGGGTGAAGCCCGGAGCGAACAGCAGGATGATCAGGGGAGCAGCGACCACACCCAGGACGGTGACGGCCAGCAGCACGGCACCGAGCGTGCCGGCAACGCCAGCCACCAGTTCGCGAACCTCGGTGGTCTCCCGTTGTACCTTGTACTCGGATATGACCGGCACGAAGGATTGCGAAAAGGCGCCCTCGGCAAACAGCCGGCGCAGGAAGTTCGGGATCTTGAAGGCCACCAGGAAGGCGTCCATGAGCGTTCCCGCGCCGAAGGTCTGCGAGTAGACCATGTCGCGCAACAACCCGGTGACCCGGGACAGCAGGGTGGTCAGGCCCACCACCGAGGTGCTCTTGAAGATCGCGCGGCTCATGCGGCGGGCGGAACTATACCGGAGCCGCCCCTTTCGGCGTTGACAACCCCCTGTCCCGCCACGAAAATACGGGCCTTTTTCACGACCCCGAGCACCGCTAGTGGCCAACACCAAG
>JBILMF010000099.1:0-11884 GCA_044375655.1 Steroidobacteraceae bacterium | reverse complement strand
TGCCCTACGTGCAGCTGGTGGAGAGCGCGGGTGCGAACCTGCTCAACTACCGGGTCGAGGAGTTCGTGCATGGCGGCAACCTGTTCCGCAATCTGGCGCGCCTCTCGGCCGCCGGACTGCCGGTGGTCACCATCGAGCACGGTTCGTCGACCGCGGGCGGTGCCTATCAGACCGGCCTGTCCGACTACATCGTGATGGTGCGCGGCCGATCGCGCGCCTTCCTCGCGGGGCCACCGCTGCTGCTCGCGGCAACCGGCGAGGTGGCCACCGAAGAGGAACTCGGCGGCGCCGAAATGCACACCACTGTCTCGGGCCTCGGACACTATCTCGCCGAGGATGACCGTGACGCGATCCGCATGGCTCGCGAACTGATACCTAAGCTTGGTTACGGCCGCGTAAAGGCGCCACGCGACGCAGCACCCCCACGCCACGATCCGCAGGAACTGCTGGGCATCATGCCGGCAGACCCGCGGCAGCCGGTCGATATGCGCGAAGTCATCGTGCGGCTCGTCGACGGTTCGGAGTTCATGGAGTTCGCTGCGGGCTTCGGCTCGGCCACCGTCTGCGGCAACGCGCAGCTGGACGGGCATCCGCTCGGCATCATCACCAACAACGGTCCGATCGATGCGGACGGCGCTGCCAAGGCGGCACGCTTCATCGACTCCTGCTGCCGCGCTCACATCCCAATCCTGTACCTGCAGAACACCACGGGCTTTCTGGTGGGCAAGGCGCAGGAGGAGGCCGGGATCATCCGCCACGGTTCGACCATGATCCAGGCGGTTACCACCGCTACCGTGCCGCAGATCACGCTGCACTGCGGCGCGAGCTACGGAGCCGGCAACTACGGAATGTGCGGCCGCGGGTTCCACCCGCGGTTCTGTTTCTCTTGGCCGAGCGCGCGTACTGCGGTGATGGGGGCCGAGCAGGCGGCGCGCACCATGGGCAACGTGATGCGCGCGCAAGCCGGGCGAGGTCGGACAGTCGACGAGGAGCAGGTGCAGCGCCTGGAGCGGCGGATCATCGAGAACTTCGAGCGGCAGACGGACGTGTTCGCCACCAGCGCGCACCTGCTCGATGACGGTGTGATCGACCCGCGCGATACGCGCGGCGTGCTGGCACTCACGCTCGCCGTCTGCCGCGAGGCAGACGCGCGCCGCGTGGAGGGTGCGCTGCCATGAAATCCACGCCCTTCAGCAAGATCCTCATCGCCAACCGCTCCGAGATCGCGCTGCGTATCGCCCGCAGCGCGCGCGCCCTCGGCTACCGCACAGTGGCGGTTTACTCCGATGTCGACGCCGATGCAGCGCATGTCGCGGGCTGCGACGAAGCCGTACACCTCGGCGCCACGGCGTCGGCGGAGTCCTATCTGCACATCGGCCGGATCATCGAAGCCGCGCGCCTGGCCGGTGCAGACGCCGTGCATCCGGGGTACGGCTTCCTCGCGGAAAACGCCGCCTTCGCCGCCGCCTGCCGCGACGCCGGACTGGTGTTCATCGGCCCGTCGCCGGAGGCCATCGCGGCGATGGGCGACAAGGCGCGCGCCAAGGCCGTCGTGCGTGACGCCGGTGTGCCGTGCATTCCGGGCTACGACGGCGAGGAGCAGGACGACGCCACCTTGCTGCGCGCCGCCGGGGAGATCGGCTTCCCGCTGATGATCAAGGCGACCGCTGGCGGTGGTGGCCGCGGCATCCGCCGGGTGCCCTCGGCTGCGGATTTCCTTCACGCCCTGCGCCGCGCCCGCTCCGAGGCCAACACGGCCTTCGGCGATGCACGCGTGATCCTCGAGCGAATCGTGGTTGCGCCGCGCCACGTCGAGGTGCAGGTGTTCGGCGATCGCTACGGTCGCGTCATCCATATCGGCGAGCGCGACTGCTCAGTGCAGCGTCGATACCAGAAGGTCGTCGAGGAAGCACCCTCGCCGGCGGTCGACGACGAACTGCGCGAAGCGATGGGCCGGGCCGCGGTCCGCGTCGCCTCGGCCATCGCTTACGAGGGCGCGGGCACCGTCGAGTTCCTGCTCGACGCCGACGGCCGCTTCTATTTCATGGAAATGAACACGCGGCTGCAGGTCGAGCATACGGTCACCGAAGAGATCACCGGCCTCGATCTTGTCGAGCTGCAACTGCGGATCGCTGCCGGCGAACCACTGCCGCTCGAACAGCAGGACGTAGCGCTGCGCGGCCACGCCATCCAGGTACGCCTGTGCACCGAGGATCCGCGTGCCGGATTCCTGCCGCAGGGGGGGCGCATGTACGTTTGGGAGCCGCCCGCAGGCATCCGTGTCGAGCACGCCCTTTCGAGTGGCGCGATCGTCGCCCCGGACTACGACTCGATGGTCGCCAAGCTGATCGCCCGCGGTCGGGATCGGGACGAGGCGCGACGGCGTCTGACCTTGGCGCTCGACGAGCTCGTCGCGCTCGGTCCCGCCACCAACCGCGAGTTTCTCGCCGCCTGCATCCGCCACCCGGTGTTTGCGGCCGGCGCCGCTACCACTGCCTTCGTCGACGCGTCGCTCGAGGAGCTCACCGCGCAGCACGACAGCCATCGGCTGCTGGCTCGCAGCATCGCCCCCGCACTGCTGCAGGCGACCGCCGGCGGACTAGCCTCCACAGCCGGTCTGCTGCCGCGCCACCCGGTGGACAAGCTCTTGGAGCTCGATGGCGCCAGAATCGCTGCACGCCTGCGTCATGTCGCCCCCGGCGTGCTGGATGTCGAGATCGACGGCGAATCACATCGCGTAACGGTACAGCGGCGTGCCACCTCCGCCCTGCGCGTGCGGGTCGGCAGGCGCGATCTCGCCGTACGCGCGGTCGAGGCCGATGGGGAACTGCTCTTCGCGGTCGATGGACACACGCACAGGCTGCGCGACCTCAGCCATGAGCCCGCGATGCGCAGTGAGACGGCCAGCGACGGTCGGATCCGCGCCCTGATGGCCGGCAAGGTGGTCGCAGTGTTCGCGAGCGCAGGCGAGCAAGTGTCAGCCGGACAACCCGTCCTCACCATCGAGGCCATGAAGATCGAGCACACGCTGGTCGCGCCGCTCGGCGGAACGGTCGCCGGACTACATGTAGCGCCCGGCCAGCAAGTCCAGCTGCGGCAGGTGCTCGCGGAAATCATCGTGCGGAACACGGGGAGCTGAGAGGATGACGAACGACACCGCGGCGATGCATGCACTCTGCGATGACCTGCGCGCGGAATGCGCCGAGCTCGATACGCTGGTAACCGAGCTCGACGCCGGGCCGGGTTGGGGGCTCAGGACGCGCTTCCATGCATGGACGGCCTGGGATGAAATCGCCCACCTGCATCTGTTCGACCGTATGGCGCTGCGCGCCCTGGCCGAACGCGAGGACTTCGCCCGCGGTCGCAAGGACATCGAGGCTCAGCTCGCGGGCGGCGCCGAAGTCAGCGGAATCGCCCGTGCGACCTTTGCGCGACTCGACGGTCCCGCGCTGGCAGCGAGTTGGCGCAGCGACTGGCAGGCCCTGGCCACGGCACTCGCCGCGCTGGAACCGAAAGTGCGGCTCCCCTGGTTCGGTCCAGACATGAGCGCCCGCTCCTTCGCCACCGCGCGCCTGATGGAAACCTGGGCGCACGGCCAGGACATCTGGGACGCGCTCGGCCGGGTGCGACCTGCCACTCTGCGCCTCGCCCACATCGCGCAGCTCGGGGTCATCACCTTCCGCTGGTCGTTCCAGAACCGCGGTCTGCAGCCACCCGCCACTCCGCCGCTGGTGGAACTGGAAGGCCCGGCCGGCGCGGTGTGGCGCTGGGGCGATGCAGCGGACGGCGGACGAGTGCGCGGCAAGGCGCTCGACTTCTGCCTCGTAGTCACCCAACGACGCCACTTTCTCGACACCGGACTCGAGGTGGAGGGAGTGACGTCGCGGGAATGGATGGCTATCGCACAGTGCTTCGCCGGGCCGGCGGCGTCCGGACCGCCCGCGGGGTCGTTCCCGAGGTGAGCGCCGACGGCGAGGCTTTGACAGCCGCGATGCACGCACGTATCGAACCCTTGCTGCGCGCGCTGCGGGCGCCGCTCGGCGAATCCGCGCCCTCCGAGCTCAGCTTCGTCAACCTGCTGTTGTTCCGCGAGGTGCGCGGCTGGCGTCATCACACGCACCCGCTGCCGTACATCTCCGGGCGCAGTTACGACGGCAGCACGCAGCTGCTGCCGCTGTTCGACCTCGCGACCGCAGACCCCGACGCGCTGCAGCGCATGCAGGGCGAGCATGGCTGGTTCTGTCCCGTGGCGAGCGCCACGCTCGAGAAACTCGACCGCGCGCGCTTCGCAGCGCGCGCTGAGCGCGACGACGCCGATCACCTGTATGTGGCCGAAGGTTTTCGCGACTATGCGGGTGCAGGTCTCGGATCCAAGCGCGCGGCCGTCGAACGCCTGCACGCCCTACACTCCATGACGACCGTGACACTCGATGCCGCGAGCGTCATGGCGGCACATGCGGTGCTGGAGGGCTGGTGCGGCGACAAAGGGCTGGCAGCGAACGACGCCGACGCGCCCGCCTGTCGCGAGGCACTTGCGCTGTTGGCGTCCGCCGATGCGACAGGCCCAGCGGCGGCGCTCTCGGGACGGCTGCATCTCGCCGACGGCGAACCTGCGGGTTTCACCATCTGCGAGGAAATCAATCCCGGCGTGGTGGTGGTCCGATTTGCCAAGGGCCTGCGCCGTTTCGACGGCATCTTCCCGTCGATGTACCGGCATATCGTCCTCGAGGCCGGCGGCCGGCTGCGTTGGCTCAACTTCGAGCAGGATCTCGGACGACCCAACTTCCGTCGCTCGAAGATGTCATTCCGGCCCGCGAGACTGGTTCCCAAGCACCGCGTGCGCGTCATCCGTTGAGGCCTGCACGCCCGATCCCGCATGCGGTCGTGTTGCGCTGCCAAAGCAGCGCTCACGGCAGACTTCTGACCTTCGGCGCGCGACCCGGCGGATACAGCGACGGGATACGCAGTCCCCCGAACACCTCGTAAGCGACGAGTTCGTTCGGATCCTCCACCAGGATCTCCATCAGCACTTCCTTGGGCGTATGCGCGTATTCGCGTATCCGCCCGTAGTAGGTCACCTCGCCGAGATACTTCTGACCGGCTGACTCGTCGACGGCGAGACCGCGCTCGCGGTCGGCGCAGATGGCATCGATGACCAGCACGTTGCCGGTCCGCGGCAGACGGCGCGCGTCACTCATGGCCCAGGAAAAGCAGGAATCGGCATCCGGTCCGTCATGCGACGCCCACTCCTGCCGCACCGTCATGGTCTTCTCGTCGACCCGATACTCGACGCCGCGGCTGAATGACTTCTCGGGCAGCATCCACGGCTCCGGCGGCCGTGCCCGCAGATAGCCGTTGTCGTACACCACGATCGTGCCGAAGGCGGAGATATGCGGGTTGTGCTGGTGCGATGGCCAAATAAAAGGCTCGCCCACCGGCCGCAGCACCCTGCTTTCGAGTTTGCCCCAGCCGCCCGGCCGGCCCAGAATCCACTTGACCTCGCCGCTCTTGCGATCGATCTTGAGGATGGCCTCCTGGGTGCGGAACGACACCAGCACCGAATCGTCCGACGGGTCGTAGGTTACGCCGTTGCCATGCGTCCAGTCCGCATGGTCGGGGAACCCGCGCGTTGGCCAGTACGCGTTGGTCGCTTCGTAGCCGATGCGGAACGGATCGATATGGTCCCACGCGCTCCAGCGCCACAGCACCTTGCCGCTCTTGCGATCGATCTCGATGATGTCATCGCCCATCACCATGCGGTCGCGGCGCTTCGCGAGGTCGAAGGCGTCGTCGTAGTAGTTCTTGACGAGACGCGCATTTGCGGTGAGCGCGAGGAAGTTGCCATTCGGCATCTCGTGCGGCTGATGGTGCAAGGACTGCACATCGATAGGCACGCCCCGGCTCGAGGAAATCTCGGGATTTCGGGCGGCGTGCCACTGGTTCACCACAGTGCCTAGCATGTCGATCTCGAGGGTGTTCGAGTCGGCTCGGTGAAAGAGGATGTTGCCGTCCTCGAACTGGTCGACACCGGAGATCCGCGAGTCCGACTCGTAGCGCCAGACGATACGGCCATGATCGTCGACGACCAGCAGCGCCCCCCACATGCGTGCGAAGGCCTGCTGGCCCGCGCTGCGAAACGGCGGCCGCAGTGGCGTCGAGCGTCTCACCACGAACAGCGTATAGCCCGGTTCGGTGCGGCCGGGACTCGCCTTGGTCACCCGGATCCGGGGGCCGGTGTGGGTCGCTGCCGTCATTGGCTGCGGCACAAACACCAGCTTGTTCGGAAACCTCGTGGTCTCGCCCGCCGCGTTGCGGATCGACACGTAGACCTCGTGACGTACATCGGCTTCCAGTCCGAGCAGCGGAATCCCGGTAGCCGGATTCCAAGATGTGTCGAACTCCAGTTCCCAGCGCCGCGATCGATCATTGATGCTGACGATGGTCGTCACCGGCTGATCAGCAACGAAACTCAGGATGCCGACCATGGGCGCGCGCAGATTGTTGTTCGGCACCAGCGTCGGCCGCTTGGTGAAGGTTGGCGCCGCCGCCTCGAGTGATGCCGGACCGGCAACGGAGAACGCGGAAAGCGCGAGCAGCAGAAGCAGACGGAGGGGATTATTGCGGATCATGGGCCTCTCCTTATCCGGCAGGTCAAAGATCAACGAGCGCAGCGTCGATGCGCCGCAGCGCCTCTTCGAGCTCCGCCTCGCTCAGCACAGTGGACACGAAGTAGCGGTCGCCGCGACCGGGGTAAAGCCCCTCGCGGATCAGCAGCTGACGGAAGCGCCGCGCCTTCGGCAGGTCAGCGTGCAGGGCGAGTTCGCGTGGCGCGTGTGCGATGGGGAGCTCGGTGAAGTGCACGCAGAACACGCCGCGCACACCCTGCACGAGCACCGCATGGCCGCGGCGCCGCGCGCGCTCGCGGATGCCGGCCATCAGCGCCGACTGCATGGTATCGATGCGGCGGAACGCCGCACCGCCGTCACGCTCCAGCATCGAGAGGGTGGCGACGCCGGCCGCCATGCTGGCCGGTGCGGCGTTGAAGGTGCCTGCATTGACGACACGGTTGGTGCGCAGAAGCTCGAGGATCTCGTGCCGGCCCGCGACCGCCGCGAGCGCCATGCCACCGGCGAGCGCCTTGCCGAACGTAGACAGGTCAGGTGTAACCCCATAGTGCTGCTGCGCGCCGCCGAGTCCCATGCGAAAACCGGTGATGACCTCGTCGATGCACAGCAGCACGCCGTGCTGCGTGCACAGTTCCCGCACCCGTTCGAGATAGCCCGGTCGCGGCAGGCAGCAGCCACCGTTGGTCATCGCCGCTTCCATGATGACGAGCGCGATCTCGTGGCCACGCTCCGCGAGCAACGCCTCCAGCCGCTCGATATCGTTCCATGGAATCTTGAACGACTCATCGAAGGCGATCGGCGAGCGTCCCTCGGTATGCATCGGATCGTCCGGACTTTCGACGGCGTAAGGCACGGCCGTCGCGTCCGGGTTGCTGCGGCCGCCGAGGACGTTGTCGATCCAGCCATGGTAATTGCCGTCGAAGCGCACGAAGCGGGGACGGCCGGTGAAGGCGCGCGCCAGGCGGATGACCAATTGCACCGCCTCCGAGCCGCTGGTGAGGAACCTGACCTGCTCGGCGCAGGGCACGTGCTCGACGATCTTCTCGGCGAGGAAGACCTCGTTCGGGGTCTGCAGCATGCCGGCGGCGACATTGAAGATCTGGTCGAGTTGCGCATGCACGGCCGCGAGGTACTCGCGGTTGCCGTGGCCCCAGATGTTCGGCCCCATGCCGAGGGCGAAGTCGAGCAACTCGCGTCCATCGACGTCCCACATGCGCTGCCCTTCGCCACGCACCACGAAGACCGGCGGCTCGTCGGCAGCGCGCAGGTTGCTCTGTCTGCCGGGCATCACCCGGCGGGCCCGCTCCGCCAGTTGGCGGGTGGCAGGACCCAGTTGCCATGCATCGAGCGGATCGCTGGACATCACACCCCCTCACCGAGACTGCGGGGAAGCCTAGGATGAGCCCGCGCGCGCAGCCGCACCCAAGGCGGCGGGAGATTTCTGTTTTCGGACGGGCAACTGCGGACGGATCGCGGCGGCTGTGAGGTCCGCGGCAGCGGCGCTGCTATCCTGCCCGCATGCCGCAACTGCGCTTCGAACACGTGGGTCTCACGGTCAGTGACCTCGGACAGATGATCGCCTTCTTCACCGGGATGCTGGGCTTCGAATTGAAGGCCCGACTGCGACCGTTCGACCCGGGCGCCGTGGCCGGCATCACCGGCATCGACGAGGCCATGGTCGCGGAAATTGCCTATCTCGGCAACGGTGATACCACCTTCGAGCTGTTGCAGTACCGCGAGCCGGCACCGACTCGCTCACCGCTCCGGCCCTGCGATCCAGGGTACATGCACTGGCTGCTCGCGGTGGATGACTTCGAGGCGGCGATCGCCAAGGCCGCGGACTACGGCTTCACCCGCGTGCGCGAACCTTACCGGATCTCACAGGGCCCGAATGCCGGCAAGCTCGGAACCTACCTGCGGCACCCGGACGGCTTTTCGCTGGAGATCATCGGACCGCAGCCGGTCTGACTGCCGCGTCACCGACGCCCGTGTTGTCGACGGCACCCGCGCCGTCGAGCGCCCAGGGTATCGGTTTGCCCTCCGCCGCGAGGGCATCGCCGTAGATGCGGCGGAACGGAAAACTTTGACGGTCAGCGCGGATGACGAACGGATTGGCGAGCCCGCCGGGGCCGCGCGCCTCCGGCACGAGTTCGCCAAGGATCTTCGCGTCCTCGCCCGTCAGCGCGGGCATATAGCGTTCGAACAGGCGGTCGGCGATGAAGTTGAGCGAGTGGTTGCGCGCTATGCCGCCGAACAGCCAGGAATGCTCGGCGTCGGCTGGCGTGAAGAACGCGAAGGTGTGATCCCGCGGCCCGCTGGCATCGGTCGTGGTGATGAGCACGAAGCCCGAGAGCCTGTAGTGGTAGGACTTCTCCACGGGCTTCAGGTTGTCGAAGGCCAGACGTCCCAGCAGGTCGCTGAGTCCGCTCCCCGTGGCCACATCGGCAACCGCCGGCGACTCGGCGATGATATCGGCCATCTGCGCGACGCCGCCGTACCCGCGACGGTCCTCGTCGGTCGTGATCTTGAAGGGCGCGACGCGTTCGCTCGCACCGGGGACGGTCGCCGTGTGCACGAAGGCGAGATGCGCGTCGTCGAGCGCGTTCTCCATGGTATTGAGGTAACTGCCCGTGGAATAGCGCCCGCCCGGCAGCATCTGCAGCCGCCATGGAGCCTTGAGACCCAGCACCTGCGGAACGTCGGGCGCCCGCGTCGGCTCGTCGTTCGGCTCCGGCCAGATCCATACGAGGCCGGCAGTCTCGATCACCGCGTAGGTAGCCACGCGCAGCGCACGCGGAATGGGCGCTTCCGGATCCTGCGACGGAATGCGCGTACAGGCGCCGCGGCCATTGAAACGCAAGCCGTGAAACGGACACTCGATGCTGTCGCCGAGTACCCGTCCGCGGCCAAGATCGGCCCCGCGATGCGGACAGGTTGCCGATACGGCCTGCACACGTCCCACGGGGTCGCGAAAGAACACGATCCGACGGCCGCAAATCACCCGCCCCAGCGGCTTGTCCCGCAGCTCGTCGGTCGTGGCGCCGACGTACCAGTTGCGGGTAACGAACAAACCGCTGAGCGCCGTCTCATCCATCTGCATCCGGTCATTCTCCTGCATCCGTGACGAACGGATGCGCTGTCTAGGCGATCACCGACAAGCCGCCGTCCACCGGCAGCGCGACGCCCGTGAGGTAAGAGGCCTCGTCCGAACACAACCAGGTCGCCACCCGCGCAACCTCGATCGCCTCGGCGCCGCGCCGTAAGGGCGCGCGTCGAATCCTCTGCGTCGACGGCGAATCGGCAGCGGCATTCGCCGCATCGGTCATCGTGGTCAAGACGACACCCGGGCACACGGCGTTCACGCGTATCCCCCGCTCTCCGTAGTAGCTGGCGGCCGCGAGCGTGAGACCGACCACACCGTGCTTGCTGGCCCCGTAGGCGGGATTGAAGGTGGCCGCACGCAGCCCGACGATGGACGCGTTGTTGACGATCGCCCCGCTGCCGCGCGGCAACATCGCCTGCAGTTCGTACTTCATGCATAGCCAGACGCTCTTGAGGTTGACGTCGAGCACGCGCTCCCATGCCGTCTCCTCGAGCTCGTGCAGCGGCGTGCCCATCGGCCCGAGGATCCCCGCGTTGTTGAAGGCGGAATCGAGTTGTCCGAACTCAGCCACCACGCGCTCGACCATGGCGTGCACCTCAGCCGCCACGGTGACATCGGCACCTATCGCCGACGCCCGCCCGCCGCCGGCTCGGACCTCCGCAGCGACGCGCTCCGCCGCCTGCAGGTCGATGTCGACGACTGCAACCGCCGCACCCCGGCGGGCGAACTCCAACGCCGCCGCGCGGCCGATCCCGCCGCCGCCGCCTGTCACCAACGCCGTCTGTCCGTGCATCGCTTCAGCCTAACGCGCACGCCCCGGAGCCGTCGATCCGGAGAGCCGCGCGGCGTCCTGCGACGGTCCGATTTCGCAAGTGTTCGGTCGGGATTCGGTGCACCGCCACGGACTGCACCCCTGTGCGCCGACGCATACTCCGGGATGAACGGTTCAACGGAGGAGTCACGCACGTGGGCCGCAAATCGGAGCGTCCGCGGGCGCGACCTTCGCGACGCGAGTTCATCGCCGCCATCGGCAGCCTCGCCGCCATCGGTGGCTGGCACCAGCCGGGATGGGCCGGGCGGCCGATCTGGGTACCGCCCGCAAACCGCAACCCGCGGATCATCGAGAACACCTGGATCCCGATGCCTGACGGCGTGAAACTCGCCGCACGCATCATCCTCCCCGACGATGCCGAGAGCCGCCCGGTCGGCGCCGTGCTCGAATACGTCGCCTACGGCAAGCGCATGGGCACCCGGCGCGGCGACGACGCGACGGCGGCCTGGCTGGTGCCGCGGGGCTTCGCACTCGTCCGCGTCGACGTTCGGGGCTCGGGCGACTCCGAAGGCTTGATCAGGAACGAGTACGACCTTCCCGAGCAGGCGGACGCCGCTCCACTCATCCGCTGGATCGCGCAGCAGCCCTGGTGCAACGGCAAGGTCGGCATGCGTGGCTGGTCGTACGGTGCGTTCAGCGCCCTGCAGGCGGCCGCCAAGCAGATTCCGGAACTCGTCGCCATCGTACCGGCCGTTGGCACCGAGAATGGCTACATCGACGATGTCCATACCCGGCATGGCTGCATCATCAACGAACAGGTCGTGTGGGGCGCGATCTGGAAAGTCCACATGATCAAGCCGCCTGACCCGCTGCTTGTCGGCGATCGCTGGCAGCGGATGTGGCTCGAGCGGCTCGATGGGCAGCTACCCCTGGTCGCCGAATGGATGCGTCACCAGCTGGTCGACGACTACTGGCGGGCGCGCATCCTGGTCGACTACGGAAAGATCCGCTGTGCGGTGTACGCCAACGGCGGCATGCTGGACTCGTACGTCAATTCCGTGCCGCGCCTGCTCGAGCGTCTTTCGTGCCCGCGCAAGGGTCTGGTCGGACCCTGGGGCCATGCGTTCCCCGAGCGCGGTATCCCCGGACCGCGGCTCGACTGGGCGGTCGAGGAAACACGCTGGTGGGATCACTGGCTGAACGGCCATGACACGGGGATCATGGACGAACCGATGCTGCGCACCTACATGGCCGACAGCGCCGTCGCCCAGTCCTCCCCGGGTGACACGCCGGGCCGTTGGGTCGCGGAGCGGCGCTGGCCGTCCGCGCGCATACGCCCCACCCGGTACCAACTCGCGGCCGACCGCACGCTGCGGCGCGGCC
>JBILMF010000222.1:0-3120 GCA_044375655.1 Steroidobacteraceae bacterium | reverse complement strand
GCCCCCATTACGGCGCGCCTTGATTTACAACTGACGACCCGTTAGTTTCCTCGGAGGTTGATCATGGGCGCGGGGGGTGCGCGATGCGGGTCGGATTCATCGGTCTCGGCAACATGGGCGAGGGGATGGCCTGGAACCTCGCGCACAAGGGGTTCCCACCCATCGTCCGCGATGTCCGTCCGCAGCCCGTGGAGCGTCTCGTCGCCGAGGGCGCGCGTGCCGCGCGCAGCAACTTCGAGGTCGGTGCCGGGAGCGATCTCGTCTGTCTCGCCGTGTTCGACGACGAACAGATCATGGATACCGTCCTGCCAAGCGGCGACGATCCCGGCGTGCTTGCCGGCATGCGGGCTGGCGGCGTGATCGCGATCCATTCGACGGTCGCACCCTCTGTCGTACACAAGGTTGCCGAAGAGGCGGCCCGCCGCGGGGTCAGGGTACTCGACGCACCCATGACGGGCGGTGCCAACGTGGCCGCCAAGGCGGGAACCCTCACCTTCATGGTGGGCGGCGACCCCGCGGTTCTGGAAGAAGTCCGGCATGTATTCGCCACGATGGCGACCTCCGTGTTCCACGTCGGACCGCTCGGCGCAGGCTGCGCGGTGAAGATCATCAACAATTTCCTCGCCGTCTCGCACACGCTGATCGTCCGCGAGGCGATCCGGCTCGGCCGTGCGACGGGTGTCGGCGAGAGCGAACTGCTCGGCATACTCAACACGGGTGGGGTGGGCTCCAACTGGGCGTCGATCAACTGGGAGCGAATCAAGACCCAGGAGGCCAACTACACCACCGGTCCCGCCGGAATGGTCGCCATGGCCTCCAAGGACATCGGACTCGCGGCACGCCTTGCCCGCGAGAGCGGCGTCGACGCTCCTTCGCTCGAGGCGCTGGTTCGCCACGGCATGCCGGACATGGGGCGCTCCGGCATGACCGACAATGGCCTCTGACGGAAGCGACCGGTCGTTCAGCATCGGGGTGGACGTCGGCGGAACGTTCACCGACGTGGTGCTTTCTGACGGACTTTCCACCTGGCGCGCCAAGGCGCCATCCACCCACGGCGCCATCGGTGATGGCGTGCTAGAAGCCTGTCGTCTGGTGGCGGAGCATGCGGGCTGTCCGCTCCCGCAATTGCTGCCCAGGGTCGAGCGGTTCGGCTTTGGAACTACGGCCGTCACCAACGTCATCGCGACCCGCAGCGGCCTGAAGGTCGGACTCATCACGACCGCCGGCTTCGAAGATCTGGTGCCGATCGCGCGTGTGCGTCGCGTGCCGCGCGACGGTTGGCTGGTACCTCCGGAGACGCTGGTCGACCGCGAGTGTATCCGCGGCCTCGATGAGCGGGTCGACCGGGATGGCAGGGTGCTCAAGCCCCTTGATGTTGCCGAGGTTCATGCGGTCGCCCGTCAGCTCGTCGATCAGGGTGTCGAGGCGATCGTGGTGTCGCTGCTCTGGTCTTTCGTCAATCCCGCCAATGAAACGGCGGCCGCCGCTGCGGTGGCCGAGGCGTATCCCGGGCTTGTGGTGGTTTCCGCTGCCGCGCTGCTGCCTGTGATCCGCGAGTTCGAGCGTACGACCTTCGCAGTGCTGAATGCCTACACGGCACGGGCGCTCGACGGGGTCGATGCACTCATCGAATCGCTGCACGCGATGGGCTTGAGGCACGCGCCGCTGCTCGTGCACTCCGGCGGCGGTTCCGTGTCGGCAGCACAGTGCCGGCGCACCCCTGCCATGCTCGCCGAGTCAGGCCCTGCTGCCGGGGTCATTGGTGCACTGGCGGTTTGTGAGGCTGCCGGGGTCCGACACGCGGTGACCTGTGACATGGGCGGCACCTCGTTCGACATGTCGATCATGCGCGATCGCGTCCCCACGCGACGCAATCGCGGCGACCTGATGGGCATCTGGACCGCGCTGCCTCGCGTCGACATCGAATCAGCGAGCGCCGGAGGCGGCTCCATCGGCTGGCGCGACGCACTCGGGTTCCTCCGGGTAGGGCCCCGCTCGGCAGGTGCCTACCCGGGTCCGGCCTGCTACGGCCGCGGTGGAGTCCTGCCGACGGTGACCGATGCGCTGCTGGTACTCGGATATCTCGATCCGCAGCGCTTTCTCGGTGGTGCCATGCAGCTCGATACCGCAGCGGCCCATCTCGCCTGCGCGCGGCTCGGCGAGCAACTCGGTACCGACGCGATCCGCGTGGCCTGGGGAATTCGTGAGATCGCCCTGACCGAAATGGCACGTGCGCTGCGTGCCGAGTTCGCGCGCCACGGCTTCGATCCGCGCGAATTCACCCTGATCAGCCTCGGTGGCTGCGGTGGCCTGTTCAACGTCGATACCGCCGCAGCGCTGAATCTGCGCAGCGTGCTCGTTCCGGAGCTGACATCCGTGCTCTCGGCGTTTGGTGCCGCGACGGCCGATGTGCGGCGCGAACGCAGCATTTCCATCAACCGTATGCTGCCCGTTGACGGTGGCGAGCTTGCGACCCTCGCTGCCGGCTTGCGTGCGGAGGTCGATGCCGATCTCGCCGCCGATGGTGTACCCACCGAGGATCGCGAAATCCGCATCGAACTGGATCTTCGTTTCGCGCGGCAGCAATGGGAGCTACCGATGCCGATCGACGCCGGCCTGTCGGCGGCTGCGCAGTTGCAGATCGGTGAGTGCTTCCAGGAGGAGTACGCGCGTCGCTTCGGTCGCGGCGCGATCGTCCTCCGTGCTCCGAAGGAGGTTGCAACGCTGCGGGTCATCGGCACCGGTCGCACGGTGCGCGCGCTGCTGCGCCCGCTCGCCCGGTCGGCACAGACGATCACCGGAGCCGCGCGGACGCGCAGCGTCGTCGTCAGCCGGGACGGCGTCATGGTGCGGGAGGATATCCCGGTCTTCGACATGGACGGGCTGTCGCCGGGTGCGACGTTCGTCGGACCGGCTCTGGTCGATGCCCCTGATACCACCGTCTGGGTTCCCCACCGTCACGAAGTGCAGGTTGACGCGTTCGGGACGCTCGTAGTCGGGAGATGCCATGTCCATTAGCGGCCCCGTGGATCCGATCGCCGCCGAGGTGCTGCGCTCTAGGCTGGCAGCGATCGCCGAGGAAGGCGCGGTGACGGTCGAGCGCACCGCCTGCAGTCCGGT
>JBILMF010000098.1:0-11908 GCA_044375655.1 Steroidobacteraceae bacterium | reverse complement strand
GCCTTTCCTGCTGCTGCTCACTCTCTCCGGCATGATCGGCCTGGTCGCCTTGCGGGCCTTGCCCGAAACACGGGTGGCGCACTCCGGCTCGATGTCCCTGGCAGCGGTAGGCCGCGCATCGGTGGATGTGCTGCGCAACCGCGCTTTCGTCGGCTGTGCGGTCGACGCCGGGATGATGTACGCACTCTATCTCGGCTTCATCACCGTGGCGCCGTACCTGCTCGCCGACATGCTGGGTCGGCCCGCGACTGATTTTGGCCTCTACATCATGCTGCTGTCACTCGGCTACTTCATGGGCAATCTCTACGTATCGCGCCTGCGTGGCCATGCAGCGCTGGAGCGCGTCGCCCGCTTCGGCATCTGGCTGCAGGCGGTCTCGGCCTGCGCAGCTTTCGGCTTCGTGCTCGCAGGGCTCACCGATCCGATCTGGTGGTTCGGTCCGATGCTGCCGTTGGCCTTCGCACAGGGACTCGCCCTGCCGCATGTCACGGCAACGGCGGTTCGACTGGCGCCGGGTTATGCCGGCGTGGCCTCGGGGATGATCGGCTTCGCACAGCAAACCTGCGCGGCCCTCGCAGTGCAGGCCATGGGTTTCGTGCCCACCGACACGCCGCTGCCGGTGCTTGGCTTCTGTGCGACGTTGTCGCTCGTTTCGATCGGCGCCATGATGCTGCTTGAGCGCATGATCAGGCAGCAACCCGCAAGCCGGGAGGATCCGTCCCCATGAAACTCGGCCTCAACCTCGGCTACTGGGGCGCGAAACCCATCGACCGCTTCATCGAGCTCGCACAGCACGCCGAGCGGCTCGGCTTCGACATCGTGTGTGCCGCGGAAGCCTACGGGTCGGACGCCCTGACGCCGCTCGCCGCCATCGCCGCTCGTACTTCGCGCATCCGCCTGGGTACCGCCATCCTGCAGATTTCCGCGCGCACACCCGCCGCGGCAGCGATGAGCGCAATCACCCTCGATCACATCTCGAATGGTCGCCTGTGCATCGGTATCGGCGTCTCTGGTCCGCAAGTCGTCGAAGGCTGGTACGGGCAATCGTTCAGGAGACCGCTGGAGCGCACGCGCGAGTGGCTCGCCATCTTCCGCAAGATCCTCGCGCGCGAGGCACCGGTGACCTTCGAGGGAGCGCAGTACCGCCTGCCCTATGCCGGCGACGGTGCATCAGGTCAGGGCAAGGCACTGATGAGCATCACGCATCCGCTTCGCAAGGACCTGCCGGTCTTCCTGGGTGCCGAGGGACCCAAGAACGTGGAGCTCGCGGTCAGCGCGTTCGACGGCTGGTTCCCGTTCATGCTCCCGCCCGACCGCTTCGACATCTATGGAGATACGCTGGCGACACTTCGACCGGGCTTCGAGATCCTGCAGTCCGTCGCCTTCTCGACGGAGAGCGATCCGGCCATCGCGCTGCTGCCAGTCAAGAAAACCCTCGCGCTCTACGTGGGCGGCATGGGCTCGAAGGAGGAGAACTTCCACAAGCGGGTCGTGGAGCGGGCAGGCTATGCGGAGGTCGCGCAGCGCCTGCAGGAGCTGTGGCTCTCGGGGCGTCAGCAGGAAGCGGTGATGGCGGTGCCCGATGAGCTTGCCGATGCGATGTCGGTCACGGGCACGCTCGCGAACATCCGCGCGCGTCTTGCCGCATGGAAGCGCTCGCCGGTCACTACGCTCATGATCGGCTTCGCCGGGAGCTTCGAGCAGACCGTGCAGAACATGGAAACGCTGGCCAAAGAAGCGGCCTGAAACCAACCGGCTCAGGAAAACTGCGTGGAGCCGGCGGACCGCCGGCCGTCGATCAAATCTGACGGAGTGTGGTTGGCGCCCGCCCCGGCTCGCTTGCCGCGGCTTGACGCGTGATCCGGCGCGCACAGCTTCGAGTTCGTGGCCGAATTGCGGTACCCGGCCGACATCGTGGTGGACAAGACGGCGAACTTCGCCTTCCATCACTCGGATCTCGACCACATCCTGCGCGGCCGCGGCGGAGTCAGCCAGCTGTTCCGTAACCGCCGCCGCCCGGCGTCTCGATGACGAATACATCGCCGGTTTGCATCGATACGCAGCCGATGTGATCGAGAGTCTCCTGCCCGCCGCCCGCCCGCTCGACGCGATTGATGCCGACGGCACCGGGCTCGCCACCGGCGAGCCCAAAGGCGGCGACGCGCCGCCCGTTGGAGAGAATTGCCGCGGTCAGCGGCGCGAGGAAACGGATGCGGCGCACCGCGCCGTCGCCGCCCCGCCAGCGACCCCGACCTCCCGAACCGTGACGGATCGAGAATTCTTCGAGCAGTACCGGGAACCGCGACTCGAGAACCTCCGGGTCGGTGAGCCGTGAATTGGTCATGTGGGTCTGGACAGCGCTCGTGCCGTCGAAGCCGGATCCGGCGCCGCTGCCGCCCGAGATGGTTTCGTAGTACTGGTGATCATCGTCACCGAAGGTGAGGTTGTTCATCGTGGGCTGCGCGGAGGCGAGCGCACCGAGGGCGCCGTACAGCGCATTGGTCACGCAGGTGGACGTCTCGACATTGCCCGCCACGACCGCTGCCGGCGGACGGGGATTCAGCATCGAGCCCTCCGGGATCACCACCCGCAGCGGCTTCAGGCAGCCCGCGTTGAGCGGGATGTCGTCATCGACGAGCGTGCGAAACACGTAGATCACCGCCGCAAGTGTTACCGCCCTGGGCGCATTGAAGTTGCCGGCCAGCTGGCTGCTGGTGCCGGTGAAGTCGATGACAGCGCTACGGGTCTCGGGATCCACCTCGACCCGCACCCGGATGACCGCGCCGTTGTCGAGGGGCAACTCGAAACTGCCGTTCTGCAGCGCGCCAATGACGCGGCGTACGGCCTCCTCGGCGTTGTCCTGCACATGCTGCATGTATGAAGCGACCGTATCGAGACCGAACTGCGCGACCATCGCCTGCAGCTCTTGCACGCCGCGTTCGTTCGCCGCCACCTGCGCCCGCAGATCCGCGATCGTCTGCGTCGGGTTGCGTGCCGGATAGGCACCCGCCTGCAATCGCGCCACCACTTCCCGCTCGCGGAACACCCCGTCGCGGATCAGCAGGAAGTTGTCGAACAGCACGCCCTCTTCTTCGATGGTGTTCGAGAACGGCGGCATGGATCCCGGCGTGATGCCGCCCACATCGGCGTGGTGGCCGCGGCTGGCGACATAAAAATCCGGCGCAGAGGACTGCTCGCTGACGTACACCGGTGTCACCACGGTCACGTCCGGCAGGTGCGTGCCGCCGCGATAAGGGTCGTTCAGCATGTAGACATCACCGCGCAGCATCTGGCGATTGCACTCGATCACCGTCCGGATCGACTCGCCCATCGAGCCAAGATGCACCGGCATATGCGGTGCGTTCGCGATCAGCTGACCGCGCCGGTCGAACAGCGCACAGGAGAAATCGAGCCGTTCCTTGATGTTCACGGAGTACGCGGTGTTCTGCAGCTGCAGGCCCATCTGCTCCGCGATGTTCATGAAAAGGTTGTTGAAGACCTCGAGGAGCGTCGGATCGACCTCCGTACCGGGCGCGCAGCTATCGCGCCGGCGGCTTGCGCGTCGCAACTCCAGGCAACCCGCGGGCGTGCGCATCGCCCGCCACCCGGGATCGATCACCGTCGTCGCGTGCCGATCGGAGACGATTGCCGGTCCGTCGATCGCCTTGCCCGCCGGCAGCTTGTCGTACTCATGGAGGACCGCTGTCGCCCATGAACCCGCGTACATACGAATCGGCACGCCCTCCGCCGCGGCTGCGTCGGGAGCGGCGGCCGACATCGGGGCCGCAGGCAGCGGTTCACCCTCGCCGATGGCTTCGGCCGATACAGCGTCCAGCATCAGCGGCCGGTCAGGGATCAGGAAGGAAAATCGCTGCAGGTACTCTTTCTCGAACGCCGCCCGCATCGCGGCAATCGGGCCTAGCGGAACCATCAGTGCTGTATCAGTACCCTGAAAGCGGATCGCAGCCCGTCGCGCAATGCGTACGCGTGCGGCCTCGACACCTTGGGTGAGCAGTTCCTCGCTGGCTGCAGCGGCGAGTTCCTCGCAGCGGCGGCTGGCGAGGGCTGCGCCAGCGTCGTCCAGCGGAACCTCGACGGAGGCGTCGCGGATCGCGATCCGGTCAGCGAGTCCCATGCCGTAGGCACTCAGCACGCCCGCGAACGGATGTATCAACACGGCGTCCATGCCGAGCGCGTCTGCGACACGGCAAGCGTGCTGCCCGCCGGCGCCGCCGAAACACTGCAGCGTGTATCGCGTCACGTCGTAGCCGCGTGCGATCGAGATCTTCCTGATGGCATTCGCCATGTTCTGCACGGCGATCTGCAGGAATCCCTCGGCGAGCTGCTCGGGCTCGACGGCGCGGCCCGTCGTACGCGCTACCTGCTGCGCAAGCGCATGGAAGCGCGCCGTGACGAGCTCCCCATCCAGTGCCTCATTGCCCGCCGGACCGAACACCCGCGGGAAGAACTCGGGTTGTATACGCCCGAGGAACACGTTCGCGTCGGTAACAGTCAGCGGTCCGCCGCGACGGTAACTCGCCGGACCCGGATCGGCCCCCGCACTACCCGGTCCGACGCGCAGCCGCGAGCCGTCGAACCCCAGTATCGATCCGCCGCCGGCAGCCACCGTGTGGATGCTCATCATCGGCGCGCGCAGCCGCACGCCCGCAACTGCGGTCTCGAAGGCGCGCTCGAACTCGCCAGCGTAGTGCGACACGTCGGTGCTGGTACCACCCATGTCGAAACCGATCACGCGCGGGTGTCCTGCCGCGACCGCGGTACGGGCCATGCCGACGATCCCGCCGGCCGGTCCAGAAAGCACCGCGTCCTTGCCGCGGAAGCGGTCGGCCGCCGTCAGTCCGCCCGAACTCTGCATGAAATAGAGCGGGACACCGGGCATCTCGGCGATCACGCGCTCCACGTAGCGCGCCAGGATGGGGCTGAGGTAGGCATCGACGACGGTGGTGTCGCCGCGCGAAACGAACTTCATGAGCGGGCTGACTTCGTGCGAGACACACACCTGCGTGAAACCGCAGCGTTGCGCGAGTTCGAGCGCCGCACGCTCGTGAACGGGGAATCGCCACGCATGCATGAAGCAGATCGCGACCGACGCAAGCCCGTCGGCGCGCGCAGCCTGCAGCGCTTCGAGCAGCGCATCTTCGTCGAGCGGTCTCTGCACTTGGCCGTCGGCAGAGAGTCGCTCGTCGGCCTCGACCACACGCTCGTAAAGCAGTTCCGGCAGCACGATGTGGCGGTCGAAGAGACGCGGACGATTCTGGTACGCGATGCGCAGCGCGTCGCGAAAACCGCGCGTGGTGACAAGCAGCGTCCGCTCGCCTTTGCGTTCGAGCAGCGCGTTCGTGGCGACAGTCGTACCCATCTTTACTGCGCGCACACGCTCGGCGGGGATCCGCGCACCTGGCGCGAGTCCGAGCAGCCGTCGTATACCCTCGACGGCGGCATCCCGGTAGCGCGCAGAGTCCTCGGACAGCAGCTTCAGCGTCTGCAGACTACCGTCCGGCGCGCGGCCGATCACGTCGGTGAACGTACCACCGCGATCGATCCAGAACTCCCAGCGCGCGTCCGTCATCTTTCAGGCGGCGGAGTCGATATCGAACTGCGTTGTACCAGTCGGCCCGAGCGGCTCGGTGTCCGGATTAGGCGGACGAAACGCAGACCAGGCAGACAGCGGCAAAGCAGTCGGGATTTTCATGCGGCTTCGACCCTCAGATGGGCGGGCCGTTAAGATAGCGCAGGCTGGCCTGACGTTCGGAGATTGCGCATGCAGGGTCTACTGCCCGGAACCTCGGTGTACGCCGCTTGACCCGGAGATCGATTCCTTGAACACCTTATGTCGTCGTTACGTAGCCATGATGGCCCTGTTCCTTGCCTGTGCGCTGCGTGGCGCCGGCGTAGCAGGTACCGCGGCGGATGCCGCAGAGCCCTACGACCTCGTGATCGCCGGCGGCCGGGTGATCGACCCGGAGACCGGCCTCGACGGTGTGCGCAATGTGGCGATCCGTGGCGGCACCATCGTCAAGATCACGCACGAACCGCTGCCGGCGCGGCGCACCCTCGATGCGCGCGGGCTGGTCGTGGCACCCGGATTCATTGACCTGCACCAGCACGGCCAAACCGTCGAGGACGGTGCGCTCAAAGCACTCGATGGTGTCACCACCGGACTTGAGATGGAGATCGGACAGCCGGATGTGGCCAGCTTCCTCGCCCGCAAACAGGGGCGCTCGCTGATCCACTACGGTTCGACCGCGAGCCATGCGGCAGCGCGTGCCGCCGCCTTCGATACACCGCTTGGGCCGACGGAACTCATCGCCCCTGCAGGTCCGGCAACGGACGCGGCCGCCACGACGGAACGTCTGGCGCGCATCGATGCGCGGCTGCACTCGGAACTCGACGCCGGCGCGCTCGGCATCGGCATGGGCATCCAGTACACCCCGGGTGCGCTACGCAGCGAGGTGCTGCGCACTTTTCGGCTGGCCGCCGAGCGCAATGTGCCTGTGTACAGCCACGTACGCAGCTTCGGCCGCATCGAACCAGGCTCCGCCGTCGAAGCGGTCGGCGAGGTCATCGGCGCCGCTGCGATCAGCGGTGCTTCGCTGCAGATCGTGCATATCAACTCCAGCTGCGGCATCGATGCCCCGGAATGTCTCGCGATGGTCGCTGGCGCCCGTGCGCGCGGGCTGGACGTGACCGCCGAGGCCTATCCGTACACCGCTGGCGCCACCGACATCCGCTCCGCACTGTTCAACCCCGGCTGGCAGCAGAGACTCGGGGTGGGCTACGACGCGGTGCGGATCCCGCTGACCGGCGAGAAACTCGGAAAAGAGCGCTTCGATGCCTTGCGCGGCGCCAAGGAGCCTGTACCGGTGTTGCTGTTCGTCAATACTCCTGAAATTGTCGACGCAGTGATCCGGGATCCGCTGGTTATGATCGCGAGTGATGGTGGACTCGGCCATCCCCGCAATGCGGGCACCTACTCGCGGATCCTCGGCCACTACGTGCGCGGCACGGGTCAGCTCGCCCTGGCCGATGCGATCCGCAAGATGAGCCTGATGCCTGCGCAGCGGCTGGAGAAATCGACCTCCGCGGCGCGCCGCAAGGGACGGGTTCAGGAGAGTGCGGACGCGGACCTCGTGGTGTTCGACCTGCAGAGCATTGCGGACCGCGCGACTTACACCCAGCCTTCGCTGCCGAGCACCGGCATGAAGTACGTACTGGTAGGCGGCACCGTGCTGGTCGACGATGGCAAGCTCGTCCCCGGCGTCTTCCCGGGGCAGGCGATCCGCCGCTAGCGGCCCACCCAACCGCCGCAGACGGGGAACACCTGGCCGACGAAGCAGTCCGCAGCGCTACTGCAAAGATAAGCCGCGAACAGCGCATCCTCGCGCGCCGAGACGAGTCGGCCGAGCGGCACCTCGCGCGCGAGGCGCTCCTGAAAACGCGGATTAGCCTGCACCTCGGCGGGGAAATAGGTGGGGTTATCGACGAAGTTCTGCGCGATGGCGTTGATCCGGATGTTCTTCGGCGCAAGTTCCACGCCGGCCGCCTGCACGTAGGCGAGCTGCGCGCCGCGCGCCGCGCTGTAAGTGGACGCGCGTTTCATGCCGCGCAGCGCCGCGGCACTGCCGATGACGAGGATGCTGCCGCCGCCGCGCTGCACCATGCCCGGGACCACCGCCTTCAATAGCCGGGGTAGCGGATCGACGAGTGCACCGAAAACCTCGCGCCACTCGGCGTCACCGACCTCGGGGGCGGGCGTGGTGGGCGCGAGCACGGCAAGGTTGGCGACCAGCACGTCGATGGGTCCTGCCCCAGCCAACATGCCGTCAACGACCGCCTGATCGGACAGCTTGGCCTCGCTGCGCACCACGGCCGCGCCCTGTTCGGCGAACACCTCGCAGAGCGCCGGCCCCATGAACTCGGTTGCCTGCGTGACCAGCACCCGCTTGCCGGTGAGGAGGTGTTGCATCGGCGGGAGTATAGGGAGGGCACGGAAGTTGGTACACCGCCCCGCGGCATGGAAGAATCCACCCCCCGATACGGAGAACGAACAGGGTGTACCCATGGTTGGCGCAGGAATTCTTGGTCGCGTTGCCTTGGCAGCGTTTTTCCTCCATCTCCTCGTCCCCGGCATGGCGAGCGCTGCCGGCGGGGGCGCGATGAGCGCCGAGGCCACGCCGCAGCCGCCGCGGGCGGCGCAGCGGCCGCATGTCGTCACCTCGCCCTTCGGGGACCGCCAGGACCCGTGGTACTGGCTGCGCGATGACGAGCGCAAGAACCCGGAGATGCTCGCCTACCTCGAGGCCGAGAACGAATACATGAAGGCGGTGATGGCACCGCACCGCCCGCTTGAGCAGAAGCTCTACGACGAGATCGTCGGCCGCATCAAGCAGGACGACGCCAGCGTGCCGCAACGGCGCAACGGGTACTGGTATTACACGCGCTACGAAACCGGCAAGGAGTACCCGATCTTCGCGCGCCGCAAGGGCAACCTCGAGGCGGCGGAGGAAATCCTGGTCGATGGCAACCAGCGGGCTCAGGGCCAGGAGTTTTACCAACTCGCGGCGATCGAGGTGAGCGTCGATGGCCGCTGGGCAGCGATCGCCGAGGACACCGTCGGCCGGCGCCAATACGAGGTGCGCATCAAGGATCTCGAGAGCGGCGAGTTCCTGCCGCAGGTGCTCACCAACGTCGAACCGGATCTCGCCTGGGCCAACGACCACCGCACGCTCTTCTATATCCGCAAGGATCCGCAGACGCTGCTCGGCAACAAGGTCTACCGCCACGTACGCGGCACCGATCCGGCGCAGGACGAACTCGTCTACGCACAGGAAGACGAAAGCTTCTACATGGGGCTCGCGAAGTCGAAGTCGGACCGCTTCATCTTCATCGTCGCGCAGAGCACGGTATCGAGCGAATACCGCTATGCCGACGCCAACGACCCGCAGTCCGGGTTCCGCGTCGCGCTGCCGCGCGAGCGTGACCATGAGTACCAGCTGGAAGACCAGGGCGATCGCTTCATCATTCGGACCAACTGGCAGGCAAAGAATTTCCGCATCGTCGAAGCGCCGATCGCTACCGTAGGCGACCGCAGCACTTGGCGCGATATCGTGCCGCACCGCGGCGACGCGTTCGTGGCGGGCTTCGATACTTTCGACGGCTACCTCGCGGTCTCGGAGCGCTCGGGCGGCCTGCAGAAGCTGCGCGTGCGCTCGTGGGACGGCAAGCGCGAGTTCATGATCGATGCTGCGGATCCCGCCTACACGATGGCTCTGGGCAGCAATCCGGAGCAGGACACCACGCTGCTGCGCTACATCTACACCTCGCCGACCACGCCTACGACCACCTTCGACTACGACATGGTGAGCGGCGAGCGCAAGCTGCTCAAGCAGCAGCCGGTGCTCGGGGGCTTCGATACGGCGAACTACGCCACCGAGTTCCGCTTTGCCACGGCCCGCGACGGCACACGGATCCCGGTCACGCTGCTGTACCGCCGCGGGACGCCACTCGATGGCACGGCGCCCCTCTATCAGTACGGCTACGGCTCGTACGGGATCACCTCCGATCCCATGTTCAATTCGTCCATCCTCTCGCTGGTCGATCGCGGTTTCGTGTACGCGATCGCCCACGTGCGCGGCGGACAGGAGATGGGCCGTGCATGGTACGAGGACGGTAAGCTGCTAAGGAAGAAGAACAGCTTCACCGACTTCATCGACGTCACGCGCTACCTCGTCGCGGAAAAGGTCGCCGATCCCCGCCGGGTGTTCGCCATGGGCGGCAGCGCGGGTGGACTGCTGATGGGCGCGATCGTCAACATGGCGCCGCGTGACTATCGGGCGATCGTGGCACATGTGCCCTTCGTCGACGTGGTCACCACCATGCTCGACGCCACCATCCCGCTGACCACCAACGAATTCGACGAATGGGGAAATCCGGCGAGCAGCCGGGAGATGTACGAGTACATGCTGTCCTATTCGCCGCAAGACCAGGTGTCCGCGCAGGACTACCCGGCGATGCTGGTGACCAGCGGGCTTTGGGACAGCCAGGTGCAGTACTGGGAGCCGACCAAGTGGGTCGCCAAGCTGCGCAGCCTGAAGACGGACACCAATCACCTGCTGCTGCGCACCAACATGGAGGCAGGACACGGCGGCAAGTCGGGCCGCTTCGAGCGCTACCGCGAGATTGCCGAGGAGTACGCCTTCATCCTCTGGCAGGCTGGCATGGACCGCTGACACAGGCCGCATCGCGCATGGCGACCGTCGATCTTGGCCGCTTCCACGAGATCAGCATCAGCACGCGCGACCTCGCGGCGTCGCTGCGTTTCTACGAAATGCTGGGTTTCGCGCGCGGCAGCATCGGCGATGCCTGGCCACATCCTTATGCGGTGGCAAGCCTCGGCGGGCTGACACTCGGCCTGCACGAGTACCGCTTCCCCTCGCCGTCGTTCACCAGCGTGCATGCCGGCATCCCGGAGACGCTCGAGCGCTACCGGGAAGCAGGTGCCGTGATCGCTTTCGCGAAGACGGGGCCGGACTGCTTCAATGAATTCGGACTGCGTGACCCGGCCGGCCACATGATCACGCTGCTCGAGCGGCCGACCCACCCGGACGACGCCTTCGACCCGTCGCGAGTCAGTCCGGCAGTGGGCGAATTCCTTGCCTTCAGCCTGCCGTCGGCGGCACCCGAGGTCAGCGCAGGATTCTGGCGGGCCCTCGGCGCACGACCGATTGACGGCCGGCCGTGCTGGCCGGCGCTCTGGCTGGACGCCGCAGGGCTCGTGGTGGCCATCCACGACGAGGCGGTGCTCGATCGACCCGCGCTGGTATTCCACCGCCACGGCGTGGCGCCCGGCACGCGGCTCGAATCGCCGGAGGGGACGCTGCTGGTGCCGGTCGGCTGAGAGCGCGTCAGCGCAGCCGGCGGACGATGCCGTCCACCAGCCTCTGCAGCGCAGGGGGGTGCTGCAGCAGGAACAGCGAGGGCTCGACGAGTTCGAGTTCCATGACCACCGGCAAGCCGTCGGCTGCAGGAGCCACATCGACACGGGCGTAGAGCAGGTCGCTGTCGCCGGCGACGGCAAGCGCCGCCTCGCCAAGCGCGCGTTCCGCCGCCGAGATCGGCACTGCTTCGGAAACGCTCTCCACGCCGCCCGCGAAGCGCGGCGTCTTGCGCACCGCATGGGTGAACTCGCCGTCAATCCAGACGAGAGCGCGCTCGCCGTGTTCCTCGACCGAACGCAGGTAGGGTTGCACCAGCAAGTCATGCGTGGCGAGCAGCCGGGCGGCGAGTTGCATCGCCGCCTCCGTCGATGCATCGAGCCGATGCGTCTCGTACGAGGCGGCGCCGACGGCAGGCTTGATGACCACGTCACGCCAGCCGCGGGCGCCACACAGGCGCCGCAGGTCCGGCGTGGAGCCACGGCCCAGCAGCATGGTGGGCGTCGTCGGTACGCCGCGGTCGGCGAGCGTAAGCAGGTAGCTCTTGTGCAGGTTGCCGAGCAGCGTCTGTGGCGGGTTCCACAACGGCGCGCCTGCCGCAGCGGCCCGCACCCACTGCGCGAACGCCCGGGTGTCGTGGATGTAATCCCAGGTCGAGCGTACGACGGTAGGCACGGCATCAAGCCACTCGGCCGGTACATGCCATGCAGCCATCCGCGCGTCGATCCCGGCGGCCTGCAGCGCGGCAAGCAGCAGATCTTCGTCAACGTCAGGCTCGGGCAGCGGCCGGCACGTCGCGATCCGCAGTCTCATGTTCCTTTCGGGCGGCTCAGCAGCAGGTAGAGCCCGAACACCATGATGGCGACGTTGACGGCGCCGATCAGGAAAAACGGCGTGCCCTTGCCGACCACGTCGTAGAGCCAGCCGCCGACCGCGGTGGTGAAGAGGATGCC
>JBILMF010000221.1:0-3128 GCA_044375655.1 Steroidobacteraceae bacterium | reverse complement strand
GCCGAGCGGGCAAAGTAGTTGACGCTGAGTACCCGCCCCTACGGTAGCGCCACCGCTGCCGGGCTTTCCCATCCGTGTCGTGAATGAAAATCATCCATGTCGTGAATATCCTGCCCCGCCTGGTGGGTGAAGCACTGGCCGCGCGCAGCTCGGGATCGCACGCGCGGGGGGTTTCCCACGCCGGCGCTGGAACTCACGACGTCGGCCTGCCGCGCCATCTGGTTCGACGGCTACGTGCGGACCTGTCTCGAGCGCGACCTGCAGGACCTCGCCTCGATCAGCGCGCTGCCCGGACCGAAGCAGATCCAGTGGCTGACCTCCCGCGGCCAGACCGATTTCTATGATGATCCCGCGCTGGTGTCCGATGCCGCGGGGCGAGCGGCCCGGCACCTGCTGCGCAACTGCTGAGCGGAGGAGGCGGTGTCGTTACGTATCGATCCCTTTCACCTTGGCTTCAAAGCCCGCGAGACGGCCTCTTACGGCACTGGCACCATAGTGAAAAGCCAACACGGCAGCCGGCCATTGACGTAGCTCGCTACCCGCGATCGTGCATTGTCCGAACTTGCTGCGTGTAGTTGCCCAGACTACCGGCAAGTTGTTGATGCGAGCGAACTTCATCAAGCCTTTCAGCGCTTCAGGCGTGTCGACATACTTGTCGCTCCATTTGATCTCCAGAGCAGAGATTGGCTTGAGCGCTTGCGAGCATTCAACCAGATCGACTTCGTTGTCGTCATTGCCCCAGCGCGCATAGTTCAGGCGCGCACCCTCGTGAAAGCGTTGAGAGAACAACGCGGTCTCCACAAGATGACCGAATTCCGGCTCGTCTTGCCGCCTTGCCCCGAACAAGCCGGTGAACATCGCCGAGTTGGTCAAGTAGATTTTGAATTGACGCTCACGCTGGTAGCGCTTGCCATCCTGGTCCACGCGGAACACACGCTTTATCAGAAAGGCGGCCTCCAGATACTCGATGTACTTTTGTATGGTCTGTTTGCCGACGCCGCTGCGTTGCGAAAGCTGCTCCAGCGAAACTTCTTCCGCCGTATTGAAGGCCAACAGGGTGAACAGGGAATTGAGCTCCTGAATATCTTTGATTCCGTACAGCTGCGGCAGGTCCCGTAACAACACTTTGTCGACGATGTCGGATTTGACGAACCGTTCCGGGTTGCTGCGCACCGTCAGCGACAGTGCCAGTTCCGGATAGCCGCCATAGTTCACATAGTCGACGAACTGCTGGTTCAGCAGTACCACGTCATCCAGAGCATAGAGATTGGGCTGCTCTTCGCGGATGGCGGCCAGTTCGGGTCGCAATACGAGATACTCAGAAAATGTCAGCGGCGGGAGCAGGAAGTCGGTGAAACGCCCTGCACCCGACTCGGTGCTCTGGCGCTTGAGCGCGGCGGCCGCCGACCCTGACACCAGGATACGAAGATCAGGCCGGTGGTCCACCAACGGCTTGAGGTGCTGTTCCCAATCCTTTTGCGACTGCACCTCATCGAAAAACAGGTAGCGGGAACCTTGGCCACCGGGCGCCGCTTGCTCGATCTGCTGAATCAGCGACTCCAGCGATTGCCCATGCAGCAGGGGATGATCCATTTCAACATAGGCGATGCGGCAGGCCGGAACACCGCGGGCCAACAGGTCCGCAATCAGGTGGCGGATGAGGATGGTCTTGCCCACCCGCCGCGGTCCCAACAGCACCACGGCGCGGCGCAACGTCGACTCCAGCAGCAACTTTCGCACCGGTCCGAGGTAGGCCCGCGGCTGGAGTTCCAGCGTAGTGGAATCCATCTGACCAGTGCCCCACCATGGGTTGAGGCGCTTAAGATGGTCTGTAACCTGCTGATTTGAAACGTCTTTCATTGAAATAGCCGGTTAAGCACAACTTCCTGTGCTTAACTCTAGCATGGGGCGATCCTCCCTCGCGCTGCGGGTCTTTTGCTTTAACCGTGGACGCGTGGAAGGCCGTTGAGTCTCGGCCGCGCCGCAGGCAACGGCCCAAGGTGCTCTAATCGCTGTTCGACCGGCCGATCGTCGCGGTGAGCGACGTGCAGAAGATGACCGGCACCACCCACGCGGCGGCCAACGGTCTGGTCTCCCGAAGCCTACGCCCCGGGCTGACCCGCCCCTACGGTAGCCGCCACCGCTGCCGGCCGTGGTGCTCACCGGCTCGGCCAACCTGCTGATGCGGCAGGTGTCGGAGTCGCTGGCCGGCCGCGCGAGCTACCTCACGCTCTGGCCCATGACCCGCCGCGAGCAGCTCGGGCTCGCACGCGCGGGGGGGTTCCCACGCCGGCGCTGGGACTCACGACGCTGGCCTGCCGCAGCCGACGGTGCACCGCTGGCTCAATCTGCTGGAGACCTCCTATCTGCTGGTGCGCGCACCGGGCTGCTGCTGCACACCTTTTCGACGTCGCTCGTGGTCATCAATGAAATAGGCTTCGAGCCAATGAATCGGGTCGAACATGCCGAGGAATCAATTTACTCCCCAGATCCATCAACTCGCACCGGGTCGGCGGGCCCGAAGTCGTAGTGCTTGTTCTCGTAGGCCTCGACGAGGGCCACCAGCACGTCGCGCTCGTCGGCCTGCGCGGTGCCTTCCTCGGCCTGGAAGATCTTTTCCAGGCGGCGGAACACCTTCTTCAGGTCGTCGTCGTTGCGGATCGGCTTAGTAGTCATTCACGCTCTCCACATCGATGCGGTCGTACTGCGCATGCGTCCCGACGAACTTCACCCAGACGATCCCCGCCTGGTACTGCACTTCGACCACCAGCCGGTACTTGTTGCCGCAGAGGCTCACGCTGGCGTACGGATCCTTGATGTCGCACCTCTCCGGATCTGCAGCCGGATTGAGCGCTCTGTCGGCGAGCCGGGCAGTGCAGATTCGCCACCCAGCGGCACCGGCAGGAAGCCGGCCCCAGAGAGCGGTAACGAACTCCGTTCAGTCGCCCGCGCCGCCTCCAGCAACGCAGACTCGGCCCGCTTGATCCACACCGGCAGCATGTTCGCGTTCAACTGTAGGTGCAACGCCACCACCGCCACGGGCGCCCCTAGCCGGCGGCATGCTGCAATGGCCGCCGCCTTGAACGCTGCGGCGTGACGTCGGCGACGTCGCTTCTCTTCGGGCTGCA
>JBILMF010000111.1:0-10783 GCA_044375655.1 Steroidobacteraceae bacterium | reverse complement strand
CCGTCAAAACTCCGGCCACGGCTGTCCGTCCGCAGCCGCCAGCCACGCCCGTGCCCGCTCCAGCGACCGCGCGGGCACCGTGGCCACGGGGGCATAACTGCCCGCGCCCGTCCCGCGCGCCGCCGGCGGAATGGTGGCGTCGATGCCGACCTTGGTGACGGTCGAAACGCCATCGGGCAGCGACGGATCGAGGCTGGAACCGGACAGGCCGTCCACGCGGATGGCATCGACATCCCAGCGGATCCGTGTCGCCACCGCCCAAAGAATGGCCTCGTTGTCGAACAGGTCGATATCCGTATCGACCGCAAGCACCGTTTTCACGCGCCGATAGGCAAGCGCTGCCGCGAGGGCATCGCGCGCTTCGCCGGGACCCGGCTGGTGCAGTTGCAGATAGGCGTGGAAGCGCCGCCCCTCGGTCGGCACATGGACGTTGACCAGTGACGGTGCGACCGACTTGACGAGCTCGAACAGCTTGCCTTCCATCGCCATGTTGTCCGGCACCAGCATGTCCGTCAGGCCGGAACCGTAGTCGTGGTAAAGCGCATCGTGGCGCCGCGTGATGCAGGCCACCTCGACCAGCGGCGCACGCACCCGGCCACCGAGATAGCCGGTGTACTCGCCGAAAGGACCGTCATCGGTCAGCCGGCCCGGGGGCACGAAACCTTCGATGACGATCTCGGCATCGGCCGGCACCAGGATACGCTCGCCATGCAGCACCGAGGGCACCAGCCGCAGCGGCGCGCCGAGAACGCCGCCCGCCGCCGCCCAGTGGCTCTCGGGGTACTTGAGTTTGGCCTGCGTGCCGAGCAGCACCGCGGGATGATGGCCGATCCAGAAGGCGATCGGCGCCGCCTCGCCCCGCGCATGGAACTTGCGCAAGTTGCGGGCGTTATGCGACGCGGGGTACGGAAACCAGCTCATCTGCCGCGGACCTTGCACCCAGCAACGCTGGATCGCCGTGTTGTCGATGCCGCTGTCCGGGTCGTAAGTAGTCGCATGCGCCGCGGTCAGGTACGGACCGGGCTCGAGTTCGTGCTGGGTAAGGACCGGCAACTCGTGCAGGTCGGCCGCCGCAGCCTCCAGCACCACCTGTTGCACCGGCGCCTCGGCCCGCGGCACCCGCACCGGCTCGATCGATGCCCGTGTCCGCGAGGCGAACCACTGCGCAGTCTGCCTGTGGTCGGGGATACCGAGCGCCCGCGCCGTCAGCTCACGGCTCGCAGTGAGGTTCAGAACCACTGGAATCGCCGAGGGCGCGCCGTTCAGGTTGCGGATGTGTCGAGCGAGCAAAACCGGGTAACGCCGCTGCCGGTCGAGCAGATGCTGCAGTGCCGTCAACTCGTGGCGCGGATCAACGCTCTCCGGGACCGCCCACACGGCGCTGGCGTGATCTTTGAGGAAAACTCGAAGGTCGGTCATGATGGGCGACGTGGTCCTGCGGATGACAAGCCCGGGGGCCAAAAGGTTATACTTCCATGATGACAGGTCGCGCAACCATTCGTGCGCGGCAGTTCCGAAAATTCGTCGCCAGGGGGACAAGC
Source organism: Steroidobacteraceae bacterium (assembly GCA_044375655.1). Taxonomy (GTDB): domain Bacteria; phylum Pseudomonadota; class Gammaproteobacteria; order Steroidobacterales; family Steroidobacteraceae; genus UBA964. The sequence continues at coordinate 9,242 of JBILMF010000111.1, read as the reverse complement.
AATGATCAACAAGCACTTTCGCATCGCCGGTGTGGCCGCAGCGGTTGCCAGCCTGCTGGGTACGGCACAGCTCGCCGGGGCCCAGAACGCAGCCGGTGCCGAGGATCTCGGCCTCGAGGAGATCGTGGTCACGGCGCGCAAGCGCGAGGAGTCGCTGCAGGATGTTCCGCTGACCGTGACCGCCGTCACCGCGACGCAGATCGCCGAACTTGGCATCAAGGACTCGCGCGACCTTGCCCTCTTCACCCCGGGTTTCTCCAACACCACCGCCTTCGGCCGCAACTCCAGCGAGCGTCCGACCATCCGCGGCCAGTCGAACATCCTCGGCGCGCCGAACGCCGCCTACTTCGTTGATGGCGTGTTCATCTCCGGCAGCGCATCCAACACCGAGACCGCCAATCTCGAGCGTATCGAGGTCATCAAGGGACCGCAGGCTGCGCTGTTCGGCCGTTCGACCTTCGCCGGCGCCATCAACTATGTCACCCGCAAGCCCGCGGACGAGTTCACCGGGCAGATTTCCGCGACGGTCGGCCAGTTCGACCAGCGGGACGTCACGGCCTTCATCAGCGGGCCGATCATCGACGGCAAGCTCAACTTCTACCTCTCGGCGACCCACACCGAGGTGGGTGGCTTCTACGACAACCCGCTCGACCAGCGCGACGATCTTGGCGCCGAGCAGACGGACGCGATCACCGCCAAGCTGCGCTGGCGGCCGGCCGAGGGCATCGACATCAATGCACTCGTCACCTACGCCGAAGACAAGGACGCCCCGCCTGCACTGGGTCTGCAGGGTCGGCAGTTCAACAACTGCCAACTCAACGACCCGGTGCTGCGGCCGCGCTCGCGTGGCTATTTCTGCGGCGAGGCGCTGCCCATCAGCAAACTGGCCATCGGTCAGCTCACCGATCTCTTCCCCAACCCCGGCACGCGGCGTGATCGCATCCGCGGCGCGCTGACTGCCGCCTTCACCACGACTTCGGGATACCAGCTGGTGTCGACCACCGGCTACAGCGAAGAAGATTATGAGGTGCAGGTCGACGTATCCTACGGCGGCTACGACGTCGGCGTGCTCGCACCCCTGCCCACGCTCACCCCGCTGCAGGCGCAGTTTGCGACGGCCGGCAACTTCCAGCGCATCAACGGCGAACAGCGCAGCGATCTGTCGCAGGAACTGCGCCTGAGTTCACCCGTTGACCGCCGGCTGCGCTGGACGGTCGGCGCCTACTACTTCTCTGCCAGTGACGACTTCATCCGCGACGACAAGATTTACCGTGTCGGCGCGCTGATCGTGCCGAACGGCGCGGCCGCCCTCACCTACCGCGACATCAAGAACACCGCGCTCTTCGGCAGCATCGAGTGGGACCTCAGCGAGCGGTGGACGGTCACCGCCGAGGCACGACAGGCCGAGGAAGAAATCGACCAGCAGTCGTTCTCCTTCCCGACCAACGCCACGGCGCGCGTCCCCGGCCGTGCTTTCAACGGCGTCTTCAAGAGCTACACGCCGCGCTTCACGGTGCGCTACAAGCCGAGCGAGGACCTGTCGTTGTTCGCCAACTACGCGCAGGGCACCAAGCCCGGCGGCTTCAATGGCGGCACGGTGATTCCGCTGCTGGAGGCTGTCGGCAAACCCATCGAGATCAAGGAAGAGGAGTCGGAGAACATCGAGATCGGCGCCAAGTTCAGCTGGTTCAACTCGCGCCTCATCGCCTCGATCACGGCCTTCGACATCAACCTCACCAACCAGCAGCTGACGCAGAACATCGTCGGCCAGTCAGGGGCCTCCTTGATCGCCAACTCGTTCATCGAGAACGTTGGCCGAACCAGTTCCCGCGGCGTTGAGCTCGAGCTTGCGGCACAGGTCAGCGAGGGTCTGCGGCTCGGCTTCGGTGGTGCGCTCATCGACGCCACCTTCGACGAGTACATCAACTCCGACCAGGCTGACCTCTACAGCAATCGGCCGCTCGTCGAATGCGCTGCCGGCCGTGTCACCCCGGCCTGCGGGCCGCTGCGCGCCCAGGACAACCGCGAGTTCGGCGACGTGGCCGGCAAGCGCACGCCGCGCGCGCCTGAGTGGAATGCCTACCTGACGTCGCGTTACAGCCGCCCGCTCTCCGATGCACTCACGCTGGTGGTGGGGGCGGACGTGACCGCGGAAGGCTCGAAGTACGCGCAGGTGCACAACCTCATCGAGACCGGCGATCGCTACTATCTCAATGCGCGAATCGCCGTCGAGTCGGAGAAGTGGACCGTCAGCCTCTGGGGTCGCAACCTGAACGACGACGAGACGCCGACCGACATCCTGCGCTACATCGATGGTCGCGGCCTCGCCTACATTCCCGGTCTCGGCACCCGTGCCTTCACCATCTCGCTGCCGCGGCCGCGGCAGGTAGGCCTCACCGCGACCTGGAAGTTCTGAGAGACCGCGGGAGCACGCACCGGTGTCACGCGGCGTCGATCACGAAATGCTGGCGCGGCCCACCGCCGACGAGGCGGCGCGCCAGCAGTTCGTGGTCGCGTTCAAGCAGGCGCTCAACCGGGGCCTCCGCAGCACCCAGGGAGAGTTGTTCGACAAGGTGGTCGCGCCGCACTGGCAGTCACGACATGGGCAACCGCCGCGCACGCGCGGGGAGATCCGCGTAGCGATGCAAGCCGACCCCGCGTATCGCGCCTGGTCATCGCTCGCAAGGGCGGCACAGGAGCAGATGTGGCTCGCCGTCGGCGACAGCGTGTTCCGCGAGCGCCAGCGTCTCGCGTCCACGGCTGAGCGCCTCGCCGCCGCGCCAGACCGTCGCGGGTCGCTGCAGCTCGATGCGGATTTCGTGCCGCCGCGCGGCGTCACGGCGCTCGACATCCACCTGCAGACCGGAGGTTACGCGCTCGATCTCGGTGACGGCGACTGCTCGGCGGGGGCACTCTACGAGTCCGGCGGCAACCTGTACGCCTTCGGTCAGGGGATCAGCCGCACCGACAGCAAGGCCGCCCATGTGCAGCGCTTCATCCGCGAGCGCTTTCCTGACCTGCAGCCGCAGCGCATTCTCGACATGGGGTGTTCGGCCGGCTCGGCCAGCGTCCCCTACGCGGAGGCATTCCCGCAGGCCGAGGTACACGCCATCGATGTCGGCAGCGGGATGCTGCGCTACGCGCACGCCAGGGCGGAGTCGCTGGGAGCGGCGGTTCACTTCCACCAGATGGATGTCGCCAGCACGGCGTTCGACGACGAATCCTTCGACCTCGTGGTGTCGCACAACCTGATGCACGAGATCCCAACGGCCACCCGAAGGGGCATGCTGCGTGAGAGCCGGCGCCTGCTGCGCCCGGGCGGACTGTGCGTGCATCAGGACGTACCGCTGCGCTTTCAGGGACTGTCGGAGTTCAGAAAATTCGAACTCTCCTGGGACACGCTGCACAACAACGAACCGTACTGGGAGGTCTACGCCAACGCCGACCTCGCCCCCGAACTTCTCGCCGCGGGCTTCGCCGCGGATTGCATTCACGTCGGCAGCCTGCCCGCCCGCGAGGGTACGCTGCCATGGTTCGTCGCCTGCGCCTGGAGATCCGCTTGACCCCCGAAAGCAACCGCACCTTCGCCATCAACCGCCACGTCACCAGCATCATCGACGGCGAGTCGCAGCCGTTACGCAACGGCGGGCACGACATCGAGGTCGTCAACCCGGCCACCGAGCAGGTCATCAGCCACCTTCGTGAAGCCGACGCCGACGAAGTGGATGCAGCCGTACGCTCGGCGCGCCGCGCCTTCGACTCCGGTCGCTGGCCGCGGATGGACATCAACGAGCGCAAGGACATCCTCTATTCGATCCGTGACCACCTGCGCAAGCATGCGGAGGAACTGGTCTATCTCGAATGCCTCAACAGCGGGCTGCCGCAGCACAGCGTCCGCGTGCACGTGCAGCGAATGGCACGCAATTTCGAATTCTTCGCCGAGGTGGCCAGCACCATGCACGGCGAGACCTACACGCAGACCGCGGGCTATCTCACCTATGTGACGCGCGAACCCAAGGGGGTCGCCGGCTGCATCGCACCGTGGAACGCGCCGCTTGCCCTCGCCTCGATGCGCGTCGCCACCTGCATCCCCTGGGGCAACACCTGCGTGCTCAAGCCCTCCGAGTACACGCCGCTGTCGATGCGGCGCATGGTGGAAATCTTCCATGAAGCCGGACTGCCGCCCGGCGTGGTCAATCTCGTCAACGGCCGCGGTCCGGTGACCGGCAACGCGCTCGTCTCGCATCCGGGCATCGACATGGTCGGATTCACCGGCGGCACCGCCACGGGACGCGCCATCGCAGCCACCGCAGGTCGCAACCTGAAGCCAGTGGCACTCGAACTCGGCGGCAAGTCGGCGAACATCATCTTCGACACAGCCGACGTCGAGCGGGCCCTCGACGGGGCCCTCGCCGGCATCTTCGGCAACAATGGCCAGCAGTGTCTCGCGGGCTCCCGCATCCTCGTGCAACGCGGGATCGCCGATGCCTTCATCGAGCGCTTCGTTGCACGCGCACGCCGTATCCGCCTCGGTGACCCGCTGCTCGCCACCACCGAGATCGGTCCGCTCGCCTTCCGCGGTCACATGGAGCGCGTGCTCTCGTACGTCGACATCGCCAAAGCTGACGGTGCGACTCTGCTCACCGGCGGCCGCCGCTCGGCAGACCATCCGACGGGCTGGTTCATCGAACCGACTGCCGTCATGGCGCCGACCAACGACGCACGGGTCTGCCAGGAGGAAATCTTCGGTCCCTTTGCCACTTTCCTCACTTTCGACACCTTGGACGAAGCGATCCGCATCGCCAACGACTCGAAGTTCGGTCTCGTCAACTATGTCTGGTCGGAGGACCTCACCACCGTGATGCGCTGCTCGCGGGAGATCCGTGCCGGCACCGTCTGGGTGAACACGCCGATGATGCGCGAACTGCGCGCGCCGTTCGGCGGCTACAAGGAATCGGGCATCGGACGAGACGGCCCGCAGGCCAGCCTCGAGTTCTTCACGGAACTGAAGGCGACGATCATTCCGATCGATCCCGTGAAGATGCACCGCTACGGCGCCGGCTGAGTGCGGCAGGACGTCGGCGCGCCGCGCGAGGTTTCCTGAGGCCCGGGAAACGGTTCGAGAGTGCCTTGACCCCCGCGCGCAGCGTCTGGATGAAGTTCAGCATGACGCCGTTCGGGTCGCGCAGCGTCATTTCTTTTGACAGCACTCCGCGCTCGGCGATCTCGAGTAGCGTCGGTGGGCATATCACCGGCAGCTTCATGGCGCGGGCGCCGCGGTGCACGGCCTCGACATCGAGGGTATGGAACACCAGGCAGGCCTCGCCCTGACGTGCGCTACGACCCGCCGCCGCCACTTTCGGCGGCGCCGGACGCCGCAACTCGAACAGGCCCACCATTCCCCAATCGACGTCCGCCGACTGCAGGATCACCCAGCGCACCATCCCTGGAGGCAGGCCGAGCAGTCTGAAGATCGCCGGCACATCCCTGCCCAGGCGGCCCTCTACCCAGACCCCGAGACCCAGTACGTCACGATAGAACCGCAGCGAACGCTCCATGTCGGTGACGATGATCGCAGTGCGCTTTAGTGGCGTGACGAGCGGCGCGGTGGGCGGCATGATGCGGCTCCTGCAGCGGTGATAATCTGCGCGCCATCTTAGCCCGGAGCACCCCGTGATCGAACCCTGGAACCTCACCGTGGTGCAACCCGCCGTCAAACCGGTGTTCAAGGGTGACTCGCCGCTGCGGCGCGATGCGCTGCTCGAGAACCTTGAGCGCGCCTGCGCCCATACGCGCACTGCAGCCCGGTACTTCCGCAGCAAACTCGTGGTGTTCCCGGAGTTCTTCCTGCACGGCTTTCAGCCCGGGCGCAGCAATGCCGACTGGATCGACGCCAGCCTGCGGCTTGATGGACCGGAACTCGCCCGCCTCGGCGTGGCCGCGCGCGAGGCGCGGTGCTACGTGGCAGGCATGATCTACGAAGTACTCGACGAGTTTCCCGGGCGCTTCTGGAACACCGCGTTCATCCTCGATCCCGACGGCCGCGTGGCACTCACCTACCGCAAGCTCTACGCGATGACTGGCAAGACCCGGCCCGGCGACGTCTATGACGCTTACGTGCAGCGCTTCGGCGGCCCGGCGTCGCTGTTCCCGGTGCTGCGCACACCACTGGGGAATCTTGGCTGTCTGGTGTGCTACGACATCAACTTTCCGGAAGTGTCTCGCTGTCTGGCGTTGAACGGCGCCGAGATCTTCCTGCACATCTCGAGCGAGGGTCGCAGCGCCTATCACCTGCCGGACGGGGGCTGGGAACTGGCGCGGCGGGTCCGCGCATACGAGAACCACGCTTTTCTCGCGATGGCCAACTGCGGGCCGAATGTGGACGGAGAGGCTCCGCCCGACATCTCGCATGGGCACTCACAGATCATCGGCTACGACGGCAAGGTGCTAAACATGGCGGAATCTGCGGGTGAAACACTGATCACCGCGGAGATCGACATCGAAGCCCTGCGCAGGCGGCGCCAGCGCGCGAGCCTCAACTTCCTCGCCGAACTGTCCACGGGCATCCATGCCCCGCTCTACGCCGCCGCACATCACTGGCCGCTGAACCACTGGGCGCAGTCCCCGGGGAAGGGGGTCGCGGAGAACCGGCAGGTCGAAGCCGACGTGATCGCCGAGTTGACGCGACGCGGCGTCCTCATGGCGCCGTCGCGGGCGGACTCACCGGATGGCGGCCGACTGCCGCAGCAGGAGTGAGATGCCCGTATCGCTGAGCGTCGGCCGTCTTGCGCCGCTCGCGGCGATCCTCGGTCTGCTGTCCGTCGCGGCGGCGGCCGATATCCTGCGCAGCGGTCACCCCGGCGAGCCTGACTCCCTGGATCCGCACAACTCGGTCGCCGCGCCTGCGCTGATCGTGCAGAACGACCTCTTCGAGAGCCTGCTCACGCTCGATGCGCGCGGCCGACCGGTCCCGGGCGCGGCCGAATCCTATGTGGTGAGCGCGGACGGCCGCACCTACACTTTCCGGCTGCGGCCCGGCCTCGTGTACTCCGACGGTCACCCCATCGTCGCCGCGGATTTCGTCTGGTCGATACGTCGCCTTGCCGACCCGGACGCCGCATCGACCGGCCTCGCTGCATGGGTGGACCTGATCGACAATGGCCGCGCCGTACTGCGCCGCGAGCAGCCGCTGGAGAGACTCGGTGTGGAGGCCCCGGACACGCGCACGGTGCGCATCCGCCTCGCCCGTCCCGCACCGTACTTCCCCTCCATCGTCGCTTTTCCGGTGTTCGCACCGCTGCCGCGGCACGTCATCGAGAAGCATGGCCGCGCCTGGACTCGCCCGCAGAACATCGTCTCCAACGGCCCGTTCATGCTCGAGAGTTGGCTGCCGGGAATGCCGGTGCGGGTGCGGCGCAACCCACGATTCCATGACGCGGCGCGGGTTCGTCTGGTTGGCGTCGAGTACCATTCCGTCAGTGACCAGAATGCAGGCGTGCGCCTGTTCCTCGCCGGCCGTCTCGACGCGGTCACCAACTTCCCCCCCGAGAAGCTCGAGCAACTGCGCCGCGATCACCCACGCGAGTTGCGCCTTGCGCCTTCGCTCGGACTCGTCACTTATGTCATCAATCACCGGCTGGCGAAGTTCCGCGATCCGCGCGTTCGCGAGGCGCTATCGGTGGCCATCGACCGGCGGCTGCTGACCACGCGCATCGTGCGCGCCGGGGATGTACCGGCGCTGGGCATCGTGCCCCCCGCACTGAGCGCGCTGCCGGCAGCAGACGCAGCCACCCGCGGAGGCGATCTGCGCCGCGCACGCGAGCTGCTGCGCGCCGCGGGCTACGACGCCCGGCGGCCGCTGGAGATCGAACTGCTCTATCACACGAGCGAGGAGCACAAGAAGGTCGCCGTGGCGGTGGCCGCGATGTGGCAGGCGGCGGGCGTGGTGGTCACCCTGCGCAACGCGGAGCGGCAGGTGGTCGAAGCGGCGACCCGCGCCGGTGACTTCGAGATCGTACGCGCCGCGTGGTTCTCGCCCTACCCGGACGCAGAGGGGTTCTTCGGTTTCCTGCGCGACGGCAGTCCGGCGAACGGTGGCGCGTACCTGAACCCCCGGTTCGAGGCCATGATGGAACAGCTCGGCACGATCACCGACGCCGCAGAGCGGCGTCGCCTGCAGCGCGAGCTGGAACTGCTGCTGCGTGAGGAATACGCCGTACTACCGCTCTACCACATGGTCAGCCGCCGACTTGTCGCGCAACGCGTCCGCGGCTGGCGCGACGACAGTCTTTCCGCATTGCGCCCCGCGCGCTGGCTCGAGCTGCGCTCCATTCCGACCGGAGGATCCCGCCCATGATCGACCTGCACACCGTTCCCACCGCCAATGGCTACAAGGCCTCGATCATGCTCGAGGAGGTTGGTCTGTCCTATCGATACACCAGCTACGATCTCATCAAGGGAGAGAACCTCAAGCCGGAACTGCTGGCCATCAACCGCGTCGGACGGCTGCCGGTCATCGTCGATCACGATGTCGACGGCGGCCCGCTGGCGGTTTACGGTTCGGCTGCGATCCTGCAATACCTCGCGGAAAAAACCGGCCGGCTGCTGCCGCAGTCAGGACGGACGCGCGCGAAAGTGCTCGAGTGGTTGGGCATCGTCTCTAGCGACATCGCCCCTGCTTACAGCGGCCAGTTCGTCTTCAACGTCGTTGCCCAGGAAAAACAGCCCTGGGCGATCGCGTTCTATGACCGGCTGTGCAGCAGGATGGCGCAGACGATGGAGGATCAGCTGCGCACGACACCGTTCCTCGCTGGCGACGAATACAGCATCGCCGACGTGCTGGCCTACCCCGTAGCTGCGGTCTCCATGAAGCGCTACCCGGGAAACCTCGACGCCCACCCCAGCATCGCGCGCTGGGCCGCAACCCTCGCGGCGCGTCCTGCCGTGCAACGCGGCATGCGGGTACCGGCCTGAGCGCGGCGGCTCAAGGCAGTTCGGGCTTCGTGATCCCCACCCACGCTGCGCACAGCAGCAGGAACCAGATCGCCAGCACGAACGGCCGCGTGCGCGCGAAACCACGCTGGATATCCGCCTCCAGTTCGGGCGTCGAGCCCTCGGCAAGCACCCGTCGCAGTGCCGGACCGATTGGTTTGCCGAACATGCGGATCATGATGCCGCGGAAGATGAGCATGGCGAACAGCACGAACTTGATGGAGATCCAGTCGGCGAACAGGTGACCGGTG
>JBILMF010000220.1:0-3147 GCA_044375655.1 Steroidobacteraceae bacterium | reverse complement strand
CGCATCCTCGACGAGACGTAATCGGTCGCCGGTAAAGCCGGCGAGCGCACGCCCGGCTGCCGCAATGTCCGCAGCAGGCTCCAAGGTGGTGCAGGCGGCGGTCATCGCAGCTGCCAGACACACGGCGAGCGTCCGGCGCAGGGGTCGGAATTTTGAGGACACGTCAACCCCCCGAGGGCAAGGAAATGGGAGCGGCGATGGCGCGCTATTCTATCACTGGCGACGGTCAGCCCGGACGCCCCATCGGCAGCGCATGGCTGCGCGGCTTGAAAGCAGCATGCGTCAGCAGTGCGGCACCGACTGCGACCGTCAGAGCCATCGCAAGGGATCCGCGGCCAAGCATCGTCGACAACACAAGGCAGAACGCCGCGACCGACCACATGCCCCGGGTCATCCCGCGCAGGAAGGCGGTGGCCGCAGAGGCGCTGGATTGCGCATGGTTGAAGGTCGCCACGATCAGACCGATCGAGGGAAACAGCGCCGCAAAGCCGCTCAGAGACGCGCCGCCCAGACGCCCGAGTTCGCTGCTCAGCACGGTGACCGCGGCACCGGTAAACATGCGCGCAGGCAGTTCGAAAGGGTGCGCGGCCCGCCCCTGCACCGCGTCCGGCTTCGGCATCAGCCGTGGCGCGACGTACAGCGCCAAGGCAGTCACCGTCACCGTCGCCCACAGCGGCCAGGCGAAATGCAGCAGCGCCGCCGCCACGAGCGTCCACGCGGCAAGACCGGCGAAGGCCACCCATGGCCAGGACGCATGGGGCGCGAGCCGCGTGTAGACGACGTAGAACACCATGGAGGGCGTGACTCCGGCCAGCGCCGCTTGCGCAGCCTGCGCGCCGAAGAGGTTGCCATTTTCGAGCGTGACGACCAGCAGCACGGGGCCAGCAACGATCGGAAAACTGCCGAGCCAGCCCGCGAACCCCTGCCCCCACCGGCGGCCGGCAAGCGTGATCAGGGCGATCAGCGCCGGCACCAGGACGATCTTCAGCGCAAGGGTGGCACTCACGCTGTCGGCCGCTGTCCGGGCACCCGCGACTCCGGTAGCCGATGGTCGCGGAACCGCTCGCGCAGCACACCCTTCTGCATCTTGCCGGTGGCGCCGAGCGGGATCGCATCGATGAAGACGACATCGTCGGGCACCTGCCACTTCGCCAGCTTGCCCGCATAGAAGTCGAGGAGTTCATCGGTAGCCACGCGGGCTCCCGGCTTGAGTACGGCAACCAGCAACGGCCGCTCGCCCCACCTCTCGTGGGGCACCGCGATGCAGGCCGCCATGGCGATTGCCGGATGCGCCATCGCGATGTTTTCCACCTCGATGGAGCTGATCCACTCGCCGCCGGACTTGATCACGTCCTTGCTGCGGTCGGTGATCTGCAGAAAACCGTCCGGGTCGATGTTCGCCACGTCGCCGGTGTGGAACCAGCCTTCGAGCAGCGGGCTCTCGTGCTCGCGCTTGAAATAGTGCGAGAGGATCCACGGTCCGCGGACCAGCAGATCGCCACTGCTGCGCCCATCCCAGGGAAGTTCCCTGCCCTGCGGATCGACGATCTTCATGTCGACGCCGAAGACCGCCCGACCCTGCGTGGCCAGCACGGGCAACTGCCGGCTCCACGGCAGCGCGACGTGTTTGGCCTTCAGGCGGCTGACGGTACCGAGGGGCGACATCTCGGTCATTCCCCAGCCGTGCAGCACTTCGACGCCGAGCTCATGGAAGGCCTCGATCATCGCCGGCGGACAGGCCGAGCCGCCGACGCTGGTGCGCTGCAGCGTGCTGAAGCGCTTGCCTTCAGCGTGCAGATGATTGAGCAGCCCGAGCCATACGGTTGGCACGCCGGCTGCGCAGGTCACGCGCTCGGTCTCCATCAACTCGTAGAGCGACTTGCCGTCGAGCGCCGGCCCCGGCCATACCACCTTGGCGCCGGTCATGGCTGCGCTGTAGGGAACCCCCCAGGCATTGACGTGGAACATCGGGACCACCGGCAGGATGCAGTCCCGCGCGGAGAGGCCCGTGGCGTCGGGCAGCGCGCCGGCGTAGGCATGCAGCGTCGCCGAGCGATGGCTGTAGAGCACCCCCTTCGGATCGCCGGTGGTGCCGCTCGTGTAGCAGAGCGCAGCAGCCAGCCGCTCGTCGAACTCGGGCCACTCGTAGCCGTCTGCCGATGCATCGATCCAGGCCTCGTAGCTCACGAGGCCGGGAATGCCCGTGCCCTCGGGCAGGGCGTCCGCTTCGCATAGCGCCACCCACAGGCGCACGCTGCGGCAATGCGCGGCGATCGCGCGCACCAGTGGCAGGAATGTCATGTCGAAACAGAACACCTCGTCTTCGGCGTCGTTCACCATCCACGCGATCTGCTCGGGCTTGAGGCGCGGGTTTAGCGTGTGGATCACCCGACCGCTGCCGCTCACGCCGTAGTAAAGCTCGAAGTGGCGATAGCCGTTCCAGGCGAGCGTCGCGACGCGCGCCGAGCGCGCTAGCCCGAGCCCGTCGAGCGCCTTCGCCAGCCGCTGCGCGCGACGCAGTGCGTCCCGGTAGGTATAGCGGTGGATGTCGCCCTCGACCCGGCGCGACACCATCTCTACGTCACCATGATGCCGAGCTGCGAAATCCAGAAAGCGGGAGATCAGCAACGGCTGATCCTGCATCAGTCCGAACATGCGTCGTTACCCCCCGAGCGCTTGCCATGACGGGACGATTGCGGAAGCGATCGCCGTCTGCAGAATATCGGATCGCATCCACCCCCGGGAACCCGCCCATGGAAAAGATCCGCCGCCGGTCCACAGCCTCGTGACGGTGCAGGTCGTCTGGTTCAAGCGCGACCTGCGTTTGTCGGATCACGCCCCGCTGCACGCCGCTGCCGCAAGCGGCCCGGTGCTGCCGCTGTACGTCATCGAACCTGATCTTTGGCGGCAGCCCGACGCTTCCTTCAGACACTGGTGGTTCATCCGCGATTGTCTCCTCGACCTCGATGCGGAGCTGCGGCGACGCGGTGGCAGTCTGCTCATCCGGCGCGGCGAGATCACCGGCGTGCTCGCGTGGCTCGGCGATACGCTCGGCGCCTTCGATCTCTGGTCGCACGAGGAGACCGGCAACGGCTGGAGCTATGCTCGCGATCGGCAGGTTGCAGCCTGGTGCCACGAACACGGTGT
>JBILMF010000110.1:0-10851 GCA_044375655.1 Steroidobacteraceae bacterium | reverse complement strand
CATGGTCGCCGGACGGCGAGTGGCTCGCCTACGTCTCGTTCGAGTCGCGAACCGCGGCGGTCTACCTGCAGCGCGTGCGCACCGCCGAGCGGCGACGGGTCTCGGGCCGCGCCGGCGTCAACAACGCGCCGGCATGGTCGCCGGACGGAAAGCGGCTTGCGCTGACGCTCTCCTCGGGTGCGGGCAACCTCGATGTCCACGTGCTCGATCTCGATAGCGGCAACCTGACGCGTATCACCGACCACCCGGCCATCGATACCGAGCCGGTGTGGTCGCCGGACGGCAGCCAGATTTACTTCACGTCGGATCGCGCCGGCGGCCCGCAGATCTACCGCGCCGCGGCCGTTGCCGCCGCGCAGGCGCGACGGGTGAGCTACCGCGGCAGCTACAACGCGCGTCCGCGGGTCAGTCCTGACGGGCGCCTGCTTGCTTTCGTGACCCGCGAGGAAGGGGCGTACCGGGTGGCCGTACAGGACCTGGGGAACGGCGTGGTGCGCGTGCTGTCGAAAGGCCGGCAGGATGAGTCGCCGGGATTTTCGCCGGATGGTGGCACCCTGATCTACGCCACGCGCGAGCGCGGCCAGGGCTTGCTCGCCACCGTCAGTACCGACGGACTCATCCAGCAGACGCTGCAGGCCGACCGCGGCGATGTCAGGGAGCCGGCGTGGGGACCCTTCCTGCCGTGACCGCATCCCGCAGACGGCATGCGATAATCCACCGCATATCTTCTGGAGATTGCGCGACATGAGAAACGCCTTCGCCGCCATCGTGATCCTCAGCCTGCTGGCCGCATGCAAGTCGGCGCCGCCGCCCGCGAGTGATGCAGGCGCGCGTGACCTGGCTCCGCGATCGGACGCTGCCGCGATCCCCCAGCCCGATGACTCCGCCGGTGCCGTGTCCTCCGCCGGTGAGGTTGGTGGCGGCGGTGAGGCAACGGTGGTCCTGCCGCCGGAACTCGCTGGCCGTACGCTCATCTACTTCGCTTTCGACAGCGATGCCATCAGTGCCGAGGATCAGGCCCTGCTCGCCGGCCATGCTCGCTTCATGGCTGCCAATCCCGGTGTGCGGGTACGCCTCGAGGGCCACACCGACGAGCGTGGCACCCGCGAGTACAACATCGGACTCGGCGAGCGCCGCGCACAGGCGGTACGCAGCGCGCTCGGCCTGCAGGGTGTCGCGGAGAGCCGACTCGCCACTGTCAGTTACGGCGAGGAGCGACCGGCCGCCGCAGGCGAAGACGAGGACGCCTACGCGAAGAACCGTCGTGTCGAAGTCGTCTACAGCGGTGGCTGACCGGTCATGAAGCGGTTCCTCGTCATCGCCCTGCTCGCGATGACCGCCATCCCGGCGCTCGCACAGTCGACTCGTGCACGGCTCGACGATCTCGAGTTGCGGATGGGCCAGATCGAGGAGACCGTCCGCGGGCAGGCGCTGGTTGAACTCTCGCAGCGCGTCGACGCCCTGTCCCGCGAGCTGCGCGCGCTGCGCGGCGATCTCGAGGTGTTGCAGAACGACCGCGACTCCCTGCAACGCGAGCTCGACGCGCTGCGTCGGCAGAACGCGGATTCAATGGCGCGCATCGAGCAGCAGTTGCTCAGTCTGGAGGCACGCGCGAGCGGGGCGCCGGCGGCACCGCCGATCTCCGTCGCGGACGCCCCCGCTGGTGCAGGGGGTGCGACGGCGGCGGTATCGGCAACGTCGCCGGCTGCGGCTCTCCCTGCGGAGAGCGCGGAGCAGCTCTACGGCCGCGCCTTCGACGCCTTGAAGGCGGCACGCTATCCCGAGGCCATCGCCGGGATGCGTGACTTCATCGCCCGCCATCCGGTGCATCCGCTCATCGACAACGCACACTACTGGCTCGGACAGAGTTACTTCGTCACCCGCGACTACGCGCGCGCCATCGAGGCATTTGCCGCCGTGGGCAATGACTCTCCCGACTCCTCCAAGGCGCCCGACGCCCTGCTCAAGCGGGGAATCTGTGAGCTCGAGCTCGGCCGCGCCGAGACTGCACGCGCCACTTTCGAGCAGGTGATCCGCCGCTACCCTGAGGACGGCGCCGCCCGACTCGCGCGCGAGCAATTGCAGCGCATGCGCTGATCGCCCATGGCAGGCGTAGCGCGTCTCAAACTCACCGAAATCTTCCGCTCCCTGCAGGGCGAAGCCGATTCGGTCGGCATCCCCACGGTGTTCGTGCGTCTTACCGGATGCCCGTTGCGCTGCGGCTATTGCGACACCGCCTACGCGTTCCACGGCGGCCAATGGTGGACCATGCCCGACATTCTCGCGCGGGTCCGTGAACTCGAGGCGTCGCACGTCTGCGTGACCGGCGGTGAGCCGCTTGCACAGCCGGCGGTGTACGAGTTGCTGAGCGGGTTATGTGACGCCGGTTACCGAGTGTCGCTGGAGACCAGCGGCGCCATGCCTCTGGGGCGGGTCGACCCGCGGGTGGTCAAGGTCGTAGATGTGAAGACGCCAGCCTCCGGCGAGGAGGCCCGCAACCTCTACGATGAGCTGTCGACGCTGCGCGGCGCCGACCTCGTGAAGTTCGTCATCGTCGACCGCGCCGACTACGAGTGGAGCCGGGCGCAGGTGCACGAACGCGCGCTCGCGGAGCGTTGCGCTGTGCTGTTTTCGCCGAGCCACGGACAGTTGCCGGCGCGGGATCTGGCTGATTGGATCCTCGAGGATCGTTTGCCGGTACGCTTCCAGATCCAGCTGCACAAGTACCTTTGGGGGGACGTACCCGGCAGATGAGCGGTCCGCTGGCGAGCCACGCAGGGCCGTCGCGGGCGGTGGTGCTGCTGTCCGGAGGCCTGGATTCGGCGACGGTGATGGCTCTCGCCCGCGAGCAGGGTCACGACGTCTGGGCATTGTCGGTCCACTACGGACAGCGGCACTCCGCCGAACTTGCGGCGGCGGCGCGCCTCGCCGCTGCGCTCGGCGCGCGGGAACATCGGATCATGGGGGTCGATCTTGCCGGCATCGGCGGGTCGGCGCTGACCGATCCCGCGATCGACGTCCCGACAGGCGTCGGGGCGCCGGGCGCCGTTCCCGTCGGGATACCGGTCACTTATGTGCCGGCGCGCAACACCCTGATGCTGGCGCTGGCGCTGGGGTGGGCGGAGGTGCTCGATGCCGTGGCGGTCTACATTGGTGTCAACGCGCTCGACTACTCCGGTTATCCCGACTGCCGCCCAGAGTTCATCGCGGCGTTTGCCGAGGTGGCTAGGCTCGGTACCCGTACCGGGGTGGAGGGCAGGCCGGTGCGCATCGAGGCGCCGCTGATCGGCTTGACGAAGGCGCAGATCATCCTCGCGGGTCGGCGCCTCGGACTCGACTATGCGCTGACCGTGTCTTGCTATCAGGCGGACGCTGCAGGTCGGGCATGTGGCAAGTGCGACAGCTGCCGGCTGCGCCGTGAGGGCTTTGCGGCCGCGGGCGTGCCTGATCCGACCCGGTACGTGTAGAATCCGCGCCCTCGCACGCGGCACGGGTCCTTAGCTCAGCCGGTAGAGCAGCTGGCTTTTAACCAGTTGGTCGCGCGTTCGAATCGCGCAGGACCCACCACCCGCTCAAAGTCCCCGCGCCACGAAGAACGGGTTCTCGAACCCGGGCTTGCCGTAGCGCAGAGGCTGGCCGTCATCGATCCGGCAGAGGCTACCGCCTGCAGCCAGCAGCACCGCGTGGCCCGCTGCGATGTCCCACTCCATCGTTCGGCCGAGCCGCGGGTAGAGGTCCGCGCGTCCCTCCGCGACCAGGCACAGCTTCAAGGAAGACCCGGCGTTCACCCGTGAGGCAATACGGTGACCTGCGAGGAAGGCGTCGAGGGCGCGCTCGTCGCCATGGGAGCGGCTCGCCACGACGGCAAGACCCTCGGCAGGCGCGCGGCGGCACTGCAGCGCGCGCCGACCGTTGTCATCCTCACGGAAGCCCCCAAGACCGCGGCCGCCGGCGTAGAGCACGCCCAAGGCGGGAGCCAGCACGACGCCGAGCACCGGTTCGCCCGCTTCGATGAGCGCAATATTGACCGTGAATTCGCCGTTGCGACTGATGAATTCTTTGGTGCCGTCCAGCGGGTCGACCAGCCAGAAGCGCCCCGCGTCCGCCAGTACCTCGGGTACCCGCCCGGCAGCCGTCGATTCCTCGGCGACAACCGGCACGTCCGGCGAGAGTTGGGCGAGCCCGGCGAGGATCACGGCCTCGGCCTCCTGATCCGCCTCCGTGACCGGCGTTGCGTCGGCTTTGGTGGTCACACCGAAATCCGCCGCGTAGATCCGGCTGACGACGGCGCCCGCCCGCCGGGCGATCCGCTCGACCTCGAGCAGGAACTGCAGCGACGGATTCATGCGCGGGCGCGCCGTGGAATGGCGGCCAGGCTGAACCCGCGGTAGGTCTTGATTAAAAATTTAATGAACATAAACTTCCCTTTCGAGACATATACTTGCACATAATGCCACTCGCTTCCCAGTACGGCTCCAGCGTTTTGCGGCGGCGTGCCGTCGAGTTGCGGCTCGCCGGCACGGGCATTGCTCGGATCCGCGAGGAGACCGGACTCAGCGCGCCCACCATCATCGGCGCCTGTCGTGCCTTTCGGGAAGGCGGGTGGGCGGCGCTCGAGCGACGCCGGCCCGGCCGGCCGGTCGGCAGCCACCGGCTGCTGTCGGCCGACGATGAGTCGGCCTTGCAGCGGCAGATCCAGAGCAGCCTGCCGCCGGTCGGCGCAGGATGCCGACAACGCCTCTGGACGCGCGATGCGGTCGCTGCGGTGGCCCGGCGGCAGTTCGCCCTGCGCGGCGTTGGCAGAGCGCTCACTCGCCTCATCGAACGTGCCGGCTTGTGTCTGCCGACCCTCGCCGAGCGTGCCGCCGCGGACCCGGTCCTCGCGGCATGGCAGGACACGGTCGTCAGGCCCCTGACTCGCAGCGCCCGTCGACTCCCCGGGGAGTTGGTCTGGTGCGGCGAGGTGCAGGCCGGCGGGGCACGCCTGCTCGTTGCGCAGAGTCTGCGTGGACGGCTCGCCTGGCAGCCGCTTGCGGAACCTTTCCGGCTCGCCAGCTGGCTGGACTTCCTCGATCGCCTAATCGCCACATGGCCGGGCACCCGGGGCGTGCTGCTGCATGGCATCGAGGTGACTCACCCGTCCTGTCTGGCTTGGAGTCAGCAGCAGGGCGGCGTGATGCTGTTGCCTGCGCCGGCCGGCCCAGGGGCTGCGACGCTCCTGCGGTCTGTGCCGTCGGCGCGCGCGGCCAGCGGAAGCCCTGCGGAATCTTCCCGCGTCCCCGGACGCGACCAGTCATCGCCGCAAACCTTTCGAGGCATTCCGCGACCCATGAAGCTCACCCATCTGCAGCGACTCGAGGCCGAAAGCATTCACATCCTGCGCGAGGTGGTCGCCGAGGCCGAACGGCCGGTGATGCTCTACACCGCCGGCAAGGACAGCGCCACCATGCTGCACCTTGCCCGCAAGGCCTTCTTCCCAGCCGTGCCACCTTTTCCTTTGCTGCACATCGACTCCACCTGGGAGTTTCGCGAGATGTACTCGATGCGCGAACGTGTCGCCCGCGACTACGGCATGACGCTGCTGGTACACCGCAATCCCGAGGCGCAGCGTCTTGGCATTGATCCCTTCACGCACGGGTCGCAGATCCACGCGGACATGTGGAACACGGAAGGTTTGCGCCAGGCACTCGATCTGCATCGCTTCGACGTTGCCCTCGGCGGTGCGCGTCGCGACGAGGAGAAGTCGCGCGCCAAGGAGCGCGTTTGCTCGTTCCGCAATGCGCAGCACCGCTGGGATCCACGCAGCCAGCGCCCGGAACTGTGGAACCTCTACAACCTGCGCAAGAACCCGGGCGAGTCGATCCGCGTGTTCCCGCTCTCCAACTGGACCGAACTTGACGTGTGGCAATACATCTATCTGGAGGACGTGCCGATCGTCCCGCTGTATCTTGCGCGCGAACGGCCGGTCGTCGAGCGCAACGGCACGCTGCTCATGGTGGACGACGAGCGCATGCCCCTGCAGCCAGGCGAGGTGCCGGTGATGCGCAAGGTGCGGTTCCGCACGCTCGGCTGTTATCCGCTCTCCGGAGCGATCGAGAGCGATGCGGCGACGCTGCCAGCAGTCATCGACGAGATGCTGCGCTCGCGGCAGAGCGAACGGCAGGGCCGGCTGATCGACCATGACGGCCCCGCATCCATGGAACGCAAGAAGCAGGAAGGGTACTTCTGACATGCCGCAACGCCAGGGCAGTGCGCGAACCAAACGCGACATCGACGCATGGCTGCAGGAGCACGAGGCCAAGGACCTGCTGCGCTTCATCACCTGCGGCAGCGTCGATGACGGCAAGAGCACGCTGATCGGCCGGCTGCTGCACGACTCGCAGCTCATCCTCGACGATCAGCTTGCGGCGGTCGAGGCGGACAGCCGCAAATGGGGTACCCAGGGTGATGCCATGGATTTCGCGCTGCTGGTCGACGGTCTGGCGGCCGAGCGTGAGCAAGGCATCACCATCGATGTCGCCTATCGTTTCTTCAGCACTGCGCGCCGCAAGTACATCGTTGCGGATACGCCGGGACACGAGCAGTACACCCGCAACATGGTCACCGGAGCCTCGACCGCCGACCTGGCGGTGATCCTCATCGATGCGCGCAAGGGCGTGCTCACGCAGACACGCCGGCATAGCTGCATCGCCAATCTGCTCGGCATCCGCAAGCTTCTGCTCGCCGTCAACAAGATGGATCTCGTCGGTCACTCGCAGAAGGTCTTCGAGGAAATCGCCGAAGACTATCGCGGGTTTGCAACGCGCCTCGGGGCGTTGGACATCACGGTGGTACCGGTCTCAGCACTGCGTGGCGACAACATCATCGAGCGCAGCGCGCAGATGCCGTGGTACTCAGGACCCACCCTCATGGGTTACCTCGAGACCGTGGAGGTCGAACGCGCGCGCTCCGAGGCGCTGCCCATGCGCCTGCCTGTCCAGTGGGTCAATCGACCGCATGCGGACTTCCGCGGCTATGCCGGCCTGATCGAGAGCGGCAGCGTACGCCCCGGGGATCGGGTCCGTGCACAGCCGTCCGGCCGCGAGAGCCGGGTGGCGCGCATCGTCACCGCCGGTGGCGACCTCGACCTTGCGGTGGCTGGTCAATCGGTCACGCTGACGCTGGAGGACGAACTCGACATCGCCCGCGGCGACCTGCTCAGCGCCGCGGATAACCCGGCGGAGACGGCCGACCAGTTCGACACCACGCTCGTATGGCTGGGAGAGCAGCCCATGCTGCCTGGACGCAGCTACCTGCTCAAGGCAGCCGCCAGTACCGTCGGCGCAACTTTTTCAACGCCCAAGCACCGTCTCAACGTCAACACGCTCGAGCACCTTGCGGCTCGGCAGCTCGAACTCAACGAAATCGGCAGTTGCAACGTCGCGCTGGATCGGCCCATTGCCTTCGATCCCTACGACTCGAACCGCGCCACCGGCAGCTTCATCGTCATCGATCGGCTGACCCACGCGACCGTGGGCGCCGGCATGATCCGCTTCGCGCTGCGCCGCGCCCGCAATATTCACCGCCAGGCGGTGAGCGTCGACAAGGCGGCGCGCGCCGCCCTCAACGGTCAGACCCCCGTGGTGGTGTGGTTCACCGGACTGTCCGGCGCGGGCAAGTCCACGATTGCCAACGCGCTGGAGCGCCGTCTGCTCGCGCTCGGTCGCCGCAGCTACCTGCTGGATGGCGACAACATCCGGCACGGGCTGAATCGCGATCTCGGGTTCACTGCCGCCGACCGGGTGGAGAACATCCGGCGCATCGCCGAGGTCGCGAAGCTGATGGTCGACGCCGGGCTGATCGTGCTCACGGCCTTCATATCGCCGTATCGCGCGGAGCGGCAAATGGCGCGCGCACTGTTCGGCGAGGGCGAGTTCCTCGAGGTGTACGTCGACACGCCTCTCGAGGTTGCCGAGACGCGCGACGTCAAGGGGCTCTACCGCAAGGCGCGGCGCGGTGAACTGCGCAACTTTACCGGTATCGATGCCCCCTACGAGCCGCCCGAAACTCCGGAACTGCGGCTCGATACGCTCGCGGGCTCCGCCGAGGACGCCGCCGAGCAGGTGCTTTCTCTGCTGCGCGATCGGGGTATCCTCGGCCCCCGCAGTTGATGGAGCAGGGTCGTGCGCGCTCAGCCACAGTTCGAGGAAATCCGTTCCGCCGTACGCGCGCTGTGCGCGCAGTTTCCTGACGAGTATTTCCGGCGGGTGGACGCCGAGCGGGGTTATCCGCTGGAGTTCGTCGAGGCGCTGACGCGTGCCGGTTGGCTGGCGGCGCTGATTCCGCAGGAGTACGGCGGCTCGGGGCTGTCGCTGGCGGAAGCTTCGGTGATCATGGAGGAGATCAACCGCTCCGGGGGCAATTCGGGGGCCTGCCACGGGCAGATGTACGTGATGAACGTGCTGGTGCGCCATGGCAGCGAGGCGCAGCGGCGGCAGTTTCTGCCGAAGATCGCCGCGGGGGAGCTGCGCATGCAGTCGATGGCGGTGACCGAGCCGACGACGGGCACGGACACGACGCGGCTGCGGACGACGGCGGTGCGCCGGGGCGATCGCTACGTGATCAACGGGCAGAAGGTATGGACCTCGCGCGTGCAGCACTCGGACCTGCTGGTGCTGCTGGCGCGCACGACGCCGCTCGCCGAGGTGCAGCGCAAGGCCGACGGGCTGTCGGTGTTTCTGGTGGATGTGCGCGAGGCGCTCGGCCGGGGGCTCACGCTGCGGCCGATCCCGAACATGGTCAACCACGAGACCAACGAGTTGTTCTTCGACAATCTGGAGATCTCCGCCGAGAGCCTGATCGGCGAGGAGGGCAAGGGGTTTCGCTACATCCTCGACGGGCTGAACGCCGAGCGGGTGCTGATCGCCGCCGAGTGCATCGGCGACGCCTACTGGTTCGTCGAGCGGGCAAGCCGCTACGCGAGCGAGCGCATCGTCTTCGACCGCCCGATCGGCATGAACCAGGGCGTGCAGTTTCCGATCGCCGAGAGCTACATCGAAACCGAGGCGGCAAGCCTCATGCGCTATCGGGCCTGCGAGCTCTACGATGCGCAGCAGCCCTGCGGCGCCGAGGCCAACATGGCCAAGTACCTCGCCGCCAAGGCCTCCTGGGAGGCCGCCAACGCCTGCCTGCAGACCCACGGCGGCTTCGGCTTCGCCGCCGAGTACGACATCGAGCGCAAGTTCCGCGAAACCCGGCTCTACCAGGTCGCCCCCATCTCCACCAACCTCATCCTCTCCTACATCGCCGAGCGCGAACTCGGCATGCCAAGATCCTACTGAACATCCCGCGGAGCACTCACCAACATGAAACTCGACCACACCATCGCCGCCGTAGTCACGGGCGGGGCATCGGGACTCGGCGAAGCCACTGCGCGTGCGCTCGCCGCACGGGGCGTACGCGTCGCGATTTTCGATGTCGCCGAGTCGCGGGGCAATGAGCTTGCCGCGCAGATCGGCGGCGTCTACTGCCGGGTCGACGTCACCGCAGACGCCAGCGTCGAGGCGGGCTTTGCCAAGGCCCGTGCCGCGCATGGCCAGGAGCGGATCCTCGTCAACTGCGCCGGTATCGCCAACGGCATCAAGACCGCCTCGCGTGACCGCGATGGCGGTGGTACGAAGCACTTCCCGCTCGCCGAGTTCGACCGGGTGGTGCAGATCAATCTGGTCGGGACGTTCCGCTGCATCGCCAAGTCAGCGGCCGGCATGCTTGCGCTGGATGTGCATCCGGACGGTGATCGCGGCGTGATCATCAACACGGCGTCGGTCGCGGCCGAGGATGGGCAGATCGGCCAGGCCGCCTACGCCGCCTCCAAGGCGGGGGTCGTCGGCATGACTTTGCCCATCGCCCGCGACCTGATGGCCGAGGCGATCCGCGTCAACACCATCCTGCCCGGAATCTTTGCTACACCGCTGCTCGCGGCATTGCCCGAGAAGGTGACTGCAGCTCTCGCGGCCTCGGTACCGCACCCGCGCCGTCTGGGCGCGCCCGACGAGTATGCTGCGCTCGCGCTCTCGATGATCGAGATCGGTTACCTGAACGGCGAGTGCGTGCGTCTCGATGGCGCGATACGTATGGCGCCGCGCTGAGCGCAGCGCCCGTCGGTCTGCCGGCGGCGGAACTCAGCCCGCGGGAGGCGCCTCGCAGCCGCAGTGCGCGAGCACGTAGGCTGCGGCCTCGGCGCCGCTCTCGACACGGTGCACGAGCGTCCGATCGGTCGGCGCGACATAGCCCTCCGCCACCAGCATGTCCAACGGCAGCACACGCTCCCAGTAGCTGCTGCCGACCAGCACGATGGGTATCGGCGCGATGGTGCGCGTCGCGACGAGGTTAAGTGCCTCGTACACTTCGTCCAGCGTCCCGAAACCTCCCGGCAGCGCCACGAGTGCCCGCGCGCGGAACATGAAGTGCATCTTGCGCAGCGCGAAGTAGCGGAACTGGAAAGCCAGACCCGGGGTGATGTAGGGGTTGGGAAACTGCTCGTGGGGCAGCCGGATGTTGAAGCCGATCGTCGGCGCGCCCGCCTCGCTGGCGCCGCGGTTGGCGGCTTCCATCAGTCCGGGGCCGCCACCCGTCGCGACCACCAGGCGATGGCAGCCGGGGCTGTGCAGTGCACCGCGACTTACCTCGTAGCCGAAGCGGCGCGCTTCCTCGTAGTGGCGACGCTGCTCGGCAGTGGCACCCGGCGTTTCCGGCGAGGGTATGCGCGCGCTGCCGAAGGCCACGACCGTGCTTTCGATCCCGTACGCGCGCAGATACGTCTCGGCGCGCTGGAACTCGAGTGCGAGCCGCATGGCGCGGGCATGATCGCTT
>JBILMF010000234.1:0-3156 GCA_044375655.1 Steroidobacteraceae bacterium | reverse complement strand
GAGGTAGTGACAGATAATGTTGGCGATCGTGTGAGTCTTGCCAGTTCCCGGCGGGCCTTGCACCGAGACGCCGGGAGCACGTTCGAGCAACTCGATGATCGTTTCCTGCTCCTGGTTGTAGGGCAACGGAAAATAGAGCTCTCGTGGCTCGCCTTTGGTACGGCTGCCACTGCATAGACCCCGAAACGAAATCGCCTCGTAATGAATGACCTCGTCCGTGGGCGGCGTCACTAAACTCGCTGGTCCATTTGGAATGCTGTCCCCGGAGGCCAGACGGCTCTTCAAACGCCGGATGTCCTCGACCAGAAAATTTACGGAGCGTGGGCGAACGAGCAGAACCCAACCGGCAGTCACGAGCAGTTGCTCGCTCGGAACGGGCAAACCCTGGTAGGTGGAATCGTAGCGACCCGCTTTATCAAGATTTCCCGCTGCGAGCTTCAGGATGGGCTCGAAGCTACCGGCATCAAACGGCGTGAGCAGGCGAGCAGCGTCGCCGTCGAGCAGGGTCTTGGCCTCACGTTCGACTTCCGCTGCACCCATGACCTGACAAGCGCCAAAGGCATCGAATTCGAGCCGCGGTGGAACCGCCCTCGGTCGAATCAAGATTGTGTGGGTCTTGGCGTCGAGATCGATTTCGACGACTTGGGTAAGCAGCGGGTACTGATAGTCGATGGTTGTGTTTCGGGTCGTGTCATCGTCGGAGAGTGCGCTACGGAACTTCCACGCGGTGACACCCATTCCCCAGACGAGCTCTGACGGGCTTGAAGATTCATCACCTTCCAGCCGCCCTTTGAGCATGAAGAGATCGCCGTAGAGCGAGATCGTCTGACGACGGGGTTTTTCGCCTGCTGCCCAAGATTGCCAGAGCCGTGCGTACTCCGCCAAGGAGCGGGCGGTACTGTTCCGGCGGTTCTGGTCGCTCACCGCAGCGGCTTCAGCACTCATCGAGCGCGACTCGGTAGCGTGGCGGTGTTTGAGCGCAGTTTCGTTGATGGACGGAGGCCCACCGTTCGGATCGCTCGAATAGGTGATGTAGGGTCGGGCTTGTTCGTCTGGCGCGGGAGGCGCCGCGGCCTCCAGCCGTTTAACCTGCAGCCAGATATGGTCGCCCTCGACCTTGCGATCGAGTTCTACCCCTGGTAGCCCTGCCAGATCCTTTGGGAAACGCCTGAAGTCGGAATCGCCTGTAAGCACATAGGCGCGTGGGTCGACTTCCTTGCTCTGTTCGACGATGTAGTCGAGCAGTCTGGAGAGCAAGCCGTGCTGCGGGGTTATCGGCATCAGAGTTCACACATATGGTTCTTGTTTTCCATCCACCAGAGCAGCCCCCCATGCACGGGTCGAACAGAGGAAGCGGCCGACAGGGCGCTACGCTGCAAAAATGTTGCTCTGGTACGTGCTCGCCGTCAATGACCCAGCGGGATCGCCAAACGCCTCCGGCAACACGGTGGCGGTCCAATAAAATTCGTGGCCGCGAGTAGTGTCAGCGTCGAGATAACATTGATCCAGCTGGGTGGGGATGGCGGCTCTGGGTATCCGTACGGCGAACCCACCCAGGCGTTGAGCAAGATCGGTACAGCCACGCAGTGTTGTCAGACTTACAGCCGTGAGTTGGCAATCCCTCGAGGCGACGGTTAGGGGTGATCGCCAAAGGATCATGATCGTTGAGCCAGGGACTGTGCGACAGACTCATCACGACGACGGCAGCGTCCACCTGCGTGGTGTAGGCTGAACAACAAATCGGCAGCGACCATGATGCGCGACAGCCGCCGTGCCCGTCAGCCAAACCGTCCATACAGCTTAAGGTGATCTCGAGTTGTCAACGCCGATAAAATCCTGACCCGGTTTACGCTCAGATCGCCGAAGTAAATTTGACCCACTCTCCCGTTAATCGTAAGCGTCACGCCGAGGCCGTCTGGCATGAGCGTGCTTGAGTAGAGAGCATGTGTCCACCTTGTTGGAGGTGGACACCTATGACGGAACGAGCAGTGGAGTTAGTGCCGGACTTGATCCGCGGGCAGGCGCGTGACGGACGGTGCAAATACGATCCGTCTGCTAAAGCGGAGTTGGTGCGTCGCTGCCTGCAGCCCGGAGTATCGGTAGCGGCGGTGGCGCTGGCGCATGGGGTGAACGCGAACCTGGTTCGGCGGTGGATCATGCTGGCGCTGCGTGATCGAACCTCGGTGCGAGCATCGCGAGCGTCGCTGCTGCCTGTTGTGACGACGGCGGAGGCCGCGGCGGCTCCGGCGTTGATAGCCCCGACGCTGACGGGCGAGAGCGTACTTGAGGTGGTGTTGCCGGGTGGCACGATCCGGATACGCGGAGCGGTGGAGTCGAGCACGCTGACGAGCCTGATCGATTGCTTGCGGCACCCGTCATGATCTCGCTGCCGGCGGGAACACACGTATGGTTGGCCTCCGGGGTCACGGACATGCGTCGGGGGATGTATGGTCTCGCCGCGCTCGTCGAGACGACGCTGGCGGCGAACCCGTATGGTGGGCATGTGTTCGTCTTCCGCGGCAGGCGGGGTGATCTGATCAAGGTGCTGTGGTCGGATGGTGATGGGCTCTGCCTGCTGACGAAGCGACTCGAGCGCGGCCGCTTCGTGTGGCCGCAGACGCTGGCGGGCTCGGTACACCTGAGTTCGGCGCAGCTGTCGATGTTGCTCGAAGGGATCGACTGGCGACACCCGCAGCGCACGTGGCAGCCGTTGCATGTGACGTAGCAGTGCGGTGATATTTTTGATCGACGAGCAGATGCTGCGCTGCAGGTGATCGCGTATGATCGAGACGTGGTGCACGACGTCGCAACACTGCTCGATCAGAACGCAAAACTCACGCAGCGAGTGCTCGGGCTCAGTGCGCAGCTCGAGGCGATGAAGGCCGAAGTGCTCAGGCTTCGCCGCTGGCAGTTCGGTCGATCTGCTGAAGTTATCGACCCGACGATTGCACCGTCGCTGCCGCTGCAGGATCTGCAGATCGATATAACGCCGATCGAGGCGGCACCGATCGCGACATCCCCCGTCACGAAGCTCGTATCCGTGGATACCCCAAGCGCTCGACGCGGTCAGCGCCGTATACAACGTGCCTTGCCACCGGAGCTGCCGCGGGTGATCCGTGTGCACGATGTCGGACGCTGCGAGTGCACGGACTGCGG
>JBILMF010000001.1:0-108323 GCA_044375655.1 Steroidobacteraceae bacterium | reverse complement strand
CCGTGCGTGCCGGCGAACGGCTTGCCGCGATCGAGGCCATGAAGATGGAGAACATCCTCTTCGCCTCGCAGGACTGCGTCGTCGCCGAGGTACTGGCCGGCAAGGGCGACAGCCTTGCCGTCGATCAGGTGATCATGAGGTTCAGCTGATGCGCCCGTTCCGCGTGCTCGGTATCCAGCAGATCGCCATCGGCGGCAGCGACAAGCAGCGGCTGCGTACTCTCTGGGTGGATATGCTCGGACTCGAGGTGACGGGAAACTTCGTCAGCGAACGCGAGAACGTCGACGAGGACATCTGCGCACTCGGCAGCGGCGCGCTGCGCGTCGAGGTCGACCTCATGCAGCCGCTCGACCCCGAGCGCAAGCCGGCCGTGCACGCGACGCCGCTCAATCATGTCGGCCTGTGGGTCGATGATCTGCCGCGGGCGGTCGATTGGCTCACGGCGCGCGGCGTGCGCTTCGCACCGGGCGGGATCCGCAAGGGCGCCGCCGGCCACGACATCTGCTTCCTGCATCCGAAGGCGAACGAGGAGTTTCCGATCGCCGGCGAGGGCGTGCTCATCGAGCTGGTGCAGGCACCGCCCGAGGTGATCGCCGCGCTCGGCTAGCGACTGTCGGCTGACGACCTGCGCGACCCGCCGCGAGGCGGCTTTGCAGGTTGGCGCTGGCCTGTCAGTTGCGGGGCAGGCGCTGTACGGCGACTACCAGCGTGCCCGGTCCGCCGTGCACGCCGATGGCCGGACCCATGTCCGTCACCGCGCAGAACTCGACACTGCCCGCGGGCAGTACGGCCCCCAGCTCCGCGACGAGGCGCTCTGCTTCGGCGGGTCGATCGCCGTGGCCGACCAGCACACGCAGCCGTTCTCCGGCGGCCACGCCGCGCAGACGACGGGCGACGAAACCCGCGAAGCGGCTGCGCAGACGGTGTGTGCCGAACAGACCACCCCCGGCGCTGATGCGGCCGTCGGGCGAGGTTCGCAGGATCACGCAGAGACCGAGCAGCCGCGCCAGCTTGCCGACGATGGCCGGTACCCGTCCGCCACGTACCGCGAAGTCGATGCTGCCGAGCAGGGCGAAAGTCTGCGTGCGCGCCAGAGCTGCCTGCGCGGCGTCGATCACCGCCTGCGCATCGCCGCCCGCCGCTGCCGCTTCCGCTGCGGCGATCACCACCAGGCCCTGGCCCACCGAGGCGTTGCGGCTGTCGAGTGCGGCGACCGGCCGGCCCTCGGCGCCGACACGCTGCGCCGCACGACTGGCGGCATCCCAGGTGCCGCTGTGACGCGAGGTGAGATTGATCGACACCACGGCGTCGAAGTGGGAGGCAAGGAACTCGAACATCCGCCGGAAATCCCCGGGTGGCGGCTGCGAGGTCTTGGGATGCGCCGGATTCTCGACGAGCTCGCGGTAGAACTCGGTCGGCGTCATGCTGACTTTGTCGAGGTATGAGCGGTTGGCGAAGTGGATGCGCACCGGCACCACGTGGATGCCGAGCCGCTCCGCAAACTCCTCGGGGATATCGGCTCCCGAGTCGGTGACCACCGCGACTCGCCGCCCTTGCCGATGGTGGGCGGCGCTCTGCTGCATGCGCATGTCGTCGGCTTTCTGGCCGCTGACTTCGCCGAACAGCGCGGCGAGCCGGAATACCTGCTCGGGCTCGTCTACATGCACGTGGATGCGTGCCTTGCGCTTGCTGCCGCTCACCACGAGGCTGGCGCCGCTCGCTGCCAGCGTCTCGCGCAGCTGCCGCAGGTCGATGGCGCCGTCGGGCGGTGCCAGCACGAGGCACTCGGTACAGAACCGGTAGTCCTGATCGGCCGCTGGCGGGTCGATGCCGGCCATCGCCTCGTCACCGGTATGCACCGGGGCCACTGTCCTGCCGAGTTCGCCGGTGTGCAGGAAACGTCGCATGCCTTCGAGTACTTCGACGAAGCCCTGCGCTCCCGCATCGACCACATTGGCGGCGCGCAGTTCCTCGAGCTGGCCGCGTGTCGCCTCCAGCGCGTCGCGCACACGGCCGAGGGAGCCCTCGAAGAGGCTGCGGAAATCCTTGCAATGCGGCGCTTGCGCCTCGGCGGCGAGCGCGAACTCGCGCAGCACGGTGAGCAGCGTTCCCTCGCGGGGCTGCGAGAGCGCATCGCGGGCGTAGCCGGCGCCCTTCTGCAGAGCGGCGACGAATTCGCTGATGCCGATGCGCGCAAGATGGCCGGCTCCATCACCGACCCCGAGCAGGAACTGCGCGAGGATGGCGCCCGAGTTGCCGCGCGCGCCGTCGAGGGCGGCGTCGGCGGCCCTGACCAGCATGCTGCCGGCATGCTCTTCGGGAGTGCGGTCGAGGCAGGCCAGCACGGCCGACAGGGTGAGGGACATGTTGGTCCCTGTGTCGCCGTCCGGCACCGGAAATACATTGATCTTGTTGAGATGATCGGTCTGTTCGAACAGGCGGTAGATGCCGGCGCGCAGCAAGTCGGCGAGCTGCAGGCCGTCGAGCTCGCCGCGGATCATCGTGGGGTCGGCAGACAGGGTGGATGCGTTCACGGTGTACGCCCCTAGGTCATTGCAGGTTGACCGCGAACCGATTCGCGCCGTGGCGCAACACCACGCCCTCCGCGGTGATGCGTTCGACGATCAGTCCGTCGCGGGAGGCCTCGCCCTCACGCAGCCGCTGGCCGTTGAGCAGCACGAAGCGTGCACCCGGGTCGGCGTCGTAGACGTGCAGGTTGAGATCGACCGGGGGGACGGCGGCGCCGCGCGCCAGCAGATCGTCACGCGTTGCCGTGTCCGCTGCTGCGCGGGTGCCGGCGGGCTGCGGCGGGACAGACGGCGCGCCGATAGGCGATGCAGCCGTGGGCGAAGCCGCAGTGGTCGATGCGCGGGGGCTCGAGCGGGCCGGGGCCGTCGCCGCGGGCGTACGCTCGGCAGCGGTCGTTGTCATGTCGGCGGCGGGATCCGCCTCTGCGACAGGCGCAGCAACTTGCGGCGCCGCAGCAGACTGTGGCGCCGCCGCAGACTGTGGCGCCGAAGCCGTGGTCACCGACCCCCGCGCTTCGCGCCACAGCGCGTAGGCGACGATCAGCAGGTTGGCGGTGAGCAGACAGGCCAGCAGCAGCGCCCAGCGCGGCAGCCGGGACCGCGCCGCTGCAGTTCGCGCAGTGAAGATCGCCGGATGGTCCTGCCGCAGCCGCGAGTTTTCGGATTTTCTCAGCGCATCGAGGATGATCGACATGGCGGTAGTCGCCCCGGAGTCGGGCCCGGACACCGGAACTCGTCAGAGTATTGCACGGCCGGGACCCCTGCAGCATAGTCCCCGGCATCGTGTCGTCGTCGTGGTCGCAGCAGTCTTTCGGCGATCTGTCGCAGGGCTCTGCCGCAGCGCATGCGGATGGCATCGATCTGTGGTTCGCCGAGCTCGCAGCCTGGACGGCCTGGCTGTCCGCGTCGGCCGACACGGAACTGCTCGATCCACACGAAGCGCGGCGCGCCGCCACCATCTCGGCTGCGGCCCTGCGCGCCGAGTTTGTGGCTTCGCGCATCCTGCTGCGGCGGGTGCTCGGCAGCGCTCTCGGCCTGCCGCCGGCGCAACCAGTGATCGTCCTCGGCGCCCACGGCAAACCGTCCCTGCAGCGGCAGGATACGGGTCCGCCGCTGCACTTCAATCTCAGCCACAGTCGCGGCGCATGGCTGCTCGCCCTGACCCGCGAGGGTGCGGCGATCGGTGTCGATCTCGAGCTGCGCGAGCGGGTGCCGGATGCGCAACGGCTCGCTGCGCGCATTTTCACCGCTGCGGAGCGCGAGCAACTTGAAGCTGCAGGCGTGCAGGGCGAGGCTGGCCGAGATACCGCCTTCCTGCGCGGCTGGACACGCAAGGAGGCGGTGCTCAAGGCGACGGGCAGCGGCTTCAGTCTGCCCGCCAGAACCGTCGAGGTAGGTATCGCCACCGCGTACGCCGCGGTCGCGCTGCCCGGGGACGCGGGTCACGGTGCGCTCGTCTGGTCGATTGAGCCGCCGTGCCGCGGACAGGCGGCCGTTGCGCTGCTGGGCCCCGCGGATCGTCGGCCACCCGTGGTGCGCAGACACCGACTGGTGCCGCCGGCGTCGCAGTGATTCATTGATGGACGCCGCCAAGCGACCCTCCGACCGCAGGTCACCGCCGATGGTGTCGATGCTGGCGGTAGCTGTGCTGCTGCTCGGCGTCGCCGCCTGGGGCGAGCCGGCGCAGCTGTGGCTGGAATGGTCGCGCGACGCTCTCGCTGGTGGCGAGTGGTGGCGCCTGCTGACCGGCCATCTCGTGCATCTTGACCTTGCGCATGCCGCGCTCAACGTGGCTGCGCTGTTGCTGCTCTGGTATTTGTTTGGCGCAGTATTCACGCTGCGCGCGCTCGCCGCGGTCCTGCTCGCAGGACTACTCGCCATCGACGCCATGCTGTGGTGGCTCGGCGATGTCGACCAGTACCGCGGGCTGTCCGGCCTGCTGCACGTCTTTGCCGCAGCCGCCGTGGTGCGCCGCATCATCGAGCGGTCCGGGCCTGCAGCCTGGGCAATCGCGATCTTCGGCCTTGGGAAGATTCTTTGGGAGAACCTCGCTGGAGCCATGCCTTTCATGCGCGGGGCTGATGCGGTGGTCACCGATGTGCACCTCGCCGGTGTGATCGCCGGCATGGCCGCCGGGCTGCTGGTTGGGCTGCAGCGGAGGTGAGTCGTGGGCGCCGCGCCGCGCCGCGCCGCTGCGGAGGCGTTGCTCAGCGACGCTTCAGCAGGCTGGCCCGCGACAGCGCACCGCCGCCGAAGCGGCTGCGGATGGCGTCCAGCGTCGCATCGAGACGCTCATTCTGCGCGCGCTCGACATTCTCGAACAGATCAGGCTGCAGCTCTTCGACGAACTCCGAACTCGACACCCCGAGCAGCCGGACTCGCGGACGGCGCGAGCCGGCGAGCCAGGCGTCCAGCAGCTGCAGCGCGCGTTCCGCGATCACCCGCGTCTCCGCGCTGGGCGCGGCGAGCGTCAGCTGTCTGGTCAGGGTGCGGAAGTCGTGCAGGCGGATCTTGATGCCGATGCAGCCGGCGCGCAGCCGCTTGGCGCGCAGCCTTGCCGCCACCGTGTCGGCGAGTGCGCTCAACTCGGCGCGCATCGCTGCAGGGTCCTGCAGGTCCTCGCCGAAGGTACGCTCGTTGCTCACCGATTTGTCGTCGTGCTCCGGCCAAACCTGCCGCTCGTCGATGCCGGCTGCGCGATCCCGCCACTGTGTCCAGTGTCTGCCGAAGAGTGGCCGCAACCGTTCCTCGCCGGCACGACGCAGCTCGCCGAGCGTGCGCAGTCCGGCTGCTGCCACCTCATCGCCCTTCTTGCGGCCGAGACCCGGCAGACGCTTCACCGGCAAAGGATCGAGCACCTCGCCGATGCGTTCGGTCGTGACGATCGTCAGCCCGTCGGGCTTCTGCAGGTCGGAAGCGATCTTGGCAACCAGCTTGTTCGGCGCCACGCCCACGGAGGCTGTGAGCCCGGTGCTCTCGAGGATCCGGCGCTTGATATCCGCTGCGATGCACGCGGGGTCACCCTTGAGCAGGCGGCTGCCCGAGACGTCGAGATACGCCTCGTCCAGCGACAGGCCCTCCACCAGCGGCGTGAACTCGCGGAACACGGCGAATACCTGCGCCGACACCTCGACGTAGCGGCCCATGCGCGGTCTTACGCAAACCGCATGCGGACACAGTGCGAGAGCCTGCCGCATCGGCATGGCCGAACGCACGCCATAACGCCGCACTTCGTAGCTGGCCGCGGCGACCACACCGCGCCCGCTGGTGCCGCCGACGATCAGCGGCTTGCCGCGCAGTTCGGGCCGGTCATGCTGCTCGACCGACGCATAGAAGGCGTCCATGTCGACATGCAGGATCGCGCGCTGTTCAAACACGTGCAGGGGCGTGGACGGTCCGGGCAGGTCAGATGCTGAGCGCCGCCGCGATGCCGGTGAAGATCAGCACCAAGCTCGTGATCGTGAAGTAGAGGAAGGCGAGCGCGAAGAACTTCGCGAGGGTACGACTACGCGAGTCGCCGTAGAAAACGCGCATGCCGCGGTAGCAGTACCAAAGCAGGTAGCCGAACAGCAGGGGCCCGAGCACGCTGTCCGCCTGGTCCGGCAGCGCGAGGTCGAGCAGCTCCTCGATCGTCAGTGCGGCGAATACTGCGCTATGGTTGTGGATGAGATAGAGCAGGTGCTCGGCGTACAGGCGCCGCGGTCGCCAGTAGAAGAGCAGCAGGATCGCCGCGAAAACAGGCAGCAGCAGCCACATGGCCTTCGGCGCATTCTGCAGGAAGGCGTTGCCGAGGGCAGCGCCGCCGTCAGCCTTGATCCGCTGGCACGCGCTCCGCAGTTTCTGCTCCATCATCGGCTTGAATGGGCCGTTGTAGGTCAGTTCGCTGCATTTGCTGTCCATCCTCACGTTGGTATCGCCGAGCGCGCTCATACCGCCGTCAGGCACCAGCGCCAGCAGCAGGAAGAAGGCGACGCTGAGCACGATGTATAGCCTGATGGGCGGCAGGTACCTGGCGCGACGACCCCCAAAGAACTCTTTGCTCAGCAAGCCCGGTTTGGTGAGCAGCATGCGCAGCGTGCTCCACAGCCTGCCGTCGGCGTGGCTCAGGCTCTCGGCGGTTTCGGCGATGAAGTGCCCGAACGTCGGCCGATGCGGATCGTGCCTCTGGCCGCACGCGGCGCAATAGGGGCCGCTGAGGGTGGCGCCGCAGTTTAGGCAGTTCACACCGGCAGTTCGCTACTTTCCGTCACCTGCAGGTTGACCTGCAGGCGTGCCCTGCCATCGGTGCCGAGCTCATGCGGCGCGAAGTCGTCGACATGGACGAGATCCATGACTTTGCGGTCGTACTCGCGCAGCCAGGCCGCTTCCTCGGCCGACAGCAGACCAACCTGCTCAGCTTCGGCGATCTGGCCCGGCAGATCCAGCGAGCGCACGCGTCCGGTCTTTACGCCCTCGACGCGCAGACGCTTCTCGAGGGCTTCGGCGCGATCGGCCATTTCCAGCACCTCCTGCAGCAGCCCGAGCGCGCTGCCCGGCTCGAGCCGCCGGTACACGGGGGTGCAGAGACGGTCGCGCACTTCGGTGGGGCTGAGGACGAGGCTGGCGAGCTTGCGGCCGAGCCGATCGTCCGGCGCCGAGTACTGCAGGCCGCGCGGGAAGATCAGCAGCCGCATGGCGGCGCCGAGAAAACGGTTGGGGAAGTTGCGCAGGAAGCCGTGCAGCTGCTCCTGCGCCTTGTAGAGCAGGTTCCGGCAGGCCCATTCGATGATGGGCAGATCCTCGGGACGCCGCCCCTGGTTCTCGTAGTGTTTCAGCACCATCGAGGCGAGATACATGCAGGAGAGCACGTCCCCGAGCCGGGCCGAGAGGTTCTCTTTTTTCTTAAGATAGCCGCCGAGGCTGAGCATGGCGACGTCTACCGCGAAGGCGAAGCTCGCCGAGAACCGCACGATATGCTGGTAGTAGCGCGCTACCGGACCGTCGACCGGAGCGGCGGTGAAGCGTGCGTTGGTGAGCGCCATAATAAATGAGCGCACGGCATTGCTCAGCGTGAAGCCGACGTGTCCGAGCAGCGCGCTGTCGAATTCGCGGATGCCTTGGCGACGGTCCGGGTTGCGGGCCGCTTCCATTTCCTTGAGGACATACGGATGGCAGCGGATCGCGCCCTGGCCAAAGATGATCAGGCTGCGGGTGAGGATGTTCGCGCCCTCGACGGTGATCGCCACCGGCACGACCTGATAGCCGCGACCGAGATAGTTGCGCGGGCCGAGGCAGATGCCCTTGCCGCCGTGCACGTCCATGGTGTCGTTGGCGATCTGCCTGCCCATCTCGGTGACGTGGTACTTGAGCATCGCCGACGGCACCGAGGGCTTCTCGCCACCGTCGATGGCGCCGGCAGTCACCGAACGGGCCGCGTCCATGGTGTAGGTGAGTCCCACCATGCGCGCGATCACGCTCTCGATGCCCTCAAACTGGCCGATCGGCATGTTGAACTGGCGGCGGATGCGCGCATAGGCACCGGTGGCGAAGACCGCGGCCTTGGCGCCGCCGGTGCTGCTCGAGGGCAGCGAGATGCAGCGGCCTACCGACAGCTGCTCTACTAGCATGCGCCAGCCCTGACCCGCCATGTTCGGTCCGCCGATGATGAAGTCGAGCGGCACGAACACATCCTTGCCGGCGATGGGGCCGTTCTGGAACGGGATGTTGAGCGGAAAGTGGCGGCGTCCGATGCTGATGCCTGGCGTGCCGCGGGGGATCAGGGCACAAGTGATGCCGAGGTCCGCTTCGCCGCCGAGCAGGCGCTCGGGATCGAACATGCGGAAGGCGAGGCCGATCACGGTCGCCACCGGCGCCAGCGTGATGTAGCGCTTGGAGAAGTTGAGCCGCAGGCCGATGATCTCGCGGCCCTCCCACTGGCCGCGGCAGACGACACCGGTGTCGGGCAGCGAGGCGGCGTCGGACCCGGCGCGCGGACCGGTAAGCGCGAAGCAGGGAATGTCCTCGCCGCGCGCAAGCCGCGGCAGGTAGTGGTTCTTCTGCTCCTCCGTGCCGTAGTGCTGCAGCAGCTCGCCGGGGCCCAGCGAGTTCGGTACCGCCACGGTCGAGGACACCGTGGTGCTGCGGCTCGACAGCTTGGCGAGCACGCAGGAGTGGGCATAGGCCGAGAATTCGAGCCCGCCGTACTTCTTCTGGATGATCATCGAGAAGAAGCCCTTGCGCTTGAGGAAGTCCCACACCTCCGGCGGCATGTCGCCGCGGCGGTGCGTGATGTCGAAGTCGTCGATCATCCGGCAAAGCTCCTCGCAGGGACCGTCGAGGAAGGCCTGTTCCTCGGCGGTCAGTTGCGGAGCCTTGGCGCCCAGCAGCTTCGACCAGTCGGGCTTGCCGGTGAAGAGTTCGCCGTCCCACCAGACGGTGCCGGCCTCGAGCGCCTCGCGCTCGGTGGAGGACATCGCGGGCAGCATGCGCCGGTAGATGCGCATGAAGGGTCGCGATACCAGCGCCTGCCGCAAGGGCACCACGTTGAGCAGCACCAGCGCCGCGAACAGCATCCAAAGAAATCCCTTCCACAGTCCCGCCGGCTCGCCGATCGCCGAGTAGGCAAGCAGCAGGACGCCGAAGGTGGCCGTGTAGGCGAGCAGGCTCAGGCGCTTGTAGGCCAGATAGAGCAGGGCCGCGACAAAGAGGATCGCGATGACGCCGCCCTTGAGCGTCAGGGCCCAGATAGTCAGGCCGAGGAGGATGAGGGCTGCGATGAGATGGGTCATGGCAACAGCCTAATGGAAGGCGGCGCCATTGAAAAAGGGTATCGGGCCGCGCGGTGGCGGGGGCGTACCCCGCCTCCCGCGCGGCGCAATCGCGGTCCGCCCGGCCTCAGGCGGTCCGCCCGGCCTCAGCCGAGCAGGTCTTTCACCCCATCCCGCTCCTCGAGCAGCTCCCGATGGGTGGCATCCATGCGCTGGCGGCTGAACTCGTCGATGGCGAGCCCCTGCACGATCTCGAAGTGTCCGCCGCGGCAGACCACGGGGTAGGAGTAGATGACCCCCTCGGGGATGCCGTAGCTGCCATCCGACGGGATGCCCATCGACAGCCAGTCGCCCTGCGGCGAACCGCGGAACCAGTCGCGCACGTGGTCGATGGCCGCTGACCCGGCCGATGCCGCCGAGGAGGCGCCACGTGCCTTGATGATGGCGGCGCCACGCTGCTGCACCGTCGGGATGAAGGTCTTCTCGATCCACTCCGCATCGACCAGCGAGCGCGCCGGCTGGCCCTTGACGAGGCAGTGGTTGATGTCCGGGTACTGGGTCGCCGAGTGGTTGCCCCAGATGATCATCTTCTGGATGTCGTTGACGTGCGCACCGGTCTTCTCCGCAAGCTGCGACAGCGCGCGGTTGTGGTCGAGGCGGGTCATCGCCGTGAAACTCTGCGGCTTCAGCGACGGCGCGTTCTTCATGGCGATCAGCGCATTGGTGTTCGCCGGGTTGCCGACCACCAGCACGCGCACGTCACGTGCCGCCACATCGTTCAGCGCCTTACCCTGCGCGGAGAAGATCTGCGCGTTGGCGAGCAGCAGGTCCTTGCGCTCCATGCCCGGTCCGCGCGGCCGCGCTCCCACCAGCAGTCCCGCGTGGCAATCCTTGAAGGCAACGCGCGCGTCGTCGGTTGCCACCACCCTGTTGAGCGTAGGGAACGCGCAATCGTTGAGCTCCATGACGACGCCCTGCAGCGCCGGCAGCGCCGGGGTGATTTCGAGCAGGTGCAGGTTGACTGGCTGGTCGGGGCCGAGCATGGCGCCCGAGGCGACGCGGAAGGCGAGGGCGTAGCCGATCTGCCCGGCGGCACCGGTGATCGCGACGTTCAGGGGCTGCTTCATGCAGGAGTCTCCGAAGGGGTCAGGGAGCGGATTTTTCGCGCGCGGATTCTACGTGATCATCCCCCCCCTTGACTGCGTATTGGTGTTGTAGTTATATATAACAGTAGATTCTTTTCGCAGGAGACAGTACCGTGACCAAGTGGAACCACAACCAGACCAACGCCGCCCCCACCTCGATGCTCACCGCCGCCATCGCCGCGCTCGGCCTGACGCTGCTGTTCTTCTGGGCTCTTGCCCAGTCGACGCAGCACCTGCCGGCGGCGCGGGTCGGAACGGCGGCGGGCGCCGTGGCCAGCACGACCGCCTGACATCCAACCTAACCCGCCTGACCGCGGAGGGCTGAGAGCATGGACCAGCAGTGGACCGACAACGCCCCGATCTACCGCCAACTGCGGGACCGGGTCGTGGCGATGATTCTCGAGGGAGTCCTCAAGGAGGGCGATCCGCTGCCGTCCGTGCGCAACGTCGCCGCGGAGTTCCGCATCAACCCGCTGACGGTCCTGAAGGCCTATCAGGAGCTTGCCGACGAGAGCCTCGTTGAAAAACGGCGCGGCCGCGGCATGTTCGTCAACGCGGGCGCCCGCGTCGCTCTGCTGAAAGACGAGCGCAGCCGCTTCCTGCGCGACGAGTGGCCACGCACCCGCGCAACCATCGAGCGCCTCGGCTTCACGCTCGAGGAACTGCTCCCCAAGACGGAAGCAAAGAAATGAGCACACCCATGATCGTCGCCAACGGCCTGCGCAAGCATTACGGCAAGAGCGTGACCGCGCTGGACGGCGTCAGCTTCTCGGTGGCACCCGGCCGCATCGTCGGCCTGATGGGCCCGAACGGCGCCGGCAAGACCACGGCGCTCAAGGCCATCCTCGGCCTGACACCCTTCGAGGGCGAGCTGACGGTGCTGGGCCGCGACCCGCGCAGCGAGCGCGACGCCCTGATGCAGGAGGTCTGCTTCATCGCCGATGTGGCGGTCCTGCCGAAGTGGCTGCGCGTCGGCGCCGCGCTCGACTACGTCGAGGGCGTGCACCCGCGCTTCGATCGCGCGCGCGCCGAGGCGGTGCTGGCGAAGACCGAGATTCGCCAGCGCAGCCGCGTCGGCGAACTGTCCAAGGGCATGATCACGCAGTTGCACCTCGCGCTGATCATGGCGATCGATGCGCGCCTGCTCGTGCTCGACGAGCCGACGCTCGGCCTCGACCTGCTGTACCGACGCAACTTCTACGAGATGCTGCTCAACGACTACTTCGACCACGAGCGCACCATCCTCGTCACTACGCACCAGGTGGAAGAAGTCGAGCACCTGCTGACCGATGTGCTGCTGATCAACCACGGCCGCATCGTGCTCGACTCGCCGGTCGACGAACTGCCGAACCGCTACGCGCAATTGCTCGCGAGCGGCGAGCAGGTCGAGGCTGCACGCCGGCTCGATCCGATCCACGAGCGCGAGGTGTTCGGCCGCACCGTGTTCGTTTTCGAGGGGCGCGCCCCCGCCGAACTGCAGGGGCTCGGCGAACTGCGCACTCCGTCGATTGCCGAC
Source organism: Steroidobacteraceae bacterium (assembly GCA_044375655.1). GTDB lineage: Bacteria > Pseudomonadota > Gammaproteobacteria > Steroidobacterales > Steroidobacteraceae > UBA964. The sequence goes on along the minus strand of JBILMF010000001.1, from coordinate 96,388 downwards.
CTTTTCGTTGCCAAGATGTCCGGGAGGACCGCATGACCGCCTTCCTCACCCTTCTCAAGCGGGAGACCTGGGAGCACCGCAGCCTCGTCTGGGCGCCGCTCGTCACCGCCGGCCTCATTGTGCTCGGCGCCGTGGTCAGTTCGCTCTTTTCCGCCAACATTGGCGGCAGCGTCGACATCCGGATCGGCCGCGACGGCATCGATTTCTTTGGCCAGCTCTCCAGCGATCTCGAGTCCCAACGCAATATCTTCGGCATCTGGATGAGCTCGCTGGTGTTGCCGGTGCTGCTCGTCGGCCTCGTCACGGTCGTGTTCTACCTGCTCGATGCGCTCTACGTCGAACGCAAGGACCGCAGCATCCTCTTCTGGAAGTCCCTCCCCGTCTCGGACGCAGCGACCGTGGTCTCCAAGGTCGTCACCGCGCTGGTAATGCTGCCGCTGTGGGTCTGGGCGCTGTCGCTCGTTACCGGACTGCTGGTGTTCGCCGCGGTGGCCCTCAAGGTGTCGGGAACACCGCTTGCGCCGCTCGGCCAGTTCCATGTGCTCACCTGGGCCGTGCTGCAGCTGACGCTGCTCGTGAACATGCTGATCGCCTCGCTCTGGTACGCGCCGGTCGCTGCCTGGCTGCTGCTGGTTTCCGCCTGGGCGAAGCGTTCGCCATTTCTCTGGGCCGTGGTGCCCCCGGCGCTGCTTGCCCTGCTCGAGCGGACCACTTTCGATACCGGATACGTCGGTCAGCTGCTCGCCAATCGTCTCGTCGGTTACTTCGAGGCCATCGGCACGAGCGTCACGCTCGCCGACGACGCAACGACCGAAGAAGCGCTCGGCTCGATCCGCAGTGCCTACGAGAGCATCAGCGCCGCGCCGCTGCTCGCCGACCCCGGCCTCTACGTCGGCCTCGTGGTCGCGGCGGTGCTGCTGTTCGCGGCGATCCGCCTGCGCCGCTGGCGCGATGACAGCTGATCCGCTGCGGGCCGGGGAAGGTCGATAGATACCGTCCATGGGATAGATCAAATCTGCCGAATGGCAGGGCGGGCGGGCAGGATCTATGCTCCCGCCCCGAACATCGGCATTCACCCGCGGAGAGGAGCCATGCACAAGACACGCAACGACATCCCTGCCAAGACCCGCAAGAAGGTGGTCGAACTCCTCAATGCGCGACTGGCTGATTCAATCAACCTCTCTTTGCAGGCCAAGCAGGCCCACTGGAACGTCAAGGGACCCTCGTTCGTCGCTCTGCACGAACTTTTCGACCAGATCGCCACGCGGGCCGGCGCACACGCGGACGCGATCGCCGAGCGTGTCACCGCGCTCGGCGGAACCGCCCTCGGCACCGTGCGCGCGGTGGCCGCGGGCAGTTCGCTGAAGCCGTATCCCGAGGGCATCCATGCGGGCACGCAGCACCTGAACGCCCTCGCCGATGCCCTTGCGGCCGCTGCCCGGGCGAGCCGCGAGGCGATAGAAATCGCGGATGATCTCGACGATGAGGTTACCGCCGATCTCTTCAATGAAATCACCGGGGCCCTCGACAAGGACCTCTGGTTCGTCGAGGCCCACCTGCAGGCGACGAGCTGAGCACACCCGTCCGCTGGCCTGCCGCCCTGACCGGTGGACGATGGTCGCTGTGGCGGGCTCCGCGGTAGACTGTGTCCGTCACTCCGCCGGAGGTTTCCCGCCATGTCCGCACCCGTAATCGCCAGCAAGACCCCCATCCCCGTCGACGTCGAGGCCGGCAAGGCCTATTGGTGGTGCAGTTGCGGCAAGTCCGCGAAGCAGCCTTTCTGCGACGGCTCGCACAAGGGTACGGAGTTCACGCCGCAGAAGTACGAAGCGGACAAGACCGGCAAGATCTGGTTCTGCGGCTGCAAGCACAGCGCCAAGCCGCCGTTGTGCGACGGATCGCACAAGAACCTCGGCTGATGTCATTCCGGGAGGCCCGGCGCGACACGGCGCTGCGCCTTTCCCTGGAGGGCGCGTGGACCGCGCGTCGCGTGGGCGAACTCGAGCCCGCGCTGCTCGCGCTGCAACTCTCCGGAGTGCAGCAACTCGAGATCGACTGCTCCGCGGCACAGCGCATCGATCTCTCCGGTGCCTGGCTGATCCACGATCTGAGCCGGCGTGCTGCCGCCGCCGGAGTCGCTGTGGGCTACGCCGGCGAGGTTCCGGCCACGGTGCGTCTCGTCGAGCACACCCTCGCCTCGGAGAGTGGTCCCGCATTCGCGCGACTGCCGCGCCACCTGCAGCCCGTCACCGCGCTCGGCCGCAGCGTCGTCGACCGCTGGCATGCAACGCTTGCCGGTCTCGCCTTCATCGGTGAGGCGGCGCTGCGTTTCGCGAGGGGCTTTTTCGATCCGCGGGTATGGCGACCGATCTCCATCGCGCGCCATGTGTACGAGACCGGCGTCAACGCGATTCCGATCGTTGCGCTGATTGCCTTTCTGATCAGCGTGATCATCGCCTACATGGGCGCACAGCAGCTGCAGAAGTTCGGCGCCGACATCTTCGTCGTCGATCTGGTCACGGTCGGCGTGCTGCGCGAGCTCGGCGTGCTGCTCACGGCGATCATCGTCGCCGGCCGCTCGGGCAGTGCCTTCGCCGCCGAGATCGGCGCCATGCGCCTCAACCAGGAGGTTGATGCGCTGAAGGCCACGGGCGTCGAACCGATCGAGGTGCTGATCCTCCCACGCTGGATCGGACTCGTGATCGCGCTGCCGCTGCTCACGGTGATCGCCGACGCCGTGGGTATCGCCGGCGGCGCGCTGCTCTGCCATGCGCTGCTCGACATGCCGCTGGTGCAGTACTTCCAGCGCGTGGAGGAGTCGATCGCCGGCTTCACCTTCTGGGCCGGCATCGTCAAGGCGCCGGTGTTCGCGCTGCTGATCGCCGCTTCGGGTACCTACCGCGGCCTGCAGGTGCGAGGCTCCTCGCGCGAGCTCGGACGCCTGACCACGGTGGCGGTCGTGCAATCGATATTCCTCGTGATCCTCGCCGACGCCTTGTTCGCCGTACTGTTCATGGAGATGGGCATATGAGCGTGCCGCGTGCGCGGACAGTGCGTACACGGACAGTGCGTACGCGGGCAGGGCGTATGCGGGCAGTAGGTACGTGAGCGTCGAACCGCTCATCGAGGCGCGCGGCATCGTCAACCGCTTCGGCGCGCAGCTGGTGCACGACGATCTGGATCTGGAAGTCATGGCGGGCGAGATCTTCGGCATCGTCGGCGGCTCGGGATCGGGCAAGAGTGTGCTGCTCAACACCATCCTCGGTCTGCGCCGGCCGCAGGCAGGCATGGTGCGCATCCAGGGTACCGACATCACCCGGCTCGACGACGCGGCGCTGCGCGAGCTGAAGACCGTATATGGCGTGACCTTCCAGGCAGGTGCGCTGTTCAGCTCGCTGACGGTGCTGCAGAACGTGCAGCTGCCGATGCTCGAGCACCTCGAGCTCAGTCCGCGCGCACTCGAGGAGCTGGCGATGCTCAAGGTGCGGCTCGTCGGCTTGCCGCCGGAGGCGGCGTGGAAGTATCCGGCACAACTCTCGGGCGGCATGATCAAGCGTGCCGCGCTGGCGCGGGCGCTCGCTCTGGATCCGCTGCTGCTGTTCCTCGACGAACCGACGTCGGGTCTCGATCCGATCGGCGCCGCCGCCTTCGATGAACTGCTGGTGGGCCTGCAGCGCGAGCTCGCGCTCACGGTGGTCATGATCACCCACGATCTGGACAGCATTTTCCGGACCTGCAATCGTGTCGGTGTGATCGTCGACCGCAAAATGGTGTCTGGGGATCTGGCGGCGATCGCCGCCCACCCCCATCCGTGGATCCAGGCGTACTTCCACGGCGATCGGGCGCGCCGTTTCGGAGCAGTCCATGGAACGTGAGGCCAACTATGCCGCCGTCGGTGCGTTCGTGCTCCTGGTGTTCGCCATGGCGGTGGCGTTCGTGTACTGGTACTCGGATGCGCGCGAAGCGCGGTCCTATCAGCGGCACGAGATCTATTTCGAGGGCTCGGTCTCTGGGTTGAGCGTCGGCAGCACCGTGCGCTACCTCGGTGTCGATGTCGGTCGTGTGGTCGCGCTGAACATCGACCGGCGCTCCGCGGAGCGTGTCCAGGTGATTGTCGACATCGATGCGGCAGCTCCGGTTTCCACGAAGACCGTCGCCGAGTTGTCGCTCCTCGGCGTGACCGGACTCCTGTACGTCGATCTGCTCGGTGACGCCGGCAGCAAGCGGCTCGTGCCACCGGTAGAGAGCGAGCGCTACCCGGTTATCCGTTCGGTGCGGTCCGGTTTCGACGTGATCCTCTCCGGCGTGCCCGAAGTGATGGGCCGGATCTCGGAGGTCGCGCAGCGCGCGAGCCGCCTGCTGTCGGACGACAACATCGATGCGCTGTCGCGGACTGTCGCCAGCATCGATCGCGCGAGCCGTGAACTGCCTTCGACCATGAAGGAGTTCGACCTGCTGGTGCGCGACCTGCGCGGCATCTCGCGGGACTTTTCGCTGATGACGCAGACGCTGCAGGCCGCCACCGTGGAGACGACGCCGGCGATCCGCCGCGCCGTCGACCGCATCGGCGTGGTTGCCGACCATCTCGCGAGCACCAGCGCGCGCCTCGATGAACTCGTGAAGGACAACGCCGCCAGCATCGACGACTTCGCACAGCATGGTCTGCCCGAAGTCGAACGCCTGATGCGCGAGGGCAGCGATGCGGCGGCCGAACTCGAGGCCCTGGGCCGTACACTGCGCGAGGAGCCTTCGCGCCTCATCTATTCGCCGCCGCCACGGGGCATCGAGGTGCCGCGATGACCTACCGTACCCTCGCGCTGCTGGCGCTGTCGCTCGCGCTCACGGCCTGCGGCGGCCTATTCACCGACCGCAATCCGGCACCCGTGACCTACGTGCTGCGTCCCGACTTCGTGCCAATGCCGCAGACCACGCTGCAGGGCGATCCTGCGGCTACGCGTGGCGCTGCGGCAGCGGTGCTGCAGCTGGCGCCCGTCGTAGTCGCCCCTGGCTATGCCACCGCCGCGCTGCTAGTCACCCGCCCCGATCGCCGGCTGGATGTGTTCGCGGCTAGCCGCTGGCCCGACGAGCTGCCACAGGTCGTCGGCGAACTCGCTCTCGGTGCGTTGCGCGGCGTAGCCCGGCTAGAGGTTTACGATGCCGCCGCGCCGGTCGCTGCGACCTACATGCTGCGGCTCAGCGTTCGGCGCTTCGACGCCGAGTATCGGCGCGAGGGCGTGGCGCCGCTCGTCCGCATCATCATCGACGGGTCGGTGGTGCGGCGGCGTGACCGCCACGTGCTCGGCAACTTCGTCGCCGAGGCGACGGTGTCGGCCGGTGCCAACCGCATGTCGGCGATCGTCGAAGCATTCGAGCGCGCTGCCGGAGAGGTTCTGACCGTGACCGCAGAACGGACAAAACAAGTCATCGAAACGTCCGCTGATGGTCATGGAACGGCAACAGGCGGGCTCTAACCTCCGCTCAAGTCTGCGGTTCCGGGTCGTCCCACCCTTCTGTCCAGCATTTGTATAGAACAAATGCTTGACAACTCAAAGCGAGCCGGTAGACTGTCGCTCGTCAACCGTCCCTTCTGACGAGTGACCCCCGTTCGGGCGGATCGCAAGATCCGCCCTTTTTTCTTTTCCACCTCCCGTCTTTGCGAGCCCCCGTCTTTGCGAGGGGCTGCACCGCGAAGTCAGCGCCTCGGCGCCTTATCGGCTCGCCGTGAGCTGCTCGAGTTCGCTGCCGAGTTCCAGCCAGCGGCTCTCCAGCGCATCGATCCTTTGCAACAGAGTGGCGTGCTCCAGCGGCAGCGTTCTCAGCGCCGCATCGTTCGACGCGTAGAAGGCTGGATCCGCGAGCTTCGCCTCCATCGCCACCCGCGACTTGCCCAGCGAGTCCAGCTCCTGCTCGAGTTGTCGCAACTGGGCGCGCAGTGGCGCGAGCTCCTGGCGTGCTTGTGCTTCGAGCCGCCGGCGTTCGCGTCGCGGGTCAGCCGCGCCCGTCGCCCCGGCACCGCTGCCCGTGTCTCCCGCGCTGCCGGTCGGCCCTGCAGCCCCCGTCGCCGTCGAGCGCGTCGCGCCCGCCGCACCCTTGCGCGACTCTCGCGACTGCTTCGCTAGCCAGTCGGCATAGTCGGCGAGGTCGCCATCGAACGGCGCGACCCGGCCCTGACCTACCAGCACGAATTCGTCGCAGACACTGCCGAGCAGTCCCCGGTCGTGCGAGACGAGCACCACGGCGCCCGGAAACTCCTGCAGGGCGAGCAGCAGCGTGTCGCGCGCCTCCATGTCGAGGTGATTGGTCGGTTCGTCGAGCAGCAGCAGGTTGGGGCGGCGCGCCACCAGGATGGCGAGCGACAGCCTGGCCCGCTCGCCGCCGGAGAAGTTGGCCACCGGCTCGAACACCCGCTCGCCGCCGAATCCGAACCGTCCCAGATGATCCCGTTTTTGCTGCTCGCTCCACGCGGCTGCCTCTGGACCGCCGCGACGCGTGAGTTCGAGCAGCGCCGTGCCTCCGGTATCGAGCTGGTCGACCTCCAGCTGGGCGAAGAAACCGGTCTCGAGATCGGCCGCTGCGGTGCGCGTACCCGACAGCGGTGCCAGCTCACCGGCGATCGACTTCATCAGCGTGGATTTACCGGCGCCGTTCCGGCCGAGGATGCCAAGCCGCGCCCCGGGGGCGATCGACAGCCTCACCGCGGCGATCACGGTACGCGCGCCGTCCCCGGTACCGTCACGCGTGCCGTAGCCGGCATCCAGGTCCTCCAGCACCACCAGCGGCGAGGGCAGCTTGCGCGGCGGGGCGAACTGCCAGTCGTGCGTGATCTGCGCGCGTTGCGTGACGATGGCGGGCAATCGCTCCAGCCACTTGATGCGGCTTTGTGCCTGCCGTGCCTTGCTGGCTTTGGCGCGGAAGCGCTCGATGAAGCTGCGGACGTGCTCGGCCTCGCGCCGCAATTTCTCGTTTGCCGCTTGCAGCTGCGCCGCACGCGCGGCGCGCTGGCTCTCGAAGCCGGTGAAGTTGCCCGAATAGCTGTCGATGCGCCGGCCGACGATGTGCAGCACGCGGTCGATCACCGCATCGAGAAAGTCGCGATCGTGCGAGACCACGAGCAGCGTCCCGGGGTAGGCACGGAGCCAGCCCTCGAGCCACAGCACCGCGTCGAGGTCCAGGTGATTGGTGGGTTCGTCGAGCAGCAGCACATCCGACGGACACATCAGCGCACGCGCGAGATTGGCGCGCATGCGCAGACCGCCGGAGAACGCGGCGATGGGCTGGTCGATCGCAGCCGGGTCGAAACCCAACCCGTCGAGGAGCGCCGCGGCGCGCGCGCGGGCCGTGTAGCCGCCGCAGGACTCGAACTCGCCGAGCCAATGTGCCTGCGCCACCCCGTCGCCGGCTGCCTCGGCCGCAGCGAGCTCGCGTTCGCAGCGCCGCAGCGCCGCATCGCCGTCGATGACGTGCTCGACCACCGGTTGCTGCGAGTGCGGCAACTCCTGCGCCACGGTGGCGACCGCGAGATTCGCCGGGAACTCGAACTGGCCTAGGTCCGCCGCCATCGTTCCCTGCAGCAGCGCGAGCAGCGATGACTTGCCGCAGCCGTTGCGGCCGACGATGCCGACCTTCTCGCCGCGCAGAATGCTCAGCGTGGCGCCGTCGATGAGTACTTCAGGGCCGCGCCGCAGCCGCAGTTCGCGCAGGTGGATCACGGCCGCGATTCTATGGCCTCGGAGGCCCGCGCACACGGTTCCACGAGCGGCAATGCGGGATGACGGAACGGCGTTGCCGCGGCGCCGGAGCGATGCGGGCGTGTATGCTCGCCGCCCATGCGGATCGAAGTGTTCGCGGATTTCATCTGCCCCTGGTGCTACGTCGGGCTGGCAAGGCTGCAGCAGGCGCTGGCGGCGCGCAGCGGGTGCGGCCTGCAGGTCGTCTGGCTGCCTTTCGAACTCAACTCATCGATGCCGCTCGCCGGGCGCAACCGCCGCGAGTACCTCATCGAGCGGTTCGGCCGACCCGATCCGTTCGCCGACGGCCAGCGACAACTGCTCGCGATCGGTGCGGAGCTTGGTATCGATTTCCGTTTCGATGCGATCGAGCGGGCACCCAACACGCGCCGTGCGCACGCGCTGACGGCGGTGGCGGGTGACCATTCCGCGGTGCTGCAGGGCGAGGTGGTCCGGCGGCTGTTCGCCGCCTACTTCACCGAGGGTCGGGATATCGGCGATCCCGATGTGCTGCGGGCCATCGGTATCGCCGCTGGCATGGACGACGCGCTGATCGCCGCCGCCCTCGACGATCCGCAGCGGCACGCGGCGATCGAGCAGCTTGAGGCGCTCGCGCAGCGCTCGCAGATCAGCGGCGTGCCGACGTTCGTATTCGACCGTCGCCGCGGATTCTCCGGTGCACAGCCGCTCGCGCTGTTCCTGCAGGTGATCGATGAGCTTGCTGCGCCCGCTCGATGATTTCGAGCTGACCGGGCGCCGCCGCAGCCACGTCGTCGAGGGCGCCGAGCCTCCATGCGTGTTGCACCGCGCAGCGCTGGACGCCTTTCTCGCCATGCGCGACGCCGCTCGCGACGCCGGCCTGGACTTGCGCGCGGCCTCGTCCTTCCGCGACTTCGATCGGCAGCTGGCGATCTGGAACGCGAAGTTCCTTGGCGCGCGAGCGCTCCACGACCGCGATGGCCGGCTGCTCGCGGCGGGATCGTTGCCGCCGCCAGCGAGGATCGAGGCGATCCTGTTCTGGTCGGCGCTTCCCGGTGCCAGCCGGCATCACTGGGGCAGCGACCTCGATGTGTTCGACGGTGCCGCGCTCGCCGATCCGTCGATGCTGCAGCTGGTCCCGCAGGAGTACGCCGCAGGCGGACCGTTTGCGCGGCTGACCGCCTGGCTGGACGACAACATGCAGCGCTTCGGCTTCTATCGGCCCTACGCGACTGCAGGGGCCGGTGTGAGCCCGGAGCCCTGGCACCTGAGTTTTGCGCCGCTGGCGGCCGAGTGCCTGCAGCGACTCAGTCCGCAACTGCTGCAGAGCGCGCTCGCCACCGCGCCGCTCGAGGGCCGCGAGGTGGTGCTGTCCCGACTTCCGGCGCTGCACCAGCGCTTCGTCGCCGGCGTCGATCCGCCGCCGCCGCAGTCACTCGCGTTCGAACTCCGCGATCACCGGAGCGTGGTCTGACGGCCGCTCGGCACGCCGCGGCTCCCGGTCGATGCGACAGGCGGCGCAGCGTTGCGCGAGCCCCGGGGTCGCGAGTATGAGGTCGATGCGCAGACCGTGATTGCGACGAAAGGCGCCGGCGCGGTAGTCCCACCAGCTGAAAGACTGCGCCGGCTGCTCGAACTGCCGGAACACGTCGACGAGCCCGACGTCGAGCAACCTGCGGTATGCCGCGCGCTCCGGCGCGCTGACGTGGACGCTGCCCTCCCACGCCGCTGGATCGTGGACGTCCCGATCCTCCGGCGCGATGTTGAAGTCGCCGAGCACGATCGCCTCGCGGCCGGGCAACAGGGTGTCGCGCAGCCAGCGCTCGAGCGCATCCAGCCAGCGCAGCTTGTAATCGTATTTGTCGGAGCCAGGCTGTTGGCCGTTCGGCACGTACAGGTCGAGGATCAGCAGGCCGTCAGTCTCGACGGCGAGCACACGCCGCTGCTCGTCGGTGAATCCGGGGATGTCGGTGGCCAGCAGGCGCAGTGGCCCGCGTGCCAGCACCGCGACGCCGTTGTAGGTGCGTTGGCCGCTCCAGAGGGCCTGATAGCCGAGCGCGGCGATGTCCGCGGCGGGAAAGTCCGCATCCGGCAGCTTGGTTTCCTGCAGCGCGAGGATATCCGGCCGGGCTGCTGCCGCCCATTCGGACAGTTGCGGCAGACGTACCCGCAGCGAATTGACGTTCCAGGTAGCGATCGTGGTCTTGGGCATGGCGACGGGTCCGTGCTGGGCGATATGCCCGCAGGTTCGCAGGTCGGCGTGGTCGGCGGCAACCTGCCCGATGGCGAGGTACGATGCGCGCATGACGACGCGAACTTTCGACCTGGTGGTGATCGGTGGCGGCAGCGGCGGGCTCGCCTGCGCGCAGCGGGCCGTGGAGTACGGCGCGAAAGTCGCGCTCGTCGAGTCGGCGCGGCTCGGTGGCACCTGTGTCAACGTCGGCTGCGTACCCAAGAAGGTGATGTGGAATGCCGCGCAGATTGCCCACGCGGCCCACGATGCGCCGCACTACGGCTTCGACCTCTCGCTGGCCGGTCACGACTGGGGTGCATTGCGCGCTGCCCGCGATGCCTACATCCAGAGGCTGAACGGCATCTACGAACGCAATCTCGCCAACCGCAAGGTCGAACTGGTGCGCGGCCACGGCCGCTTCACCGCCGTCGGCGAGGTGCGCGTCGGCGACTGTACCCTCGAGGCTCCGCAGGTGGTGATCGCCACCGGCGGGCGGCCGCTGGTACCGGCGATTCCGGGCGCCCACTTCGGTATCACCTCCGACGGCTTCTTCGCCCTCGAGTCGCGGCCTGCGCGCGTCGCGGTCGTCGGCAGCGGCTACATCGCCGTCGAGCTCGCCGGGGTGTTTGCGGCGCTCGGCAGTGCGGTGTCCCTGGTGTTGCGCCGTGATCGCGTGCTGCGGCACTTCGATGCGATGCTCGGCGATACGCTCATGAAGATCATGCGTGACGACGGCATGGACCTCGTCACGCATGCGCTACCGCGCGCCCTCGAGCGCGACGTCGACGGCAGTCTGCGGTTGCTGACGGCCGATGGACGCACGCTCGGCCCCTGGGACTGCGTGATCTGGGCGATCGGTCGCGAGCCGCTCGTCGACGAGCTCGGTCTGGATCGTGCCGGCGTCAGCCTGGACGAGTCCGGCCACATCGCCGTCGACCCCTTCCAGCGCACCAACGTGGCCGGCATCCATGCCATCGGTGATGTGACCGGCCGCGCGCTGCTGACGCCGGTGGCGATAGCCGCTGGCCGCCGCCTCGCCGATCGACTGTTCGGCGGCATGACCGAGCGTCGTCTCGACTACTCGAACATTCCGACCGTGGTCTTCAGCCACCCGCCCATCGGTACCGTGGGGCTGAGCGAGCAGGAAGCCCGGGACCGCCATGGAGCGGCCGACGTCAAGGTCTATACCTCCGGGTTCGTGCCCATGTACCACGCGCTGACGCCGCGCAAGCCGCGGGCAGAGATGAAGCTCGTGACGGTCGGTGCCGAGCAGCGCATCGTCGGTTGCCACGTCATCGGCGCTGGCGCGGACGAGATGCTGCAGGGCTTCGCCGTCGCCGTGAAGATGGGTGCCACCAAGCGCGACTTCGACGAGACGGTCGCCATCCACCCCACCAGCGCCGAAGAATTCGTCACCATGCGTTGAGCCGCGCCTTGCGGCCCGCTGCCTGCGAGGGCGCTGTCCGCAAGGTACACGCGGCCCGGCCCCCGGGTTGACTTCACCGTTGGCGCACGGGGAAATCCGCGCATGGGAAAGATGCCGCAGCTTCGTGTCTCCACGGGTCGGCGTCCGGGTGGACGGGCCGCGGCGCTGGTCCTCACCTGTCTGCTCGCGCTCGGCGGCTGCGGGCCGGCAGCGGTGCCGCTGCCGCCGGAGTCACTGCAGATCCGCATCAACCTGCTGTGCAGCACCTGCGACGACTTCCTGCGCTGCGAGCGCAGCGCCTCAGCGGGAGGCGAGCGTTACGTCCTTTATCGGCTTCGCGAAAAGAGCTTCTGGGCGCAGGTGGCCACCATCCGGGACTATCTGCTGCAGTGGCTGCGCCGCAAGACCGCCGATACCCGACCGCTCACCATCTACGAAAATGACGGTGGCGCGCGACGCGTCCTGCTCGCGGAGGGTCGGGCTCGGGTAGATGCGGCGACAGGCCTGATCAGCCTGCCGGACGCCAGCATCGATATGCGCAACGGCGGGTGGCGGAGCCGCGACGGTACGCTGCAGGGACAGTGCGCCACCCTCAAGCGCCGCGAGGGCTATGCGTGGCTGCGTGGCCTGCTCGGCCGCGAGCTGCCGGCGGGACCGCCGCGGTGAGCGGCGGACGTCGTCTCGGTGCGGGACGCATCGCCGCGATTGCGCTGCGCTACCTGCTGGCGCTGTTCTTCATCGGCGCGGCCGCCAACAAGTGGACGCAGCAGTACATCGGCAGCGACCGCCTCGCGCGCATCTTCACCGAGCGGCTGGAAGAGATCGATCCCGAGTCCTTCGGTGCGTGGTTCATCGAGAACATCGGCCTGCCCTACTACCAACCGCTCGCCTGGATGGTCTGCCTCGGCGAGACCTTCATCGGCCTCGGACTGCTGTTCGGCTTCATGACGCGCGGCGCTGCCGTCGGTGCGATGCTCATGATGTTTTCTTTTGCCATCGGCGGTTACTATGATGCGTCGCTGATCGTGCTGGGGCTCATGTTCCTGCCCTTCGTGATCTGGCCGACCGGCCACTGGCACGGACTCGACGCGCGCATGCATGCGCGCTACCCGACCTTCTGGCTGTTCCGCTGAGAAAACCGCCCGCCAGGAGAGCTGCCATGAGCGACGCCACGTCCGGCCTGAAGTTCGGTCCGGTCCGCCTGATGCCGGGGGTCACCCGAGGCCATGTTGCCGCCTATCTTTGGGCGGCCTTTGTCAGCATCGGCATCTTTACCTACATCACCGCGTTGCAGCCCTACCTGCTCGAGGTGAACATCGGTGTGCCGGTGGCGGAGCGCGGTTCCGTCTCCGGTGACCTGCAGTTCTGGCAGGAGATCGTCACGCTGCTCTTCGTCGGCCTGTTCGGTGCCATGTCCGACCGCGTCGGCCGCCGCGTGGTTTACATCGCCGGCTTCCTCATCACCGGCCTTGCCTACGCCGCCTACCCGTTCGCCGACGATGTCGGCCAGCTGCTGATCTACCGCATCATCTATGCGGTCGGCGTCGCCGCGCTCGGCGGCATGCTCGCCACCGTGCTCGCCGACTATCCCGTCGATGCCGACCGCGGCAAACTCACCGGCATTTCCTTCTTCCTCAATGCCGTAGGCGCGTTGATTTTCTTCGCGGTGCTGACGCGCCTGCCGGAGATGTACCAGGGGTTCGGCGCCACCGAGACGCAGGCGGGGCGCTTCGCCTACCTGACGATTGCCGCGGTCTGCGTGTTCAGCGCCCTCGTCATGCTCGGGCTCAAGCCCGGACGGCCCGATCAGGTCACCGAGCGCCTGCCATTGCGCACGCTGCTGGCGCAGGGACTCGCTGCCGGCCGCGAGCCGCGCATCGCGCTCGCCTATGCGGCGTCGTTCGCGGCCCGCGCCGATCTCGTCATCGTCGCGCTGTTCCTCTCGCTGTGGGTGCAGACCGCCGCCATCGCCGACGGAGCCACGGCCGCCGAGGCGTCCTCGCGCCAGGGTGCTTTGTTCGGCATCGTGCAGGGCTGCGCCATGCTCTGGGCACCCATCTTCGGCTGGATGGCGGACAAGGTCGATCGCGTGACTCTGGTCATCATCGCCACGCTGCTGTCGATCGTCGGCTATGGCTGGATGGGCTTCACTCCGGATCCGGCGGTCGGCGGCGCGGCGTTCGGCGCGGCGGCGATGCTCGGGGTAGGTCAGGCGAGCGGCATCCTCGCTTCGCAGGTGCTGATTGCGCAGGAGGCGCCGAGTGCGATCCGCGGCGCCGTGATCGGTATGGTGGGTTTCTTTGGGGCGCTCGGTATCCTCGCGATCTCCAAGATCGGCGGCATCACCTTCGACGAATGGCGGCCCGGCTCGCCTTTCATCATCATGGCTGGCGCCAACGTGCTGCTGCTCGTCTTTGCCGCCTGGGTACGGGCACGATAGACAGGCGGCGTGCCTATCCCGCGGCGGTTGTGTCCTGCGGACGCAGGCGCGCGAACAGCGCGGCGCCGATGAGCAGCGACACCGCTGCGGCCAGGAAGGGCGCCCCCGGGAAGTGCAAGGTGTCGGTGGCGATGCTGAACAGGTGCGTCATCGTGAAGGGCGTCACGATCGCGGTGAAGCTCACGATGCCGGCGATTGCCCCCTGCAGCTCTCCTTGGGCGTTCGCCGGCACCTGCCGCGACAGGATCGCGCGGATCGACGGCATGGTGAGGCCGATAAGACAGGCGAGGGGCACGCTCGCGAACAGCATCCACGGCGTCGTCGCGAGGGCGTAGCCGAGGAATCCCGCTGCTCCGCCCGCAAGGCCGATGAGTGCCGAGCGGTGCTCGCCGAGTCGGCGGGTGAACAGACCCACTAGCCCGCCCTGTACCACCGCCGTGCCGAGCCCGAGCACGGCCAGCGAGATGCCGACGTCACGCTCGCCCCAGCCGAACTTCTCCATCGTCATCCATGCCCAGGTCGACGGCAGCGTATCGTGGCCGATCTGGTACATGAACAGCACGCACAGCAGCAGCAGCGCGCCCGGAATGGCGCGCATCGAGCGCAGCGCACCGAGAACGTTCGCCCGCCGTGCCGAGAAGGCGCGGCGCTCGCCCTCCGGCAGCGTCTCGCGCAGCACTGCGAGCGCGATGAGGAAGTTGAGTGCGGTGAAGGCGGCCGCTGCGAAGAACGGAACCCGCGGCCCGTATTGGCCCAGCAGGCCACCGACCACCGGGCCGACGATGAAGCCCATACCCCAGGCGGCGCCGTTCAGCCCGAAGTACTTGGCACGTTGCTCCGGCGGAATGATGTCGGCGACCACCGCATTGGCGGTGGCGAAGGTCGCACCGGCGATGCCGGCGATGATGCGACCGATGAACAGCCAGAACAGGCTCGGAGCGAGACCCATCAGGACGTAGTCCACGGCCAGCGCCGCGAGCGATGCGAGCAGTATGGGCTTGCGGCCCAGACGATCGCTCAGGTTGCCGAGGATCGGCGAGAAGATGAACTGCATCGAGGCGTAGGCAAAGGTCAGCCAGCCGGCGAGCGGTGCGGCAGCGGCGAGGCCTAGCCCCGACAGCTCCATGACGAGCTGCGGCGCGACCGGGATGATGATGCCGATGCCGAGCGAGTCGATGAAAAGGGCCATCGCGACGACGGGCAGCATGCGCCGCCGCGGATCGGCCGGTGCGTTCACGCGAGGGGTGCGCCGCGCGCCTGGCGGATCCGCAGCACCATCTCGAGCGCGCTGCGCTCGGTCGGCGGCAGCTCGACATCACTGACTGCCAGAGGCGTGGTGCGCTCCCCCCAGCGGAGCAGGTGCGCGCAGAAGGTGAGCCCGCCGCCGAATGCGGGCATGAGCAGCAGCGAGCCGGGCTTCACCCTGCCTTGCTCGAGAGCCTCGCAGAGTGCGACCGGCACCGTGGCTGCCGACATGTTGCCGTAGCGGCCGACGTTGACATGCACCCGGTCCATGGAAACACCGGCCCGCTTGGCTACGGCCTCGATGATGCGCAGGTTCGCCTGATGCGGTACCACGAGATCGATGTCATCGGGACGCAGCCCGGCGCGTCGCAGCACGTCCTCGCTGGCGGAGCCCATGCCCGTGACCGCTTTCTTGAAGATCTCCTGGCCCTCGAACTGCCACTGGGTGGCGCCGAGCAGCCGTCCCTGGTGCACATAGGCGCCGCCGATGCCGTGGATGCGCAGGATCTCGCGCGATTCGCCGTAGCAGCCGAGCTTCTCGAGGAGCAGCCCCTCCCCATCGCGTCCGGTGTCCTGCAGCACCACGGCCGCCACGCCGTCGCCGAACAGCACCGCGACGTTGCGGTCGTTCCAGTCCATGTAAGGCGAGATCAGCTCGCCGCCCACCACCAGCGCCGTCCGGATCACGCCGCTCTTGATCATTGCCGCCGCGGTCGACAGGCCGTAGAGGAAGCTGGTGCAGGCCGTATTCACGTCCATGGCTGCGCAGCCCTCGGCACCAAGCCGCCGCTGCAGGCCCGAGGCCGTGTTCGGGCACTGATCGTCGTGGGTCGTGGTGCCGAAGACGATCAGGTCTAGGTCCTTGGCTGCAATCCCGGCGCAGGCGAGGGCGCGGGCCGAAGCGACATATGCCATCTCGCCGACCGACACGTGGGAGATGCGCCGCTCGGCGATCCCGGTACGGCTGAGGATCCAGTCGTCCGAAGTCTCGAGAAAGGTCGCTATGTCGGCGTTGGAAAGAACGGCTGGTGGCAGGCATTTGCCCCAGCCCGTGATGCTCGCGTTCCGCATGGTTATCCCCCGATCCGCACGAGGATACCCGGCTTTGCCCATTCCGTCAGTCGGCCGGGCTCCGCGAAGTTTGCGGTCGGCGCACGGCGTCGACGGTTATCGTGCCGGCCGACGTGTCGCAACCGACGGGGATGCAAGCTCATGTGGATGCCGCCGCTGGATGACGCCTGGCAGGGCAGGGTCGAGTTCTACGAACTCATCTTCGGCACCTGGACCGCTTACGTGTTTCTCGTCTGGCTGTGGCAGAAGGTGCTCGGCGAGCCTCTGGAGGAGTGGCGCTACGTGCTGCTCACGTTTTTCGGTGCTGGCGCTTTCTGGGTGAACCATTACTGGCTCAATGCGCCCTCGCCGGTGTGGCTGGTCCTGATAAACGCCTACACCGTGTTCTATCTGGTCGCTTGGTGGATCATCGGTATCCGCGGTCGCGGCCGTTCCATCGGCTGGCGGATCGGCGCCCTGCTCGGTGCAGCGGCCTACACGGTGGTCTTCATCCTCTTCGAGCAACTCGCGCGGCGCGGGGTCGAGCACTGGGGCATGCACGAGTTCTGCTGGATGACGCTGTCGTTCTTCGGCTTCTGGTGGCTGATCGTCTGGCGCGGACGCAACGCGGCGACGCCGCGCCTGCGCGGCGCGCGCTAGACCGCAGCCAGCACCGCAGACTGCAGCCCGCACCTCAGACCGCAGCCCGCACCTCAGACCGCAGCCAGCACCTCGAGCGACACCCGCTCGGCGGACTCGAACGCGCCTTCCATGCCGCGACTGCCCACGGCCGTATGCTCGCCGCAGAAGAACAGCCGCTTGTGGGGTTTGGCCATGGTCGCGCGCAGTTCCCGCACCTGTCCCGGCTGAAAGATCGCCCAGTCGCCCGCCGCGAACGGGTCTGCGGCCCAGGAGTGCATGCCGGCCACGGTGAGCTGGCCTTTTGACGCCGGCCGCAGCCGTTCAAACTCGGCGATGATCAGCCGCTTGCCTTCTTCCGGACCGAGACGGTCGATGAATTGCGCGTTCAGACCGCGTGCCCAGACGGTGAGGCTGGTCACTTCATCGTCGGTCCTGCCGAAACGCTGCGCCAGCACGAGCCCGAGCGGACCATCGGTCCACATCGAGGGCGACAGGCCGTCGTCCAGCCAGAACGGCCGCTTTGCAACCAGATGGAACTGCGTGATCGGGATGTAGCCGAGGGTCTGGATGGCTTTGTGCTGCAGCGGGTCGGGCAACGGATCGATGGCCACGTGGCGCAGCGTCGAGAAGGGCATCGAGCAGACCACTGCCTTCGCGCGGTGGACGCTGCCGTCGCTGCAGGTGACCCGGGCACCGGCGTCGTCCACCTCGATGGCGGCGACGCTCCGCTCGAGCAGCACGTCGCCCTTGAGCCGCTTCGCCATCGCGATGGGCAGGTTCTGGTTGCCGCCCTTGAAGGCCCCGACCAGGAGTCCGGGCGGCACCGCCGGCGGCGCGGCGCTAGGTGCGACGCCAGGTGCGACGCCAGGTGCGGCCGGCGCCGGCGCATTCGCCGCGCCGGTGCGCGAGAACGCCGACACCGCGCCGCGGTTGACGTTCTGCCAGTAGTCGGCGAACGCCTGCTGCAGCAGCGACACGTCGTGTGCCGTGGTGCCATAGGCGATGTTGGTGTCGAACCCGAGTCGGATCATCTCGTCGGTCGCACCCTGCGCAGTGAGGAATTCGTGCACCGAGATGTCGTACTTGGCGTTTGCGGGATCGTGCCAGTTCTCGAGATCGCGGAACGGCATCTTTTCGTTGAAGATCGCATCCGCCCAGGCCCAGGGCGAGAGCTTGCGCCGCTCGCCGGCAAACGGGTTGCGGGGATGCGTCGGCCAATCTTTGAGCGGGATGTGTTCTCTGCCGATGAACAACGCCTGCCCGGCGCGATTGGCGAACAGCCGCGGCGCGAGGTTGACGATCTCGATGCCGTTGCGGGCTGCCGCTGCGATGCAGCGGCCGTAGGCATTGGCGATCGTGTTACCGCCGACCTCGGGATGACCTGGCACATCGAACAGCGTGTACACCCGACCGCCGACGCGGTTACGGCCCTCGAGCACGCGCACGCTCAGACCGTTTTCTTCGAGCGTGAGTGCGGCCTCGAGTCCCGCCAGGCCGGCGCCGATGACGATCACGTCCGGATCGCCCGCGGCGGCGGTGTAGGCAGTCGAGGAAAGTCCGGCCATGGCGGCGGACACGGCGGTGGAGACGACGAATTCGCGACGGTTCATGGCCATGTGGTTTACCCCCGGTTCATCGACGTTTTTACCCCGCCCGGCGGGCGGCTTCAAACCCCCGGGCGCCCACACCGCGGCCGGCATGCCCGATCGTGGGCCGCCGGCGTCGCGCTCAGCGCAGGCGGCAGATCCGCAACCGTGGATCGGTGATCGAGCCGATGTACAGACGGCCATCGAAGGCGGCACCGACGCTGCCGGCGGCGATCCCGCTGCCCGGGTCGACGTACACGGCCTCGGTACGGCCGCCGGCGTAACGCAGGATGCTGGTTGGCGCCGGGCGCTGTGGATCGCCGAAATGGCGGATCAGATCGAGCAGCCGCGCATGCATGGCGATCCAGACCGTGCCCTCGCCGTCGATGTTGACGTTGTCGGGTGCCCCGTCGAGCGCGATGCGCCCGTTCAGGCGCAACTCGCCCGAGCCGGGGTTGCGCGTGAACACCGAGACACGCCTGCCGAGGGTCTCGGCCACGTACAGCCTGAGTCCATCCGAAGACAGACCCATGCCTACGGCGCTCTTCAGGCCGTCAGCGGCGACCTGCATCGCCGAGCCGTCGAAATACACGACTGTCGACAGACCGCTGCGAAAGACGAACTCGCGCATGCGATCGAAGAAATGGGTCGCGCCCTTGTCGTTGGCGACGTAGAACTGCTGTGGTCCCACCGCGACGATCGCGTTCGGCGACAGCAGCAGCGGATCGCGCACGGTCCCGATATGCGCGAAGCGCCCGTCGGCCTGCTGCTCGAAGATTTCGACGCTGTGCGTGCCGTCGGCCGGGTGGCTGATGACGAAAAGGCGCTGCTTGCCATCACCCATCCGGTAGAGCGACATGCCATGAGGCCGGAAGTCGGGCGGCGCCGAGGCCAGCGCGGGTAGCGCGCGCAACGGCTCGACTGTCAGATCGATCTGCAGCACCGTGCCGCGCACGTCGCGGCCCTCGACGAGGCCACGCCGATCGAGCGAGGACAGATAGGCGACGCTGCGGTTGCGATCGATCTGGATGTCCTCCGCGCTCGCCGTCAGCGCGAGGCTGCTGCACTCGCCGGGCGTGCGCGGCTCGAGCGCGCGGAACTGCCCGCCGAAGGCGAGGAACTCGAGGGTGAAGGCGGCAAGCACGACCACGCCGGTCGCAATGACAATCAGCACCGCCTTGAGTCTGCGCTTCACCGGGCCAACGCCCCCTCGATGTTTCCGCGGCTGCCGCCGAGGTCAGCGACGCTGAGTGGCGGCGGCGGCGATTGTAGCCTGCGCGTACCCCGGTCGCGGGCCCGTCGACCACAGTCCGCCGCTCTCAGAACATCTCCAGCGTCCGCCCGCAGCCGGCGAGCGGCTCGGCGATGCCCGCGCGGCGCAGCGCATCCCAGTAGGTGATGGCATTGATGGCGAGTACGGGTTTGCCCAGCCAGCGCTCCGCTTCGGCGCAGGTCCTGATCGCCGCGAGGTTGGTGCCCACCTGCACGATGGCATCGACGTCATCGCCGTCGATGGCGCGCAGCGCGTCGATCAGCTGCCGGCGGGTGACGTGCGCGATCTGCACCGGCGAGGGGCACTTCAGGCCGAGCAGGCGCGGGATGCCGAAGCCGGCCTCCTCGAAGTAGCGGCGTACCTGTTCGTCGCCGCGCGGCTGGTGCGGCGTCAGCACGGCGATCGAGCGCGCGCCATGGCGCCGCAGCGCCGCGACCATGGCGGTCGAGCCCATCGACACGCCGACGCCAGCGCGGGCAGCGAGCTCCCGCTGCAGGGCATCTGCGGCCGCGACCCCGCCCCAGAAGGCCTCGAGAGCGACGCCCATGATCACGTGCGTCGGCTGGCAGGTCATCACCTGTTCGATGGCGCTGCCCATGCCGTCGCGCATCGCCTGCACGTGCTCCATGAATGCCTGCTCGGTGGTGAGCGGCCGCTCGCGGATGCTGATACGCGCGATGTGGTTGGTGACGCCGGGCAGGCGCAGCAGCTCCGACTCGGGCTGGCAGCTCGTGTTGGTCGAGGGAACGACTATGGCGATACGCGCGCGATGTCCGAGCTGATCGGTCATGGGGATTTCGTGCTGCCGCCGTCGACGGTGAGCGAGGTACCGCTGAGGTGTGCGGCAGCCGGCGAAGCGAGGAAGGCGACGTGCGTTGCCACCTCCTGCGGCGTGGCCAGCCGCCGCAGTGCGGTTTTCTCCAGGAACCGGGCTTCCGCCACGGCCACCTCAACGCCGTCGCGCGCTGCCGCCGCCTGCATCAGGCGGTCCCAGCGCGCCGAGCGCACCGGGCCTGGATTGACCGCGTTGATGGCGACGCCGTGCGGGCCGAGTTCCTCGGCGAGACCGCGGACGATGGCGAGCAGCGCCGCGTTGGCTGCCGCCCCGGGGAGCATGCGCGGTTCGGGCTGCCGCGCCGAATTGCCGACCACCAGCACGATGCGTCCGCGACCGTTGGCGACCATCCGCGGCGCGACGGCGCGCAGTGCGCGGATGTTGCCGAACAGCTTGACCTCGAGGTTGCTGCGCCAGGCCGCATCGTCGATCTCCCAGAAGACTCCACCCTGCGCGGCACCAGCCGCGCTGATCAACACGTCGATGTCGCCAAGTCCGCGGGCAGCAGCCTCGATGGCCGCATCGGTCGCCGCGGCAAGGCTCAGGTCGCAGGCGAGCGCGAGGTGCGGATTGCGGCCGGCGGGCAGCGACTGCGCGAGCTCATCGAGCGCGGCCGGGTTGCGGCCGAGCAGCGCGAGCCGTGCGCCTTCGGCGGCTAGCGTCTGCGCGATCGCCCGGCCGAGTACGCCGGCGGCTCCGCAGAGTACGACGCGCTGGTTGGCGAGTTGCAGATCCACGGACGTTGCCCGCCGCGCCGCAGCCCGCTCAGCCGCCGCCACGGGCGACCCGGCGGCGGGCGAGTACCGCTCCGGCGCCGAGTGCCTGCAGCTTGCCGCGTGCGAGGCTGGCGGACAGCGGCGCCATGCCGCAATTGGTGCAGGCGAGCAGCCGCGTGCTGTCGACATGGCGCGAGGCCTCGAGGATGTTGTCGGCGACTTCCTCGGCCGTCTCCAGCCGGCCGGGCAGCACCCCGATTGCGCCGACCAGCAATTCTTTGTCGGGCAGCAGCCGCAGCACCGAATGCGGCACTCGCGACCCCGCGAACTCCAGCGACACCTGCTGTACGCTGCTCGCATTGATCCATGGAAAGATCTGCTCGTACTGTCGCCACTCGCTGCCCAGCGACTCCTTCCAGCGGATGTTCGCCTCGATGCCGTAGCCGTAACAGATGTGCACCACGGTCGTTGCCCGCAGGCCCTGCAGCGCGCGCTCGAGAGCCGGCAGCCCCCACTCGCGGACTTCCTCCAGAAACACGTTGAAGGCTGGTTCATCGAACTGGATGACATCGGCGCCGGAGGCCTCGAGTTCGCGGGCCTCGGCATTGAGCAGCTCGGCGAAACGCATCGCCATGTCCGCGCGCCGGCCGTAGTAGCCGTCGGCCAGCGTGTCGCAAATGGTCATCGGACCGGGGAGGGTGACTTTCAGTCGGTGCGTGGTCTGGCCACGCAGGAAGGCCGCGTCGGCGGCATGGACCAACCGCGGGCGCGCCAGCGGTCCGGTGACCGTTGGCACCTCCGCCTCGTAGCGGTTGTTGCGGATGCCCATCCGCGTCTTGCGGTTCCAGTCGATGCCGGTGAGTTGCTCGAGGAAGCCATGGACGAAGTGGATGCGGAACTGCTCACCGTCACCGACGATGTCGATGCCGGCGGCTTCCTGCTCGCGCAGCCACTCGAGGGCGGCACGCTGTTTGCCCTGCTGGAGTGCCGCGCCCTGCAGACGCCACTGCGGCCAAAGCTTTTCCGGTTCGGCTAGCCAATCTGGCTTCGGCAGGCTGCCGACGGTCGTCGTGGGAAACACCGCGGCATATTAACCGCACGGTGCGTGGGGAGCGATTGTCCGGGGAGGGGCGGACCTTGGCGGTCCACCCCTCCCGGCTCATCCTTGGACGGGGGCTATCCTTGCCTCCGGACTTCCGTGTCCGGGTCGGCGCATCGCAGGGATGCACCGTGTCCTTCGGTCAAACTTTCAGGGTCAGCGCTCAGTTCGGCAGCAGGACGCTGTCGACGGCCACGACCACGCCGTTGGCGGCGTTGTAGTCGCCCGTTACGCGGGCACCGTCGACACGCAGGCGACCGCGGACGAGTTCGAACTTCACGTCCTCACCGGCGACCGTTTTCGCGCTGCGGGTGCGCTTCATGTCGTCGGTCTCGAGGGCCTTTCCCGGCACGACGTGGTTGGTCAGGATCTTGACCAGCTGATCCTTGTTCTCGGGACGCAGCAGCGCCTCGAGCTGGGCCGGCGGCAGCTTGGCGAACGCCTCGTCCGTGGGCGCGAAGATGGTCACCGGACCGTTGCCGGTCAGCGCGTCCTGCAGTCCGGCGACTTCGATCGCCTTGGCGAGGGTGTTGAAGTTACCCTTCTCTTTGGCGACGTCGAGAACGGTGGGGGCGCCCGTGGCGTGGGCGGCGAGGGTTCCGGCGCCGATCAGGGCGGCGGCAACGAGGGCCTTGGCGTTGAAGCGAATCATGGCAGTACTCCGTGGGTTGGCTGGGGGGCGTACCGCGATCCTGCGTACGCGAAAAATCTATGAGCGAGAGGATGACAGGGTGGGATTGATCTGTCAAGATGTTGTACAGGTTAACGCTGTACAGAAGCTGAACAAAACATGAACAGGCTCGCTACAAGTTCGGCTTCCGGCCAATTCACCATCAAGGCGGTGGCCCAGGCGACCGGCCTCTCGGTAGAGACTCTGCGCGCCTGGGAGCGTCGCTACGAAGTCGTCAGACCCTCCCGCGACACCTCCGGACGGCGCACGTACTCCGCCGCCGATGTGGCCCGGCTGCGCTTGCTGCGCACCGCCACCGAACTCGGCCATACCATCAGCCGTCTCGCCGACCTGTCCGCGGACGAGCTGGCCAAGCTGGTCGCCGACTCCGGCGGTCAGGCGCGGCCCGGCCCTACCCGCGGCCAGTCCTATGTCGAGCGCGCGGTGGACGCCACGCTGCACAGCGACCCCTCGGGCGTCGAGGAGGTGCTGACCTCGGCGGTGGCGCTGCTGCCGCCCAACGAGGTGGTGAATACCGTGCTCGTGCCGCTGGTGCGCGAGGTAGGTGAACGCTGGCACCGTGGCGAGGTCTCGATCGCCCAGGAGCACATGGTCACCGACATCGTGCGCCGGCTCATCATCAGCGTGTCACGGGGTTACCTGCGCTCGGACAGCGGGCCTTGCATGGTCCTCGCCACGCTGTCCGGCGAGCGCCACGAGCTCGGCATCCTGATGTGCAGCTGGCTGGCGGCAACGCGCCGTTTCCGTACCCACTACCTCGGGGTCGACGTGCCGCCGGGCGAGATCGCGCGCTTTGCGCTCGAGGTCGAGGCGCGCGCGGTGCTGGTGTCGTTGGTGATGCCCGAGAACGAAGTCCCCGCGCTCGCCCAGTTACACGAACTCGCCGGCGGGCTCAGCGGCCGCTGCGAGGTCTGGGTCGGCGGCTTTGCCGCGCGCATGGTCACCGCCGACGAGTTGCCGGTCGGCTGCGTGCTGCTGCCGAGCGGCAGCGACTTCGAGCAGCGTCTGGATCTGCTCGCGGCACAGCACTACTCCTGAGCCACCGCAGGGCGGACCTGCATCACGATCCGCGATCCTTTCCCGCCCCTGACATTGCTTCGGGCGGCATCCGCGCTACAGTAGAATCATGGGGACACCCGACCGACTTCGCACCTCTCTGCGGCTCGCACTGGTCGCTGGGACGGCGCTGGTCGTGGCTGCCTGCGGCGGTGGCGGCGGTAGCGGCGGCGCCGGTCCGCTCAGCGCGGCGCCCGCAGCTCCGCCGATCACCAAGGTCGAAGCCTTCCGCTTCCTCAACCAGACGACTTTCGGCGCCACCGAGGCCGAAGCCAACCGGCTGATCGCCCTCGGCGATTCCGCTACCGGATACACCCGCTGGATCGACGCGCAGATCGCGCGCGAACCCTCGCTGCTGTTGCCGGCTGTGGAGGCGGCCTACCCCGACCCGTTGCCGATGAACTTCAACATCGCCTCGCTCAACGCCACCCGGCTCGAGCAGTGGTTCGCAAACGTGCTGCGCGGCGATGACCAGCTGCGCCAGCGCGTCGCCTTCGCGCTCTCCGAGATCTTCGTCGTCTCGCAGTTGGGTGCACTCGCCAACCTGCCGAACGCCACGGCGGACTTTCACGACATGCTGGCGCGCAACGCCTTCGGCAATTTCCGCAATCTGCTGGAGAGCGTCACCCTGCATCCGGCGATGGGTGTTTACCTCTCGATGCTCGGTAACCAGAAAGCGGTCGCCAACACCAACCTGCGCCCCGACGAGAACTACGCCCGCGAGATGATGCAGCTCTTCAGCATCGGTCTCGTGCAGCTCAATCCCGACGGCACGGTCCGCACCGACTCCACAGGTCAGCCCATCCCGACCTACGGTCAGGAGGAGATAGAGGGCTATGCCCGCGTCTTCACCGGCTGGAAGTGGGACTGCCCCACCACCGCGCCCAACTGCACCT
The DNA here is from genome assembly GCA_044375655.1 of Steroidobacteraceae bacterium. Taxonomy (GTDB): domain Bacteria; phylum Pseudomonadota; class Gammaproteobacteria; order Steroidobacterales; family Steroidobacteraceae; genus UBA964. The sequence goes on along the minus strand of JBILMF010000001.1, from coordinate 71,494 downwards.
TCGCCAACACGCGACCGCAGCTCGCGCCGGTTCCCGGATACAACCAGGTGAAGCCGATGCGGCTGTTCGCGGATCAGCATGAGACGGGCAGCAAGCGCCTCCTCGATTACCCGGGTGTGAGCCTCGTCAACGCCACCATCCCCGCAGGTCAGAGCGGCGCGCAGGACCTCAAGGATGCACTCGACAACGTCTTCAACCATCCGAACGTGGGGCCCTTCATCGCCAAGCAGCTCATCCAGCGGCTGGTTGCGAGTAACCCCTCGCCGGCCTACGTGCAGCGTGTCGCCGAGAAGTTCAACAACGACGGCAGCGGACGCCGTGGCAACCTCGAGGCGGTGGTCAGGGGCATCCTGCTCGACACCGAGGCACGCAACCCGCCAGCCGGCACAGCCGCTGCAGCGGCCGGCAAACTCAAGGAACCCCTGCTGCGGCTCACGCAGTTCTGGCGCGCCTACGACGCCAGGGCGGCCTCCGGCCGGTTCGGCGTGGCGGGCAACTTCTCCGGCGGCGCGGTCGGCGTCTTCGGACAGGCGCAGGGCGGTTCACCGTCGGTGTTCAACTTCTTCAGCCCGTTCTATGCGCCGCCCGGGGAGATCGCCGACAGCGGGCGGGTATCCCCCGAGATGCAACTTGCCACCGAGTACCTGAACACGCAGATGGCGAACTTCTTCTGGACGCAGGCGCTGTCGCGCAACCAGACCGCCACCAATCCCGGTGTCGACCTGATGTACATCAACACCACCGAGGAACTCGCGATAGCCAACGACAGCGAGGCGCTGATCAACCGCGTGGCCGAGCGTCTGCTCGGGGGTTCCGCGCAGATTTCCGCGGCACTCAAGGCGCAGGCCAAGGCACAGATCGAGCGCACGACCGTCCCTGCGGCCAATCCGACGACGGCGCTCAACACGCGCACCGCCGATGCGATCTTCTTCGTCGTCACCTCGCCGGAGTTCGCGCTGCAGCGCTGAGGGAAACCACCATGGATCGCCTGCGACGCAAGTTCATCAAGGCCGCGGCTGCCGGTGGTGTTGCCTATGCCTTCGGCCGCACCGCCGGCACCGTGCATGCACAGATGAGCGGCACCGGCGGCTTCGGCGACTACAAGGCGCTCGTCTGCCTGTTTCTGTTCGGCGGCAACGACTCCTGGAACATGCTGGTGCCGACGGGCACCGCCGAGTACAACGCCTACTCGCGTTCGCGCGGCGGCGGCACGGCCTCAAGCCTCGCCATCGATCGCTCAAGCCTGCTGCCGGTGACGCTCGCCAACCAGCTGCCCGGTGATCCGACTTACGGCTTCCACCCGAGCATGACCGGGGCGCGGGATCTGTTCGCGGCCGGCCGACTGGCCGTCATGGCAAACGTCGGCCCGCTGCTGCGGCCGACCACCAAAGCCGAGTACCAGACCGCTTCGCGCACCGGGCACCAGCTGCCGCCGCAGCTGTTCTCCCACAACGACCAGCAGGATCAGTGGCACAGCCTGCGGGGCAGGACCGCACTGAAGAGCGGGTGGGCGGGACGAGTCGCGGACGTGCTCAATGCGCAGGTCGGCAACCAGTCCCTGTCGGTCAACGTGTCCCTTGCCGGGCAGACCTACTTCCAGGCGAGTGACATCGCCAAGCCCTACGTCATGGGCGCCAACGGCCCGGTGCAGTTCACCGCGCTGCCTGCCACCGGCGCAGGTCCGGCGCGGCGTGCCGCCTATGAGTCGATGTTGGGCAGTGCGCTCAGCTCGTCGACCAACACCCTCTACGAGCGCGCCTACGCCGGCGTGCAGCAGCGCGCGATCCAGTTCGCCGACCGGGTGAGCGCAGCGGTAGCAGGCAGTTACAACTTCGCGGCGCTGCCCAACAGCGGCACGCTGTCACCGCTCCAGCAGCAGCTGCGCACCGTGGCCAAGATCATCGCCTCGCGCCAGAGCCTTGGCCTGTCTCGGCAGATTTTCTTCGTCTCCACGGGCGGCTTCGACCAGCACGACGATCTAGTGCGCGACCAACCCGGCCTGCTCGCCAACGTCAGCACCTCCATCAAGTCGTTCGACGATGCGATGCGCGAGATCGGCATGGACAACAGCGTCACGCTGTTCACCCATTCGGACTTCGGTCGTACCCTGACCTCCAACGGCGACGGCTCCGACCACGCCTGGGGCGGACTGCAGTTCGTCGTCGGTGGTGCGGTGCGCGGCGGTCGTTTCTTTGGCAGCTATCCGTTGCTCGAAATCGGCGGCGCCGCCGACGTCGGCGGCGGTCGCATCATTCCCGGGATCTCCGCCGACCAGTATGCAGCTACGCTTGCGGGCTGGTTCGGCGTGCAGGACCGCGACCTCGCGAGGATCGCGCCCAACATCGGCAACTTCGCCGTCCGCAATCTCGGCTTCATGGTCTGAGCGGCGCCGGCTGCAGCCCGCGCTCGACGAAGCGGGCGACACCGTCGCCGCCCGGCCAACTGGTCCTCGATGCCGCGACCGGCAGCGGCCCGCTGCCGATTCCGCAGTGATGGCGGCCGCGGCCAGCCTCGATCTGCAGCTCATCGCCCTCGGCGAGCACTGAGCCGAAGTCGCTCTCTAGCAGGCGGAAGCGCGTCATTTGCACGGTGAACCAGAGGTTGCGGTGGTGCGTGACCTCGCGTACCTCGAGTACATGGGTGCTCCGCGCGACCGGCGTATTGTCCGTGGCGAGGATCACCCGGCCCGGGAAGCGCGCCTTCAGCTCCGCGACCCACGCGGGCGTTGCCGCGCCCGGCGGCAGATCGAGCCGCAGCACGGGGTCCGTGGCTGCGCGGAGCGCGCGAAACTCCGGGGTCGCGTAGGCATGGCAGAGCGGCTCGAGGTGCGCGGCGCCGGCTGCGCTCCAGGCGCCGAGACCCAGCGGTACTGATGCCGGCAGCGCGAGCGCCCACAGGCAATTGCGGATCCAGCGGCGCTTGCGACCCTCGCCCTCGAGCCGCACCCCATCGGCCAGCGCAAGCAGAAGCAGTGAGGCCGGCACCGCCGCGAATACCAGCACGATGATGCCGAGCGCGAGATCGCTCAAAGAATGAACCGGCTGAGATCCTCGTCCTGCGAGAGCTTGCCGAGACTCCCGTCCACGTAGGGCGCGTCGACGCGCAGCGTGCTGCCCGCGCGTTCGCTCGCGTCATAGGAGACCTCCTCGAGCAAACGCTCCATCACGGTATGCAGCCGCCGTGCCCCGATATTCTCGGTACGTTCGTTGACGTGGAAGGCGATCTCGGCGAGCCGGCGCACGCCCTCGGCGGTGAACTCGACGCTGACCCCCTCGGTGCGCAGCAGCGCCGCATATTGGGTGGTCAGCGACGCATCCGGTTCGGTGAGGATACGCACGAAGTCCTCGACCTTGAGCGGTTCGAGCTCGACACGGATCGGGAAACGTCCCTGCAGCTCCGGGATCAGGTCGGAAGGCTTGGCAACATGGAAAGCGCCGGAGGCGATGAACAACACGTGATCGGTCTTGATCGGACCGTACTTGGTGGTCACCGTACAACCCTCTACGAGCGGCAGCAGGTCTCGCTGCACGCCCTCGCGGGAGACATCCGCGCCATAGGTGTCCTGGCGGCGGCAGATCTTGTCTACCTCGTCGATGAAAACGATGCCGTTCTGCTCCGCATTGCGCACCGCCGCGGCACGCAGCTCGTCTTCGTTGAGCAGCTTGGCAGCTTCCTCGTCGGCGAGCAGTTTAATGGCGTCGCGGACCTTCATTTTCTTTGGGCGGCTCTTGCCGGCGCCGAGATTCTGGAACATGGCCTGCAGCTGCTGCTGCATCTCTTCCATGCCGGGCGGAGCGACGATTTCCATGCCCGCTCCCATGCCGCGCAGCTCGACTTCGATCTCGCGCTCGTCGAGGCTGCCCTCGCGCAGCATCTTGCGAAACTTCTGCCGTGTATCCGCATCCCGCGGCTGCACTGGCTCGTCGGTGGAGAAGCCCATCAGTTTCGGCTTGGGCAGCAGGGCGTCGAGCACGCGCTCCTCGGCTGCATCGGCTGCGCGGTCGCGCACGCGCGCCATCTCCGCCTCGCGCGTGATCTTGACCGCTGCATCGACCAGTTCCTTGACGATCGAGTCGACGTCGCGGCCGACATAGCCGACCTCCGTGAACTTGGTGGCCTCGACCTTCACGAAGGGCGCGTTGGCCAGCTTGGCGAGGCGGCGCGCGATCTCGGTCTTGCCGCAGCCGGTGGGACCGATCATCAGGATGTTTTTTGGTGTGATCTCCGGCCGCAGGCGCTCCTCGACCTGCATGCGGCGCCAGCGGTTGCGCAGCGCGATGGCCACTGCGCGCTTGGCGGCGTCCTGACCCACGATGTGCTTGTCGAGCTCGCTGACGATCTGGCGCGGCTTGAGGGCGTTGGCGGTGTCGCTCACGAGTGCAACTCCTCGATCACGAGGCTGCGATTGGTGTAGATGCAGATATCCGCGGCGATGTTCAACGAGCGTTCGACGATCTGGCGCGCGGGCAGATCGGTGTTCTCGAGCAGGGCGCGGGCCGCGGCCTGCGCATAGGCACCGCCCGAACCGATGGCCACCACGTCGTGCTCGGGTTCGATCACATCGCCATTGCCGGAGATCACGAACAGTTTCTGCGGATCGCCGACCAGCAGCAGCGCCTCCAGGCGGCGCAGGTAGCGGTCTGCCCGCCAGTCCTTGGCGAGCTCGATGGCTGCACGCGTCAGGTTGCCGAACTTGTCGAGCTTGCCTTCGAAGCGCTCGAACAGCGTGAACGCATCGGCGGTGCCGCCGGCGAAACCGCCGAGCACCTTGCCCTGCCCCAGAGTGCGAACCTTGCGAGCGTTGCCCTTCATGACGGTACTGCCGAGCGTCACCTGGCCGTCACCACCGATGGCGACGACACCATGGCGGCGCACGCCCAGGATGGTCGTGCCGTGGGGGTTGAACGCAGTGCTCATGTCTTCTTCCTCGCCCGCGGGTGTGAGTTGTCATAGATGCGGGCCAGGTGCTGGAAATCAAGGTGGGTGTAGACCTGGGTGGTCGCGATGTCGGCGTGTCCGAGCAGTTCCTGCACACCGCGAAGGTCCTGGCTGGACTCGAGCAGATGCGAGGCGAACGAGTGGCGGAAGAGGTGCGGGTGGACCCGCATGGGCAGACCCTGCAGCCGCGCCCAGCGTGCTACCCGGGCCTGTACCGCGCGCTGTCCGACCCGACGGCCGTTGCGGCCGAGGAAGAGGGCGGTCTCCTCGGGGGGCGCGAGTTCGCGGCGCGCCGCCAGCCAGTCCTGCAGGGCGGATACCGCCTTGCGCCCCACCGGCAGGATGCGAGCCTTATTGCCCTTGCCGAGTACCCGCACCGTACGGTCGGCCAGGTCGAGGGCGGGCAGATCGAGGCTGACGAGCTCCGCGAGCCGCAGGCCCGAGGAGTAGAAGAGCTCCATGATGGCGCGGTCGCGCACCGCGAGGGGGTCGTCGCCGGGGATCTCGAGCAGCCGCCCCATCTGATCGACGTCGAGCGTCTCCGGCAGCCGGCGACGTGCCTGCGGTGCGCGTACCTCGGTCGCCGGATCGCCGGCGATCACGCGCTCGCGCCGCAGGAAGCGCAGGAATGTGCGCACGGCCGACAGACGCCGCTGCACGCTGCGTGGTGCCAGACCGCCGGCATGCGAGCGCGCCGCAAACAGGCGCAGGTGCTGCGCGTCCAGCGTCTCCCACGAAAGCACCCCATTGCCGGCGCACCAGCTGATCAACGCATCGATTTCGCGCAGGTAGCCGGCCGCGGTGTGGGCCGAGAGCCGGCGCTCGGTGCCGAGGTGCGCACCGAAGCGTTCGCGCCACTGCCGCGCTGCAGGCGTCACAGCCGCGGGTCGATGCCGCAGCGTGCGAGTGCGGCGGCAATCATCTCGCCGATGCGCGCCAGAAAGTCGGTGCTGATGGCCGGATTGAAGCGCTGCGGGTCCTCGCTGCCGAGCACCAGCGCGCCGCGGTTCGCGCCGCTGCCCACCGGCACGATGGCCATCGATCCGATCGAGGATCCGAAGTCGCCGAACACCGCCGTACGCTGTTCCTCGGCGAAGTGCCCGCAACGCGGACGACCCGCCGACAGCAGCGACTCCAGCGTCTGCAGCAGCGGACCGTCGAGCAGCAGGCGTGCGGGCGATACCTCGAAGTCCTCGCGCATCGAGGTCTCCACCTGAGCATGCACCTCCGCGGCCGTCCGCGCATGCAGCAGCCGCAGCGCAAGCTGGTGCATGCGCGCCGCGAGCAGGTCGTTGCCGCGCGCCACGCGGATGAGTTCGGCGAGGCGTTCGCGGCTCGCCGCCTGCCGTTCGCGCAACACCCTGATCTGACGTTCGACCAGCGAGATCGCGCCGTCGCTGCCGTGGGGCAGCCGCAGCTGCTCGAGCAGCCCTGGGTGCTGCTCGAAGAAATCGGGGTGCTCTTGCAGGAACCGCAGCACTTCCTCCGCGCTCAGCATGGTGTGACGCTCCCGGAACCCGTCTCGCCGCGGAAGGCGACGACTGCGGGCCCCGTCATCCAGATATCCGCTCCCTCACCGCGCCACTGCAACTGCAGCGAACCGCCGGGCAGACGGATCTCGACCGCATCCGCCAGCAGGCCGAGCCGGTGGCCGACCGCCATCGCCGCACAGGCGCCGGTGCCACAGGCCAGCGTTTCGCCGACCCCGCGCTCGTATACGCGCAGGCGTGCATGGCCCTCGTCGATGATCTGCAGGAAACCGACGTTGGTACGCTGCGGGAAACGCGGATGTGACTCGAGTGTACGGCCGAGGTCATCCACGGGTGCGGTGGCGGCATCCGCCACCCGCAGGACTATGTGCGGATTGCCCATCGACACTTCCGTGAACAAAAGCCGGCGGCCATCGAGCTCCAGTGTCGACTCCCCGGGCTCCGCGAAGCGCGGTACCCCCATGTTGACCGACACGAGACCGGGAGCGACGAAGCGCGCCTCGACCCGGCCGCCGAGGCTGTCCATGCGCAGCGTGCCGCCGGCTGCTGCACCTGTGCCTGCGCCGGCGTCGGGCGCTGCAGCGCGGCCCGCGAGCCGCAGCCATTCGGCAACGCAGCGCGCACCGTTGCCGCATTGCTCGACCTCGCTGCCGTCGGCGTTGTAGATGCGGTAGAAGGCTGCGGCATCTGCGCGCCGCGGCGGCAGTACCACGAGCGCCTGATCGAAGCCGACGCCGGTGTGCCGATCGGCGAGGGCACGCCAACCCGCCGCGTCGGGCAGCGCATCCTCGTTGTCGGCGGCCACGACGATGAAGTCGTTGCCGAGGCCGTGCATCTTGGTGAAGCGCAGGTTCAAGGCGGCGGCGTTCGCTCGAGCAGCGCGCAGTCGCGGAGCGTGCAGCGGTCCATGACGGTGAAGATGCCGGCGCCGCGCGCCCGGCGCGCTGCAGCCTCGTCGATCACGCCGTCCTGCAGCCAGAGCGCTGGCAGTCCGAGCCTGATGCAGTCGTCGACGATACCGGCGACGTGCTCGGGACGCCGGAAGACGTCGACCAGGTCGATGCGCTCGCCGCTGCCGAGCACCGAGCCGACCTCGTCCAGTGTGGCCACGCAGCGTTCGCCGAGGATTTCCCCGCCGGCCGGTGTCACCGGGATCACGCGCCAACCGTGGCGCTGCAACCCGCGCGCCACGCCGTGGCTGGGCCGCGAGGGATCGGCACTGAGGCCGACCATGGCGATGGTGCGAACGCGGCCCAGCAGGCCAAGGATTTCTTCGAGCGGCGGATTGCGGAAGGGGGCGTTGTCGAACAGTTCCTGCTTCAGGCGGTAGATCGCCGAGATATCCTCGTCGCCGAAGCCGCGGCGGATCAGTTCGCCGTATTCGCGCAGCATGTCCTCGACCACGGGCAGCGATACACCGCTGGCCGCCGCCATGTCGCGACAGATGCGCAGGTCTTTCTCGTGCAGGCGGACGCGGAACCCCGGCGGATAAGTGCCGCGGATCATGTTCGGCGCACGGTGCACGAAGTACCAGGAAGAGCCTGCGCCCTGACCAAGGGTCTCCACCACCTGCGTGAGCGGCAAACGCTGCGCGCGCGCGAAGGCCATCGCTTCGGCGACGGTGCGGATGATGCCCGCGCACATGATCTGGTTGGTCGCCTTGGCAGCCTGACCTGCGCCGTGCGCGCCGAACAGGCTCACGGTCCGGCCCATGGCCTGAAGCAGCGGACGTGCACGCTCGAAGTCGGCCTCCGGGCCACCGCACATGATGGCGAGCGTGCCGCGCTCGGCGCCCTCCACGCCGCCGCTCACCGGGCAGTCGAGGAATGCGGCGCCGCGCGCCGCCAGCATGGCCGCCGCGCTGCGCGCGGTATCGGCGCTCACCGTGGAGCAGTCGATGACCAGCGTGCCCGGCCGGATGGCGGGCAGCAGCGCACGCACCACCTCGAGGACGTCGGCATCGGCCGACACGCAGAGAACCAGAGAGTCACAGCGCTGCGCGAGGTCGGCGGGATCGGCGGCGGCATCGCAACCGACCTGCGCGGCGAGCGCCGCCGCCTTGGCTGGGGTGCGGTTCCAGACACCGCCGAGCAACCCGGCCTTGTGCAGGTTGCGCGCCATGTGGGCGCCCATTGCGCCGAGTCCGAGGAAGCCAGCCCGCATACGGCAATCTTAACAGGCCGCCGCGCTGGCACCGGATCACGCCGCGGGGACGAAAACCCGCGGGCGAAAAAAAGGGCGGCAGCCTTGCGACCGCCGCCCCGAGGGTTTACAGGGGACAACTGTAAATCGGTGTACGTGCGGGTTAGTTGTAGTAAGCCCGCTCGTTGTGTTCGTTGGTGTCGAGACCTTCGCGCTCGGCTTCCTCGGTCACGCGCAGCCCGACCGTGAGATCCGCGATCTTGAAGGCGATGTACGCCGCCACCGCCGACCAGACGATCGTCACGCCTACCGCCTTCGCCTGGGTGAGCACCTGCACGGCGATCGGGTTGGTGCCGACGGACGCCGTCACCCAGTCGGTGACCAGCCCGGGGCCGCCGAGCGAATGGCTGTTGAACACGCCGGTGAGCAGTGCGCCGAGGATGCCGCCGATGCCGTGCACGCCGAATACGTCGAGCGAGTCGTCGGCCTTGAGCAGCTTCTTGAGGCCGGTCACACCCCACAGGCAGACGAGACCCGAGGCGATGCCGATCGCGAGCGCGCCCATCATGCCGACGTTGCCCGCTGCCGGCGTGATCGCCACGAGTCCGGCGACCGCGCCCGAGGCCGCGCCGAGCATCGAGGCGTGACCCTTGAGCGCCCACTCGGCGAACGACCAGGCCACCACTGCCGCAGCCGTCGCCAGCAGCGTGTTGAGGAAGGCGAGGGCGGCGAAGTTGCCGGCCTCGAGCGCCGAGCCCGCGTTGAAACCGAACCAGCCCACCCACAGCAGGGCAGCACCCACCATGGTGTGCACGAGGTTGTGCGGCGGCATCGGCTCGCGACCGTAGCCCACGCGCTTGCCCACCATGTAGGCACCGACGAGACCCGCCACGCCCGCATTGATGTGCACCACCGTGCCGCCCGCGAAGTCGAGCGCGCCCCACTGCCAGAGCAGACCCGCCTTGGCGTTCATGGCGTCGACCACGCTGGCGTCGGTGTAGGCGTCGGGACCCATCCAGAACCAGACCATGTGCGCGATCGGCAAATAGCAGATCGTGAACCAGATCACCATGAAGATGAGCACCGCTGCGAACTTCATGCGCTCGGCGAAGGCGCCGACGATGAGCGCGCAGGTGATGCCCGCGAACGTCGCCTGGAAGGCCACGAAGACGATCTCCGGGATCACTACGCCTTTGCTGAAGGTCGCGGCGTACGCGAAGGTGCCCGCAGCCGGGTCCCAGACACCGTTGAGGAACAGCCGTGCGGTGCCACCGATGAAGGCGTTGCCTTCGGTGAAGGCGAATGAGTAGCCGTAGATGCACCACAGCACGACGATCAGCGAGAAGCCCACCATCACCTGCATCAGCACCGAGAGGATGTTCTTCGCGCGCACCAGACCGCCGTAGAACAGGGCGAGTCCCGGGATGGTCATCAGGATCACGAGCAGGGTGGCCGTGAGCATCCATGCCGTGTCACCCTTCTCGGGCACCGGTGCGTCCTGTGCCAGCGCGAGCGCCGGACCCATGGCTGCGACCGCGAGCGTGGCCGCGACGTTCAGCCTGCGACGCCAGCCAGCGACGACGTCGCCCGAAAGCTTGGCGGGTTGTAGGAATCGATCCAGCGTCTTCATGTGAGTCTCCCTGCTCGCCGTGAAATTCAGGTTGCGGCCGTACCGGTCTCGCCGGTGCGTATGCGGACGGCCTGCTCGATATCGGTTACGAAAATCCTGCCGTCCCCCACCTTGCCCGTCCTCGCCACGTTGGCGATCGCCTCGACCACCGGTTCGACGATGCTGTCGTCGACCGCAATCTGCACCTGCGTACGCGGCACGAAGTCGATCCGGTACTCCGCACCGCGATAGACCTCCGAGTGTCCATGACCGGCTCCGTAGCCCTGCACTTCGGTGACCGTCATGCCCTGCACGCCCAGTTGCGCGACCGCCAACTCCAGATCGTCCAGCTTGAAGGGCCGGATGACTGCGGTGATCATCTTCATCGCCACGCCCATCCTTGGCCGGCCGCGCTATCCGAACGTTCCGGCCGCAATTGCGGCTCGGCGCCTCGCCGCGCATCGCGTTATCCTTCGCGACGCTACGGGTCACGGACGGGTTTTGCAGATTCCATGCCACCCCGGCCGCGCGCCAAACAGGGCAGTTCAGGGCTTTTTTCGCAGGTTCATGTGTTCGCAGCGCACCGTTTTGGCGCTTCGCGCCCGATGGCCTGCGTCAATTGAGGGCAACGGAGGCAAACCATGGATTTCCGCATCGACGATCTCGCCCGCCGGCTCTTCGAGAGCGTTCCCCCGGCCGTGCGCAACCTGCGTCACGATCTCGAGGACAACTTCCGCGCCGTGCTGCGCGCCAACCTCGCCGGACTCGACCTGCTCTCGCGCGACGAATTCACCGCCCAGACCAAGGTCCTCGAGCGCACCCGCGCGCGGCTCGAAGTCCTCGAGCGGCGTCTCGCCGAGCTCGAGGCCCGGCTGGCAGCCGGCGCCCCTGCCGCTCCGGGCAGCAGCCCGGACATCGCGAACCGCTGACCATCGCGTCATGTCGGTCGCGCGCATCCTCTGTCGCGCGCAGGTCGGCCTTGCGGCTCCCCGCGTCGACACCGAAGTCCACCTCGGCGCCGGACTGCCGTGCTTCAACATCGTCGGCCTGCCGGCCACCGAGGTCAAAGAAAGCAAGGAGCGGGTGCGTGCCGCGCTGGTCAATTCAGGGTTCGAGTTTCCAGCCGGCCGCATCACCGTCAACCTCGCGCCGGCTGATTTGCCGAAAGATGGCGGACGCTTCGACCTCGCCATCGCGATCGGCATCCTGGTCGCCAGTGGTCAGCTGGTACCGCGGCGCGAGCTGGCCGGGCTGGAGTTCCTTGGCGAGCTCGGGCTCTCGGGGGAGCTGCGGGCCGTAAGGGGCGCGCTACCGGCCGCCGCCGCCGCGGCGGCCCTCGGTCACCGCGTCGTACTGCCGGTCGCCAACGCCGGCGATCTGCGCTGGTTCCCGGCGTTCGCGGCCACCGCGGCAGCCGACCTGCTCGCCGTCTGCGGCTGGCTGGGCGGGCACGATACCGCCGCCGTCGAGGTCGGCTTCGAACCGTCGGCCGCCGGCGCCGAGAGCCCGCAACCGCAACTCGCCGACGTCTGCGGCCAGCCGCGGGGCAAGCTTGCCTTGGAGGTGGCGGCAGCGGGCGGCCACAGCCTGCTGCTCATCGGGCCGCCGGGATGCGGCAAGACCATGCTCGCCGAGCGGCTGCGTAGCCTGCTGCCGCCGCTTGAGCCTGCGGAGGCACAGGAAGTCGCCATGATCGCCTCGCTGACCGCCCCCGCCGTCGGCGTCGTCGCCGGTCGTCCGTTCCGTGCGCCGCATCACACGGCATCGGCCAACGCCATCATCGGCGGTGGTCCCGGTGCGGGTCCCGGCGAGGTCACGCTTGCGCACCGCGGCATCCTGTTTCTGGACGAGCTTCCGGAGTTCGACCGGCGTGTGCTGGAGTCGCTGCGCGAGCCGCTCGAGACGGGGCGGGTGGCGATCGCGCGGGTTGGCGCGCAGGCGGACTATCCGGCGGGTTTCCAGCTGGTGGCTGCGATGAATCCCTGCCCCTGCGGATTCAGCGGCTCGCTGGTGCGGCGCTGCCAGTGCAAGGCCGCCGTGGTCGAGCGCTACCGGGCGCGCCTCTCGGGTCCGCTGCTGGACCGTCTCGACCTGCGCGTGGAGCTCGATGTCGTCAGCAATGCCGACCTTGCCGAGCATCGACGTGCCGCCACGCGGGCTCGCGCCTGCGCAGGCGACCACGAGATCCGTGAGCGTGTGCTCGCTGCGCGTGTCCGGCAACGCGACCGGCAGGGTTGCCTGAATGCCGCGCTGAGCGGTCCCCGACTGATTGCTGCGGCCAACATCGGCGATGCCGCGGAGCGCGCCTTGCTGCGCACGAGGGAGGCGCACGGTACCAGCCTGCGTGCTCATGACCGGCTGGTGAGGGTGGCCAGAACCCTCGCCGACCTGCGGGGCAACACGGCGGTCAGCGAGCAGGACGTCGCCGACGCGGCGTCGCTGCGGCGGGCCCTCTCCTGAGGTCCACCGCCCCGCGGCAGCGCCGCGGCGTCTCGGCCAGAGCCGGGTTGGCGGGTTGCTGGTCCGCCGGCCGGACCCTTACTGGTTCTTGCTCACCATATAGTCAACGGCGGCCTTGACCAGATCATCCGACAGGTCGACACGGCCACCCTTGGCGGGCATGACGCCGTTCTTGCCCGTGTAGCCCTCGATGGCGTGCTTGTAGAGCGTCGCCTGACCCTGCGCGATGCGTGCTGCCCAGGCAGCGCGGTCATCCGAGCGCGGTGCACCGGCGATCCCGTTGATATGGCAGGCGCCACAGACCTGCTCGTAGACCCCGGGCCCGTCGGTGGGCACGGCGAGCTCGGCAACGACCGCCCCGGCGGGCGGTACGATGGCAAGCGCCGAGTTGTCACGGCCCGCGACCGCCACACGACCGGTGGTCAGGTTTTCGGCGACCTCCGCGACGTACTTCGGGTCGGTGCGCAGGTGGGTCGACTGGGTGTTCTGGCCGACGGACCGCGCCAGCGCGAACAGCAGGATCGAGATCACGATGAGGATGCCGAGTACCAGACTGAAGATATTGAAGAACTTGGAGTCCTGATTGCTCACGGTGACATCCGGGAAACGGGGTGGGAATTGGCGCGCGAGTATATCCGTTACCGGGGGCCTGCCGCACCCCTGCCCCGGGACTGCAGCCGCAGGGTCACCCCGCTGAAGGTGGTGTCCCCGGCCCTTACCCGGCCGATGCGGATGCGGCCGTCGAGCGGCAGGTCGCGCAGCAGCTCTTCAGGGAACGCCAGAGCTGTCGGCTGCCCGCCTGTCTGCTCCCCGAAGAGGCCGGCGTATCGACCGAGATCGAGCGTGTCGGCCGTGAGTTGCACCCGGACGGGTGAGCCGAACTCGATACTGCCGCGGATCCGCGTGTCGTCGATACGGGTGTCGAGAGCCTCGGCACGCAGCGTCCCGCCTGCGTACCGCAGCTTCGCCGTCAACCCGCGCAGCTGCGGCGCCGCCGCGGCGTCGGGTGGCGGGTCCACGCCGGTGAGGCGCAGCAGGTCCGCGAGCGGCAGCGGCTCGAGCCGCACCGCGGCGCTGATCCCGGAGGGCTGCAGAGCGAGATCCTCGATGCCGGCGCGCAGCGCCCCGTGCTGCAGCTGCAGGCTGCGCGTGGTGAACGCCGGTGCGGTCGGCGGCAATCTCAGATCGAGGCCCTCCGCCCGCAGCGACAGCGGCCCGGCTAGCGCCCCCGCCCACGCTCCGGCCGACGGCCCGGTGTGCGCCGCCGTGCGCGCCCCGGCGGGCGGGCCAAGCTGCGCCGCGCCAGCGAGCGTCATTGTCGTCGCGAACCAGTGCAGTCGCTCCACGGGGCCGCTGCCGCGGGTGACGTCGCGCAGCACGACTCCGAGAGCATCGAGCTCGGCCAGCGGTCGCGGCGAGATGGCTTCATCGGTGTAGCGGACGCGCGCGTCTTCCAGCGCGATCTCCGGGATCGCGAGGATCGCGGTCGGCGGGCCAAGCGGCTCCAGCGGCCCGATGTCGGTCCAATTGGCGAGGCCGTCAGCGTTGCGGCGCAGGTCGGCGACCAGTCCGCTGATCACGATGCGCTCGAGGCGCAGCGTCTCGGCAAACAGCGAGCTGTAATGGATCCGCAGGCGGATCTGCCGCCAGGTGAACAACGGCGGGCCGACGAAACCCTGCGGATTGCCGAAACTGCCGGCACCGACCACCACGCTGATCCACGGAAACTCGTCGATGTCGATGTCGCCTTCTACGGCGACGTCACGGCCGGTGAGCCGCTTCAGTTGCTGCGCGATCTCCACCCGGACCGGCGCCGAGTTGACGAGCGGGTCGCGGAACAGCAGCAGGGCCAGCAACCCCGCAAGCAACAGGGCCGCAAGCAGTGCGGGCAGCAGACCGATCAGCGCAAGCGGCCGCCACCGCATGCCGGACGTCAGCGCTGCTTCCAGTTCCCTTCGAGATCGCGGAAGTACCAGCCCGGCTTGGCGCCGCGCTCTACCCAGCGCTGCGCGAAGATACGGCGGATGTCGGGTTCCCACTCCGGCCGGCCGTTCTCGCGGGCGATCGCGTCGTAGAGCGCGTCGCGATCGCGGTTGTCTTCGGCCACCAGGCGCTTGACGAGCGCCCGGTCCGGGAGCGAAGCGCTGCCGATGTCGCGCACGTCGATGAGCCCTTCGGCGGTGAGACCTACAACGCCGCCGTCGAAGAAGCGCTCAAGCTGCGCGAACCGCGACTGCATCGAGGCCGTGATCGCGCGGATCTCGGCCGAAGACACGTCGATATTCGCCTGCGGCTGCGCGTGGGCTACCGGCACGGCGAGCTCCAGCAGGCGCCCGACGAGCGTGCGCATGATCGCCGCGCCGTCGGTCGACAGCACCATGGTCGGGCCGGCGGCGGTCAGCGCCGAGCCGGGCGCTGTGGTCGATGGTGTGCCGGTGGGTGTGCCCGCGGGCGTGCGCGGTGGCGGGACGGTGGCGGGCGGCGCAGCCGTGCCGGGTTGTACCACGCCGGCACCCTTGATCACCGAGTCGATGATCTGGTCGGCGGCCCGCTCGGCGGCGCCTGCCGGGAAGTAGACGTTGATGGTGACGCAGGCCGTGAGCAGCAGCGAGGCGAGGAGCGCATTCAACTTGAGGAAGTGATTCATGGTGGCACCCCGGCGGTGGATCATGAGGGTGAGTTTAGGCGCTTCGCCGCCGCTGCGCATGAGCCGGTTCGCGATGCACCTCACTCGATGCGGAACGTGCCGCCGGTCATGATCTGCCAGGAGATCTGGTCGATGAGCTGCGACCACTGCACGCGTCCACTGTAGCCGATGATGTTGACCCGCGGGATGCCTGCGCCCTGCAGCAGATAGTAGCGATCGCCGGCGAGCGGCGCGCCGGAGAGGCGACAGACGTCATCTTCGAGGATGCAGCGCACGGCCAGCTGGCGATAGTGATAGCGCGAGAACAGGCGCAGCGCCCCGCTGCGCAGCGCCGTGGAGACACCGCTGCCGGCGGTGCCGCCGACATTGGCGATGCTGTTGATGGCATCGACGCTGATGTGCTTGCGGCTGCGGTCGTCGGGCGGCGTGCGCAGCCAGGCGTCGAAGGACACCGGTTTCCAGTCGAACAGCTCCAGCCGGTCGATGCGTCCCTCGAGACGGCCGGTGATCCTGCCGAACTCGAAGGCGGAGGTCATCGTCTCGAGGTCGAGATTTTCGAGTGTCACGTCGGCGGTCAGCCGCGGCCATCGCCCAAAGGGTTCGGCAAGCCGGATGTTGCTGCCGCGGATGCGGCCATCAAAGATTTCTGCCTCGAGGTCGCCGTCGAAACGCAGCACGCCGTCGTGATAACCGACTGCCGGGATGCGGCCGCGCAGCACGCCGCCGAAGGCCGGCCAGCCGAAGGCCTTGCTGATCTCGCCGAGACTGATCGGCTCGATGCCGCCGGCGAAGTCGAACTGCACGGAGGGCAGACCAAGGTCGCGGATACCGAGCTGCTGCACGTTGACCGCGCCGTCGAACACCGGCAGCCGTGCAGGTTCGAGCAGCGTCAGGCTTCGTCCGCGCAGTCGTAGTTGCATCGAGGCGGCGCCACCGCCGATGTCATAGGTACCGCCGGCATCCCACGCGACCAGCGAGGGTTCGGCCGCCAGCTCTGCATCGGCCGCAGTCCAGTTGACCTGTCCGCGCAGGCCGTGGATGTAGAAGATGCCGCGCGCATCGCGCAGCGAGATGTCCTGCAGTGTCAGCGCCGCGGACCACGGTTCGCCTGCGCGCATCTCGAGCCGGCCGGACAGGCTGCCGGCCGACTCGAGCGTATCGAGCGCCGTGCCGGCGAGCGCGGTCTGCAGGTAGGTGGCGTAGGCTGCCGGCACTTGCAGGTCCTGCAGCTCGAGGGATGCCGACTGCAGCCAGTCACGCGGCTCGGCAGCAGCGCCGAGCCGCAGGCGCGCGCTGCCGCTCGCCTGCAGCAGACCCCGTTGCTCGATCGCGAGCGAGGTCAACTCCAAGTCCTCACCGCTGATCTTCCCGAGTAGCTCGAGGCGCGAGGGATGGGTGCCGAGCTTCAGGTAGGCGCTGCCGAGCAGCATCTCGCCGCGCGCGCTGTCGAGATGGGCTGCGAAGGCGAGGTCTGATCCCGGCGCGTCGCCGCCGGCCTGCAGCGTCAGGTCGGCGTCGAAGGAGATGTCCTCCGCGGCGTAAGTGCCGCTGCCGTTCGAAAAGCCGAGGTCTGCGCCGGCGAGACGGACGACGGCTGCCGCCGGCAGCCCACTGCCGCCGACGTTTGCCAGCTCTGCGGACACGCTGACACTGCCCTGCACGGCGAGGTCCGCAGGCAGCTCGAAGAACTGCCGGCCGACATCGAGGATCGAGGCGGAGCGTAGCTGCAGCGGGCCGAGGGCAAGTTGCTGGCCGTTGCCGCGCGGGGTGAGCCGCAGCGGCAGGTCGAGTTGACCGAGCGGCGATGCACCGATTTGCAGGCGGCCGCGCGTCGACTGTCCGCCGCTGCCGAGTTCGATCTCGAGCCTGGCCTCTGAAAGCTGGATCGGCACGCGGCGCCGTTCCTTGCCGATGCGGCTGTCGATCCTGGTGTCGATACGCTCGACGCTGAGCGTCAGCCGCTCGACGGCGACGGCCGGCAACACCGCCGCGACCGCCATGACAACGCCGAGGAGCGCGGCATGGCGCCTGCTACTGGTCACGGCTGGCCGGTACGGGATGGGCATGGTCCGCCTTACTCGGGGGGATAAACCTCGATGGTGTCGACCGGCAGGTCGCGCACGTGGAACAACTCCATGGCCACGCTGCCATCGGTGACCGCGCGCAGCATCAGGCGCAACTCGCGCTGCTCGCGCTTTGCCTGTTCGGCGAGTTCGCGAAGTTGGCGCAAGCTGCCTATACGCTGCCCGTCGACCGAGATGACCTCCGGCCCATAGTCGATCTGGTGCAGGTCGCCGATCGAGCCCGGCTCGACCTGATGGACGATGAGCACACCCGCTTCGTCGGCGTTCGCAACCTCCACCAGCAGCCGCGGCGCAAATACCACGCCGCTGACGGCCAGACCCTTGCGGCCGACATGCTGCAGGCTCGGCTTCAGGGCCGTGCTCAGCGTGATCTCCCGCCCGCCACGCAGCACCTGCAGCGGCACATCGCCGTAGCGGCCGCGCAGCGCGAGCAGCAGATCGTCGGCGCTCGCGAACTGGCGCGGATCGCCGCGGATGCCGAGCACGGTGTCGCCGGCCTCGAGTCCGAAGCCGTCCGCCTGCGTGGGCGTGCGCGCCACCGTCAGGGTGAGCACGTCGTCCTCGTCGGCCGCGAAGTCGGTGGTGATGCGCGGAATAGTCGCCGGCTGGCCCGCGCGCAGCAGCTCGAGGATCCGGCAGGCGTGCGGAATCATCACTGCGAAGTTCATGTTCTGCGCGCGCTTGTCGCCCACCGAGGCGGTGTTGATGCCCACCACCTCACCACTCGCGAGGTCAATCAGCGGCCCGCCCGAGTTGCCGGGGCTGATCGGCGTATCCGTCTGGATCATCGGATAGCCCTCTGAATAGGTGATGCCGGCCATGATGCCGCGGGTCGCAGTGAAGGCGTACCCGAGCGGGTGACCGAAGGCGCCGAGGTCGGATCCCACCGGAGGCAGGCGCTCGCAGGCCAGCCGGGCCTCGGTGGCCTCGGCGGGAACGGCTCCCGCGGCGAGTTCGATCACCGCGACGTCGAGGAGATTGTCGACGAACAGCGCGCGCGCGGGGCGGCTGGGCTCACCCTTGAAGTTCGCCTGCAGTGTGGTCTGCACGTAGCCGGCGACGTGCGCGTTGGTGAGCACCCAGCGGCGCTGCCGGTCGACGAGGAACCCGGCGCCTGTCCAGGCGCCCGACTCGCGCTCGATGAAGGAGTATTCGGTCGAGGCGTTGATCTTGACGGTGTAGCGGTTCGCCTCGGTGAAGGCGTTCTGCGCCGGCGTGTCGGCGCCGGCTAACCCCGCGCAGGCGCTGATGACAAGAGCGGCCAGCAGCACCAACGGCGGCAGACCGGTGTGCGCGGGGCGGGCGACGGGTAGGTGAATGCGGGACAGGTGGGCGCAGGGCGGGCAGATGCGGAGCATGGATTACCGGTGGCGACAGCCAACAAGCCGAGCGGGTCGGCACGGCGCCGATTATAGGCGGCGCGGCGGGTCAGCTATTGAGCCTGCTCGGTTTCGAGCGACAGCGCGCTGCGATTGGCCTTTGAAACGGACACCGGGCGGCCCGCGCTGCGCATGGCCTCCCAGGCCTCGCGCCGCGCGGGGTGCAGGCTGGCCACCGGGATGATGGTGCGCAGCACCACCTCGCCGTACTGCGGTACGTCGCCTGCAGCGAGACCATACTCGAGCGCGAACCAGGCGTTGCCGTGCACGCGCCAGGTCGGCCAGCGACCCTCGGAAGCCGTCTCGTCGATGCCCACTTCGTCCATGAGCAGACGGATCACGTCGATCATGGTGGTGATCAGGGTGTGCCCCTCGAGCCTGAAGCCCTGAATGAGCCGCTCGAAGAAATGTGGCGTCGCGAGCAGCGGGTATTCCTGCACCTCGCTGAGGATGTCGCCGCTGCGCTTGCGCAGCGATTCGCCGCGCAACTGGTACATCCCGTCCGCGTTCAGCTCGCAGCAGGTCCACATGGCGAGCTTCTTGCTGTCCTCGACCATCATCACCCTGCCGGGGCCGAGCGCCGCCACCAGCAGGTCGTGCACCATGCGCACCCGCGGACCGAACTTCTGCGGGTTGCGGCTGACCTTCAGGTTCTGCTGCCGGTCCCGGATCCGCCGCTCGATATGCCGTCGCAGGCCCCGGGCGTGGCGATCGCTGATGGCAAATTGTGGCAGGTCGAACATATCCAGCTCCGGGCGATGGCGTCTCGGCTCCGCAGGAGCCTTCGCTGTCTTTAACGGACCCGGGCGGGAGGATTTGACGGTCATCGGTTAGCCAAAACGGGTAGTCCGTCGCAGTTCGTCGCGCGGCCGTGACGCCCGGGTTCAGCGGGCCTGCAGGGCGGTCAGCTCGGCGAGCACCATCTTCGAGTGCCCGTTGGGATTGACGTTGTCGAAGCGCCTCGCCACCCGACCCTCGGGGTCGATGATGAAAGTGTCGCGGCGGGCGATATTGAAGAGCTTGAACTGCGGGTAGCTGGTGAGCGAGCCGTAGGCGCGGGTGGTGGCGGTATCGGCGTCCGCCAGCACCGGGAACGGCAGGCTGTGCTCCTTGGCGAAGGCTTCCTTGGAGTCGACCTTGTCGACGCTCACGCCGAGGATCACCGCGTTGGCCCTGCGGAAGGCGAAGATCTCGTCGCGGAACTCGCAGGCCTGAGTGGTGCAGCCCGGGGTGTTGTCCTTGGGGTAGAAATAGAGCACTACCCACTTGCCCCGGTAATCGGCCAGCGAGCGCCACGCGCCGGTCTGGTCCTGCAGCCGGAAATCCGGCGCTGGCTTGCCGACTTCGGCGGCGGCGAGGCCGAGCGGCGCTGCGATGGCGAACAGAACGAGCGCGAGCAGTTTTTTCATGGTCGACCCTCAGAGGATGGCCGCTGTTCCCGGGGTGCGCAGTCGGCAGGATCGGGTGCGGTGCGCTGGCGCGAGGTAGAGCGGGCCATGGATGATGCGGCAGGCCGCGCGGCGGGTAAAGGCTGGCCACCGTACCTGCCCTGCGTCACACTTGCGCCCGGGGGTTGTCCGAAACGTCAATAACTTCGGGAACTTGCGACGGATTTCAAGGTCTCCTTGAAGCCGCGCAGGGCCTCCTCGGTCGTCTCCGATCGTCCCGGGAGCCTTGCCACAAGCCACCTCACAACCTTGTCGCTCCGCCGCCTCAGTCCCGGTTTCCTGCGTGTCCACCTGGCGCTGCCTCTGGTGACGGGCGCGTTGCTGTTCACCGAATGAACCATCGCCGATGTCTAGAGCCGCTTGATCGACTTGTCGCGGTAACAGTCTTTGGAGGCGTTGCTTTGTTCTGCGCGTGGCTGTCTGCGGCCGAGCCCCCCGCTGGCAGGCCGCTGGTGGCGGCCCGTACCGACCCGGTGGAACGCAAACGCCCGGCCGAGGTACCGGATGACGCCACACTCGAGGCGGCGGGCGCACGCATCGGCACGGTGACCATCCGTGCGCTCGACGTCTTCGACACCAGCCGTCCAGATGAGAACACCTGGCTGTTCCGTACGGCCAATCGCCTGCACGTCAACAGTCGTGAAACGACCATCGTCGACCGGCTGCTGTTCCGCGCGGGCGATCCCTACAAGGGGCGACTGCTCGAGGAGAGCGAGCGGCTGCTGCGCGATACCCGCTATCTCTACGATGCCGCAGTGCGTCCGGTGCGCTACGTCGACGGGGTGGTGGACATCGAGGTGGTGACGCGTGATGTCTGGACGCTCAATCCCGGCATCTCTTTCGGCCGCTCGGGCGGCAAGAGCACCTCAGGCTTCGAACTCGAGGAGCTCAATCTTTTCGGGCAGGGCTCGCAGCTCAACTTCAAGCAGCTGAACGAAGTCGATCGCGACATCACCTCCTTCCGCTATGTCGACCGCCAACTCGGCAGCACCTGGTGGGCGCTCGAGCTCGAGCACTCCGACTTCAGCGACGGTGGCGCCAAGCGGCTGCTGCTCGAGCAGCCTTTCTACGCCCTCGATACCCGCCGTGCGGGCGGTTTTTCCTCGTTCAAGACGAATCGCATCGACACGCGCTACGACCGCGGCGAGCCGGTTGCCGAGTATCTCGTCGATCGCCGCTTCCGCAGCGCCTGGGTCGGCTGGTCGCGCGGCCTGCAGGGGCGCTTCGTCACACGCTGGTCGGTCGGTCTCACGGACGACGAGCGGGTGTTCGACCCGGTGGCGGGCAGCCGCTTTCGCGCGGCGGCGCCTGCGGATCGCAAGCTGGTCTATCCGTGGGCGGCGGTCGAGTTCGTGGAGGATGATTTTCGCGCGCTGCGCAACCTCGACCAGATCGAGCGCACCGAGGACTTCCAGTACGGCTGGCGCGCCGGCATACGGATCGGCTACTCGACCAAGGGTCTCGATGCCGACCGTAACGCGGTGATCTTCACCTCACAACTCAGCAAGGGCTACGAATTGAGCGGCAAGCGCAGCCTGCTGCTCGCCGCCTCGCTGGACGGCCGCCATGAGCACGGTGCGTTCGCCGATACGCTGCTCAGCGCCTCGGCGCGCTACTATCACCGGCAGTCCGAGAGGCGGCTTTTCTTTGCCAGTCTGGCGGTCGACAGCGGTGAGAAGCTGGATGCCGATCGCGAGCTGATGCTGGGCGGCGATACGGGGTTGCGCGGTTATCCGCTGCGCTATCAGGGCGGGCAGGGTCGCTGGCTGCTGACCCTCGAACAGCGGGCCTTCACCGACTGGTATCCCTTCCGGCTGGTGCATGTCGGCGGCGCCGCCTTCCTCGACGTCGGTGGCACCTGGGGTCGTGACCCGTTTGCGAGCGGCACGCAGGAGGTGCTCGGTGACGTCGGTGTCGGCTTGCGCCTCGGCAACAGCCGCTCGGCGCTCGGCAACGTGCTGCATATCGACCTCGCTTTTCCGGTAGGCGGTGACAAGTCGCTGAAGAGCATGCAGGTGACCGTCGAGACCAAGCGCAGCTTCTGAACGGCCGCATGCGGCCGCACTCCGGGCACGATATCTCCATGAAACTGCAACTCCCCCGATGGCAGATCAGCACCACGGCGCTCACGGCCTGCGCGTCGCTCTGGTGCCTGCTCGCACTCAACCTGCCTTTCTGGTCGCGGGTGTTCGAGATCCGGCCGCCCGCTTCGGCGGACGATGTCTTCTACCTGATCTCGTTCGCGCTGCTCGCCTTTCTGCTGATCAACCTGTTTCTGCTGGTGTTCACGCTGATCCGGCCGCTCGCCCGCCCGCTGCTGGCGGTCGTGTTGCTGCTCGCCGCCCTCGCGTCCTACTTCGTGCAGGCCTACGGCGTGCGCATCGACCGGGTGATGATCCGCAATGTCTTCGAGACCGACGGCCTCGAGGCGGGGGAGCTCATCAATCTCAGTCTGATCCTCTACGTCGGCCTGCTCGGCGTGCTGCCCGCCGTGCTGGTGATGCGCACGCGTCTCGTCCTCGCGACGTGGCGAGTTGAGTTGGCGCACCGTGGCCTCGCACTGGGGCTCACGGCACTCGGCATCGGGGCGATCGCCGCGCTCTACTACCAGGACCATGCTGCGACGCTGCGCAACAACCGTGAACTGCGCCACCTGCTCGTGCCGGTCAACTACCTAGCGGGTGCCGGCAGCTATGTCGCCGAGGTGACGAAACCCGACTTGCCTTATGAACCGATCGGCAGCGATGCACGACCCGGCAAGCTGTGGCAGGCCGCGGACGCCGTGCGTCCCCTCATCGTCGTACTGGTGGTTGGCGAAACCGCACGCGCAGCAGACTTTGGGCTGGACGGGTACCGGCGGCAGACCACGCCGCAACTTGCCGCGACGCCGGGTCTGATCAACTTCACTGCCGTGTCGTCCTGCGGCACCTCCACCGCCATCTCCGTCCCCTGCATGTTCTCGGATCTCGGCCGCGCCGGTTTCTCGGCGGAGAAGGCCAAGGCCCGCGACAACCTCGTCGATATCGTGGGCAAGGCGGGCTTCACGGTCCAATGGTTCGGCAACAACACCCACTGCAAGGGCGTCTGTCGCGGCCTTCCCGAGATCCGGGCCGCGCGCGAGGACTATCCGCAGCTTTGCGTGGGCGATGGCCCCTGCATGGACGGCGCGATGTTCGACCTCTTCGAAAAATCTCTGGCGCAGCCTGCGGGTCGACGCCTGGCCGTGCTGCACATGCTCGGCAGCCACGGACCCGGCTATCACCTGCGCTATCCACGGCAGTTCGAGCAGTTCACCCCGGTCTGCCGCGAGACGGATTTCTCCAAGTGCCAGGTCGAGGAAATCGTCAACGCTTACGACGACACCATCCTTTATACCGATCACCTGCTTGCCGGTGCGATCCGCTCGCTGGCGGCAATCGCCGACCGTGCGGACACGGCGCTGCTCTACGTCTCCGATCACGGCGAGTCGCTGGGCGAGAGCGGCGTCTTCCTGCACGCGCTGCCGTACGCGATCGCCCCGGACCAGCAGACCCGGGTGCCGATGGTCTTCTGGGCCTCGGAGGGGTACGCGCGCCGCATGGGCCTCGACATGGCCTGCGTCGAGCGCGGCCGCAAGCGCGAACTGTCGCACGACAACATCTTCCACACCGTACTCGGCCTGCTGCAGGTCGATACAGCCGCACGCAATCGCGCGCTCGACATGTTTACGGAATGCCGGCCACGGGATCTCGGCTAAACTTCGCCGGTGCGCGAACCGACCGACGCCGCCCGACCTGTCACTCCGCCGCGCGCGCCGCGCGTGCGTCTGTCCCTCGGCGTTACGGGACATCGAGCCGACCATCCGTCCTACGCACCGCGTGCGGCGGCCATCGAGTCCGCCATGGGTCGCGTGCTCGACGAGATCGTCGCCATCGTCGGCTCCTTGACCCCACCCTTCGGCGAGCCCTTTGCGCCGATCCGCATGCAGTCGCTCATGGCGGATGGCACCGATCAGATGGCGGCGCATGCGGCCCTCGGTCGCGGCTGGGATCTCATCGCTCTGCTGCCGTTCGGACAGTCGCTCAACTGCGCCATCAACGCCGGCCCGCGCACGGCTGAGGACGCCCGCGCGCTGCTCGCCGGCCGTGAACCGGCCGACGCTGACGTGCAGCGCCGTGCTGCGGCGCTGCGATCCATCACCACTCAGGCGCAGGTCTTCGAGCTCGCCGACGCCGATGCGGCGATCACCGAACACCTCCTCGCCATGCACGATCGCCCGGAAGACGTGGGCCGCTCGGATGTGTTTCGCGCCGACAGCTCGGTGCGCGTGGCGCTCGCCGGGCGGGTGATGATCGAGCATTCCGATCTGGTGATCGCTGTCTGGGACGGTGCCCGCACCAGCCTCGTCGGCGGCACGGGCCATACCGTTGCCGCCGCCCTCGACATGGGTACGCCCGTACTCTGGATCGACCCCGCCGTACCCGATGCGTGGCGCATCCTCGGTGCACCGGAGTCGCTTGCACTGCTCCACGAGGACTCCGCGCTCGCCGACCGCGAAACGCTGCTGCGACAGATCTTGCTGTCGTCGCTGCTGCCGGGCGTTGTCGGCGTGGCGGCTGTGCCGCCCGCCCGCGATCTCGGGGTCGCGGCGATCTCGGCCGGCAACTGGCGCGCGCGCAGCAATCCGCTGTGGCATGCGTACCGCTGGGTAGAGCGCAGCTTCGACGGGCAGAAGCGTCCGCGTCCGCGCCGCTCGCTGACCCAGACCTATGAGACGCCCGACGAGATCGCCACCGGGTCAGGCGCAGGCGTGGCCTCGGCGCTCGCGAACCTGCCGTCGGCCGACCGACCCTTTGCCGAGCGCGTGGTCGAGGGTGTACTCGGTCGCTTTGCCTGGTCAGACGGCATCGCTGCGCATTTATCCGACACCTATCGTGGCAGCATGGTCGTCAACTTCGTGTTGTCGGCGTTGGCGGTGATCAGCGGCGTCGCCTACCTGCCGGTCGTGGACAGTTCCTGGAAGTGGCCGTTCGCGGCCTTCGAACTCGTGCTGCTCGGCGCCATCCTTGCCATCACCTTCGTTGGCCAGGGACGCCGCTGGCATGGCCGCTGGTTCGAGACACGCCGCGTCGCCGAATACCTGCGCCACTCACCGTTGCTGCTGTCGCTCGGCGCAGCACGCGCCACCGGCCGCTGGCCGCGTGGATCCGACACCGCCTGGCCCGAACACTATGCACGCCATGCGCTACGCGAAATCGGTCTGCCCCACGTACGCATCACCCCGGAATACCTGCGCGCCGTACTGGTCGAGTTGATCGCACCGCATGTTTCCTCGCAGTGCGGCTACCACGCACAGAAGGCGCGACGCCTGACCGCCGTGCACCACAATCTCGACCACCTGTCCGAGCGCTCCTTCCAGCTCGCGGTGGCCGCGGCGGCGCTGTACCTCGTTCTGGCAGCGACCAGCTGGGTCGGGCTCCTCGATCAGGAGCTCTTCAAGAGCCTGACCAAAGTATTCACTTTTCTCGGCGTGGCGCTGCCGACCTTCGGCGGCGCGCTGTCCGGCATCCGTTTCTTCGGCGATTTCGAGCGCTTTGCGGCGATCTCGCGGGTGACGGCGGGCAAGCTCGAGGCGGTGGATGCGCGTATTGCGCTCATCCTGCGCGCGCCGGACTCCGCGCTCGATTACGGCTCGGTCGCGGAGCTCGCGCACGCCGCCGACGACATTGTGGTGAGCGAGATCGAAAGCTGGCAGGCGGTGTTCGAGGCGAAGCAGATCACCGTGCCGGCTTGAGGCGGTCAACGGACGAAAATTCCAGATAGGGTTGCCCACCGGCATCGTTCCAGTGGGCTGGAGATAGTCCGTGCATCCGCCAAAAGATGTCCGCAAGATACTCCGGCAAGCAAAGTGATGGGGGCTCCTTGAGCGACGTCCGACAACCGGCCCGCATTTTCATCTCCCACTCGAACAACGACCACGCGCTCGCGATGGAAGTCTGTGCGCTGCTGGAGGCGCGCGGCCTGCCCTGCTGGATCGGTCCGCGCGATGTGGTGCCCGGCAAAGTGTGGGACGAGGCAATCCTCGACGCCATCGACTCGACCTCGGTCTTTCTGCTCGTTCTTTCCTCGGCCGCGAACAAGGCGCCGTTCGTCAAGAACGAGGTAAACCGCGCCTTCACGCTCGGCAAGCCGATCCTGACCTTTCGGGTCGAGGATGTGCAGCCCGGCCGCTCGCTCGAACTCTATCTCGCGAGGCATCACTGGACGGACGGCTTCAGCGGCCGGATCGAGGACCGGGTCGAGGAGTTGGCCCGGGCCATCGCCGCCCTACCCGCCGAGGACGGCGCGGTCGCGACGACAAAGACCGAACCGCCCGCCGCGCTGAAACCCAAACTGCGCACCCTCAGCTCGCGCCGTGAGCGCGTGGCTTGGGCTGTCGCCACGGGCTGCGCGCTGCTGGCGGTCGGAGCGCTCACAGCGCTGCTCACCGGTTGGCGACCGGGTAATCCGCCACTCCGGGAACCCATCATCGCGAGCCTCGATCCGCCGGCGGATGCAACGCTGCTTCGTTCGTTCGAACTCGGCGCGGCCCTGTCGCCGGATGGACGCAAGGCCGTGTTCTCAGCCCGGACCAGAAGCGGCGAGCGCCAGTTGTTCGTGCGCGATTTATCCTCCGCGACGCCGCGCGCATTGCCGGGAACAACGGGTGGCTACTACCCGTTCTGGTCACCCGACGGCCTGCAGGTCGGTTTCTTCGCGGACGGCAAGCTCAAGAAGCTGGATTTGCGCGGCAGCGCAGCGCAGGTGCTGGCCGATGCGCCGCAGGGGCGCGGGGGCACGTGGAACCGCGACGATGTGATCCTGTTTTCGCGCGATATCGCCTCCGGCTTGCACGCGGTGTCCGCCTCCGGGGGGCCAACGCGCGAAGTGGCGCGTGCCAAGGCGCCGGATTCCTACCGCTGGCCTGCGTTCCTGCCCGATGGACAGCATTTTGTCTTTCTGGCGATGGTTTCGGGATCGATGGACACGCCCGAAACGGCGCGTCTCATGTTGGCCAATCTGCAGGGTGATGCGCCGCGTCTGCTGCTCAGCGGCGCGTCCAATCCCCAGTACGTCGACCCCGGTTACCTGCTCTTCGGGCGCAAGGCGGACCTGCTCGCGGTACGTCTCGACATGGATCGACTCGAAATCGTCGGGGAGCCCATGCCCGTTCCGGTCGGCCAGATCGCCGGGTACCCGGCGCGAGGGTTCATGGGTTTCTCGGCCTCCGATTCGGGTGCCTTGCTGTTCCTGCCGAGTTCGATCCTGGAGCGCGAATCCCGACTGCTGTGGGTGGACCGCCGCGGCAACCTTCAGGGGAGCGTGGGTCCGGTGGACCGGTATTTTTGGCCACGGCTCTCGCCGGACGGCAGCAAGATCGCTACCGTCGTCGGCGAGTTCTACGGAGAATCAAGCCTGTGGTTAACTGACGTTCGCGAAGGGCGACGCCTGCGGTTGTCCCGTGATGCCCGCGGATACAATTCGCCCGCGTGGCTCAACGACTCGAAACGGATTGTGTTCGGATGTCGCATCGAGGATGTGGGCGATCTCTGCATCAAGTCGCTGGATGACGGTGCGGACATGCAGGTGATCCATTCGTCTGGCGGCTGGAAGGATCCGGGGCGTGTCCTCGCGGACGGCCGTACTCTGTTCTACGCCGAACAGTTTCCGGGCAGCGACTACGACATCATGCGGATCGATCTCGCCGCGCCAAAACCCAGCCCGACGATCATCCTGAAGGCGGCAGGCTCTCAGGACCACGTCGATGTCTCTCCGGACGGCCGTTGGGTTGCTTACGTGTCGGACGAATCCGGCAATCGCGAGGTCTACGTCCGGCCGACCTCAGGCGCCGCCCAGCAGTGGCAGGTGTCGAGCGCTGGCGGGTTCCGACCGCGCTGGACGCGTGGCGGCCGCGAACTGCTGTTTGCCGCTCCGAGTGGCGATCTGATGTCGGTACAGGTCGCCGAGGACGCCGATTTCCGACCTCCCGCGCCGACACTCCTCTTCCGCCTGCCGGAACAACCCGAGACGGACCGACCGATCTTTGAAGACGTTACGGCGGACGGCGAGCGCCTGCTGCTCAATGTCCCGACTATCCCGTCCTCGACCTTCGGCTTCCGCCTCGTGACCAATTGGCCGACATTGCTCGAGCAACCCAAAGACGATTGAGCAGACGACGTATGCCCGACATCTTCCTCTCTTATTCGCGTGACGATCAGGCGCGGGCGAAGCTCTTCGCCGAGGCCTTTGCGCGCGAGGGGTTCGAGGTCTGGTGGGATGTCGGTCTGCGTGCCGGGGAGGCGTACGACGCGGTCACCGAGCAGGCGCTGCGCGACGCGAAGGCCGTGGTCGTGCTCTGGTCGCAGCGCTCGGTGACGAGCCGCTGGGTGCGGGCCGAGGCAACGCTGGCGCTGCGCAGCAACACGCTCGTGCCCGTGAGCATCGAGCCCTGCGAGCGGCCGATCATGTTTGAGCTCACGCATACCGCGGAGCTCACGCACTGGACGGGCGATGCGACAGACCCGGCGTTCCGCAGCTTCATCGAGGACCTGCGCGGCTTCGTCGCGCGCGAGAAGTCCGCGACCGGAACCGCGACGACTGCGGCCAGCATGGCCCCCAAGGCGTTTCCGGCACCTGCATCGGCACCCCCCACTTCCGGACCGGGCGCCGGCCTCTCGCGTCGTACCCTCATCGCCGCAGTCGTCGGCGTACTCGCACTACTCGCCACTGCGGTGGGTGTGATGGGCTGGCGATCATCATCGCCCACGGTATCTTCCTCGCCGACGTCGACCGCTTCAGCGCAGCGGGCGATCACCAACAACTCGGTCGCCGTGCTCGCCTTCGCCAATCTTTCGGACGAGACCGATAACGAGTTCTTCTCCGAAGGGATCAGCGAGGAGCTGATCAATGTTCTGGCGAGGATCCCGAATCTCAAGGTCACGGCCAGGACTTCGGCCTTTTCCTTCAAGGGCAAGGAGGTGCCAATCCCTGAGATCGCCCGTCAGCTGGGCGTCGCCTACATCGTCGAGGGCAGCGTGCGCCGCTCGGACGACAAGGTGCGTATCAGCGTGCAGCTCGTGCAGGCGACCGACGGCTTCCAGGTATGGAGCGACAGCTTTACCCGAGATCTCAAGGATATCTTTGCGGTACAGGACGAGATCGCGGGACTTGTCGCCCGGAATATCTCGCCGCAGCTCACGCAGGCGGCGACCGCTACCGCCCGGCAGGTAGAGCCCGAAGCGTTCCGGCTTTACCTCGAGGGCCGCGCGCTCGCGAGCCGCGCAGGGATCGACAACCTGAAGCAGTCGCTCACGCTCTTCGAGCGTGCACTCGAACGCGATCCTGACTTCGTACCCGCTCGCGTCCAGCAGGCGCGGGCCTATGTCCAGCTCGGCCGCTGGGGCGGCATGGTGCCGAGGGATGCGTGGGCGGCCGCGAAGGCGGCGCTCGCACCGGCGCTGGCTGCGGAGCCCGACAGCCCCGAGGTGCTGGTCGCTCACGGCTGGATGTTGCGAACCGCGGACTGGAAGTGGCTCGAGGCCGAGCGGGCCTTCGATCGCGCCCTCGCGCAGCGGCCGAGCGACACGGACGTGCTCGTCTCGACTGCCGTGCTCAAGGTCGGGATCGGTCGCAAGGCGGAGGCTCTGGATCTCGCTGGACGAGCGCTGGGACTCGATCCGCTCAACCCGGCCACGCAGTTCGACCTGGGACTCATCTATCGCTTCAGCGATCAGTTTATCGATGCGCAAACCCGGTTCCGTCGTGCGCTCGAGCTTTCGCCGCAGGGGCAGCGGTACCGAGGCTTCATGGGGCTCGTGCTCGTAGAGCTCGGTCGGCTCGACGAAGCGGAGCAGTTCGGCCTCGATGAGCCCGACCTGCTCACGAGACTGTTCGTCCAGGGACTCGTTGCGGCAGGTCGCGGCGACCAGCGCCGACTGCGCGAGATCATCTCGGAAACAAAATCGAAAAGCGCCAATCTCGAGAAACTGGGCGACTACCCTGCCTATCTCGGCGCGCTGCTCGCCGCTGCGGGGGACTTCGACGGCGCCATGATCCAGGTCGAGACAATGCGCGACGTGCGCGACCCGGGTATCGGTTGGATGAAGATCAACTATCTCTTCCGTCCCTTGTATACCCACCCACGCTGGGCCACCTTCCTGCGCTCAGTAGGGCTGGCCGACGAGCAGTTGGTGCGCAAACCCGACTGAAACTGTCGACTCGCAGGCGACCGCCGATGGGCGCCGGACGCTTAGCCGATCGGATCGATGACCTTCAGGAAATCGAAGCGGCGGAAGTCGCGATCGGCGGTGTAGAGCCGCGTCACGCCGTTCTGCTTGAGGATCGCCGCGAGGTGGGTATCGGGTACGTCATTGCCGCGGACCGGCTGACCCTGCGTGCACTCGAGATACACCGACCAGAATCCCTCCTGCTCCGTGAGCGTCCGGCAGTGAGGCACGCGGAGCAGCGCTTCGATGTTGCGCTGCGCCTGCGCGGAGGTGAGCGGGTTGCGCAGAATCTTTGGATGGGTCACGAGACGTACATAGCTCATGAGACTCAGCCACGCGACATAAAACACCTCCGGGCCGCGCACACAGTCGCGCAGAAAGGCATCAGCTGCCGCATGCTGCGGGGCGCCTTTCGCGGAGGCGTAGACGAGGAGATTGACGTCGATTGCAAAGCTCATGCGCGCGGCGGCTTCAGTGGGGCGTCGTCGCGCGCGCTGTCGCGGGGATCGTCTTGCGTCTCATCGAGCGCCGCATAAACGGCATCTTTGTCGGCCAGGTCTACCCGCAGCGGCCCGGGGCTGGTAGCCCACACGAAGTACTGCGGCGCGACCTCTTTCACATTGCTGGCGAGCGCCTGCGCGAGGAGGTCTGACACCAGTCGACCGAGGGAGCGACCGTCGCGCGCCTGGATAGCCTTGAGTTTCTTGAGGATGGGGTCGTCGATATCAATCGTCGTGCGCATGATGCGTGATGTTATTTTTCAGCGCATCAGATGTCAAAACATCAGCGTGCCTCGAGCCAGTTGAAGACCAGTTCGATGTCCCGGATGTTCTGGTTCTGCGCCACCGACTGGATACGCAGGAAGCGGCTGCCGTCGGGCGCGATGCCGTACATGGTGTTGTTATTGACCTGGCGGATGGTGAACGGGCCGGCCAGCAGGAGTCGCGGGGAGCTCGGGGCCAATTTCCCGGCTACTCCGATGTCGACGACCATCAGGCCTCGCGGCGAATTGAAGAACAGCTCGCGACCGTCGCGTGACCAGAGTGGCTGCTCGCCGCCATCGGTCGAGATGAGCCGTCGCTCGCCATCACCACCAAACGGGGCGACAAAGATTTCCGCCCGCGAAGCCACCCTCGCTTCGTAGGCCACCCAACGACCATCGGGTGACAGATGGGCATTGGCGGCATCGACCGCTGCCGGGAACAGTCGACGCGCTTGCTGATTGGCCGCGAGCGGCAGCATCCACGCACCTGCTTCAAACCGTTCTGTCGGCCCATTTTCGTTGTAGAGAAGGATTTGACCATCTTTAGATACCGAGATGGGGGTCTGGACGACACCAGGCTTTGAGGTCAGCCGCTCTTCCTCGCCGGAGCCGTCAGCAGCGATACGGTAGAGGTTGCGTGTTCCCTGCCGCGTACCGCGATAAAAGATATGCCTGCTGTCGGCGCTCCATACCGGTGCCTGGCTGGAGCCCGGTCCGGTGGGCAACGGGGTTAGTGTGCTGCGTACGAAATCGTAGACCCACAGCCGGGTCGTGCCCTCGCGAATCTGCAAGACAGCCCGGGACCCGTCGGGTGACACCGCCACGTTCTCGTACTTGCGTTGTGGCAGCGGCAGGGGCGTGGACTTGCCCGCGCGGTCGACCCAGCTCAACTGGGCGGCACTCAGGGATTCGGCGGTGCGCAGATAGACGAGCGTGCCGTTCTCGGCGAACGCAAAGTTGCCTGTGCCCTCGTTGCGCCCGCCGTCGGTAGGCTGAACTGCCGCCTGCGTCGGAGCCGCTTTGCCGAAATCCGCTTGCGACGGATTCCACGGCACGGTGAGAAACTGGCTGCCGTACCGGTACGCCAGAACTTCGGCACGGGCGTCATAGCGCGGTCGGTTGCCCTCGACGAGCCAGCGGTGCCCCGCCGTCCCGACCGACTGCACCGCTAGCCGAGCCTCGTCATCGCCCGGTCCCGTCCAGGCTGAGAAGAGCAGGGTGTCGGTACCGCGGATGCGGTGCGGCCAACGATGCGAGACCTCGCCCTTGCCGGCGTCGAGCTGGGTGACCTCGGTCGGTGTGCCGCCGGCCTCCGGGATGCGCCAGATGCTGCCGGAGTTGGTCGGTGCGAAATAGATGTAGCCGTCATCGCTCCAGTCGCCGCCGCGGGGGAAGTTGGCGTCGGCCAGTACCTGCGCGGCACCCCCACCGACCGGTACTTTGCGCAACTTGCCGCCGGCGAAGAACCCGATCCAGCGATCGTCGGGCGAGAAGAACGGCGCGTCCGCGCCGTCGGTGCCGTCGAGTCGCTTGGCGTCGGGTTCGTCGAGCGCGCGTACGAAGAGCGCCGACTTGTCGTCCTTGAGGGCGACGAAGGCGAGGCGGGTGCCGTCGTGGGAGATCGCCACCGGCTCGAGCAGGCCTGGGCCGATCACATAGCCGGCGGGTAGGTTGATGTCGACCTGTGCGACGCGAGTGGTGGCGCTCCCGGTGGTCGGTTGCAGCGTCCGCGAGATCGCAAAGCCGAGCGCGGCGAGACCGACCGCGCCGATCAGCGCGACCAAAATTGGCAGGCGTACCTGTCGCCGCGACAGACCTTTGAGACCTGCGGCCAACCTCGAACTCGACACGTTATCGCCGCCGCTGGCTGCCGCTGACGTCGTTGCCTTCGTGGCTGTGCCGTGTGCGACGAAACCACGCAGACCGTCGATGAAACTGCGGAAGGCGGGGTCTGCCGCATCACCCGTCCAGTGAGTGAGCTCCGCGGTATGCGTGAGCTCGAACATGATCGGTCGCTCGCAGGGCTCGATGGTCACCGGCACCAAAGTATTGCTGCGCAGCGCGATGGTGGCTTCGGCACGGACCCAGCGGCTCGCTACCGAGCGCCGTGACCAGAGCACGACCACGGCTTTGGCATCGCGCAGCGCCTGCTCGGTGACCGCGTCGTAGGCCTCCCCGGCCCGCAGGCCGACGTCCCACCACACCTCGAAACCCTCGCGCGCAAAGGCCTCGGCGAAGAGCTTCGCCCGCGCCTGATCGTCACGCGAATAGGAGAGGAAGATGTCGGGCATCAGTTCCTCGTGGCTGTCGGACCGCGGCGAATCTCCCGCTCGATCTCTTCGCTGGTCAGCGCGAGGTTGCCGAGTCGTCGCACGGCCAGCGGCATCGAGTCGAAGCGGCGCTTCGACTCGGCGAGCAGTTCGCTGCGCCGTGACGGATTGGCGAGCGCCGCGGCGAGCAGCGCCCGCGCATGCTCGGCGTTGAGCAACACGGAGTCGCTGGCGCGGACCGCCGGCAGCGCGAAGAAGTCGAGTACCGGCCGCAGCGTGGCATTCGCTTCGGCGAGTTTGCCCTGTCGGGCAAGCGCCAGCGCGAGACGGACGCGCGCGCCGTGGGCGGCGCGCTGGTCGAAGAGCGAAGGATTCTTGTCGCGACGCCATTCCTGCAGCTCCGCACGGGCGTGCTGCTCCGCCCGCGCATGGGCGCCTTGCAACGCCGCAGCCTCAGCTGCCGTTGCGAGCGCCGAGGTCAGCAAGCCGAAAGACTGCTGGTTGCTGGCTGGATCGTCTTGCCGCAACGCATCGACTGCCGCGATCGGCTCCGCCATTGCCGCCTCGACACCCGCTGTATCGCGCCGCAGCAGCTGGATCTGCGCAAGCGTCAGCGAATAACCCGCCCTCAACAAGCCGTTATCGATTTTGTTCGGGTTGACCTTGGCATGCTCCGCGGCGGCGTCCCTGGCGCGTGCAAGAAGAGATCTGGCGTCGTCGTCCTTGCCCTCGATTGCGGCGATGACAGCCCGCTCGCTCAAGCCGCGCGCCATGTTGAACAACGCGAACCCGCCTATCGACTCGCCCGCGCGGAATTCGATGGCTGCTGCGGACGCCTTGGCCGCTTCGGCCACGCGACCGAGTTCAGACAGTGCCGTGGCCTCGTATCCCCTTGTGACGCGCAGGTTGTTGCGTGATTCTTTGGGCTCCAGCGTCGAGATCGATTCGTTGATACGCGTCGCCTCTCTGGCGATGTCGAGTGCAGCCGCGTATCGCAGCCGGTCGGCTTCCACTTGCGAGAGCTGGCTCAGTGCCGTGGCCTTGGCACGCAGCACCGGTCGGTGGGCGGGATTGCGCGCAAGGATGCCATCGGCGATCACCACGGCCTCGCGCAGCAGAGGCAGCGCCTCGGTTGTCTGCCCCGCATTGCGCAGCACCTCGCCATAGAGCCAGTTGGTGCGCACGAGTTCGGCAGCGTCGACTACATTTTCAGGGTTCTGCGCGCCAAGGGAGAGCAGCAGGCGGCGCGCTTCGGCGAGCTGCGTGATTGCGCCGGAACGATTACCGCTGCGTGACAGGGCGAAGCCACTGTTGCGGTAAATCCGCGCTGCGGTGGCGGTGGCGATCTGCGGCGCCTGTTGGCCGGCGCGCAGCGGCTTGATTGCAGCCAGCGCCGTATCGGCTGCCTGCCTTGCCCGCATGAAGTCACCCCGACCGTTTTCGATTGTGCCCCGGGTGAGACCGATGCGTGCAGTCGCGAGGAGGGTATCCGGCGTGTCGTCGCCGCTGGTGCGCAAGCGGGTGAGCACGGCCTCGGCTTCGTCGATGATCTTCAGGGCGTCGTTGTCGCGGCCCAGCGTGCTCATGACCTGGGCGAGCCGTGCCCGCGCGAGGGCGCCGTTGCGCAGTGTGGCCGGCGTGAGCGCTTCGGCGGGCAGTTGGCGATAATAGTCGACCGTGCGGGTGGCGAGGCTGGCCACCGCGTCGATCCGACCGATGGGCTGCACCTCCTCGTAGAAGTCGTCGAGCAGGAAGACCACCAGCTTCTCCGCCTCGATGCGCGAGGTCTCGGAGATCGTCCGCACCTTCACGGCTTCAGCTTCCGCGAGCGCGGCCCGACGCGCGCTGAAGATACCAAAGACGGCGCTGCCCACGGCAAGCAGCGCAAGCACGGCGCAGCCGACGGCGATCCGCCGCGCGCGCTGCAGCGCGGTGCGGGTCGCCTCGGCCTCCGCTTGCTGGGCGGCAAGCTCGCGTTCGGCCGCTTCGCGCGCTTCGCGCTCGAGCCGCGTCCGCCGACTCTGTTCGACGACCCCGCAGAGCACGTCGTGGGTGAGCTCCACCCGCCGCAGGTCGAGACGGTCTTCGACGCGCAGCAGCCGGCGGTTCACCAGCGTGGCCAGCGTAGACGGCGCGTCAGGCTGCGCGCCCGCTGCCGCCAGCAGTTTCAGCATCCGCTCTTCAGCGAGGTTCTCACGGTGCCCGGAGTCGGTGAGCAGGTGGTCCTCGATGGCCTTGCGCACACCCGCCGGCTGGTCGGTCAGCGCCCGCTCGTAGAAGTCGGTGAGGATGGCGTCGTGCGAGCCGGCCAGAAGATCTGCAGCGATTTCTTTGCGACCCTGGGCGATGCGGGCATTGTTGAGTTCGCGGCAGATCAGCGAGAGCAGCGAGGGCTCGATTTCGGCATTGCGCAGCTCTGCGCCGCCGGCCACGAAGCGCACGATGGACTCGGCGACCTCCTGGCTCACCAGCCGGCCCCCGGGACGAACGACGGCAGCGAGCGCCTGCTCGCCGGTCATGCGCGCGAGGCGCATGCGGTTCTGGGTGATCGACGGCATGTTCGCGCGCAGGCTCTCGAGCGGTGCGAGATAGTCCTCGCGCAGCGCGATCAGCACTCGATAGTCGGTGCGATTGAAGTCGAACTGCACCGCGATCGACTCGTCCTGCTCGATACGCGCCTCAAGGTCGCGCGGCGGCCGGTTCTCGACGAGATCGGCGAGCTGTTCGAGGAACTCGGCGGCGCGCCGCCGACCGGCATCGTCGGTCTGCGCCAGAGTGAAGATTTCCTCGAACTGGTCGAAGATCAGCAGCGGGATGAGCGTACGGCCGCTGGCATCGCGCAGCACGTCGTCGCGGTGGTGCAGGAACTCCCACAGCGACTCGCCGACCACCGACACGCCGGTCTGTGTCCAGGTGCCGCTGTCCGCGGTGGAGCGGAAGATCGCCTGCTTGAGCTGTTCGGCGGGCGGGGGCGCGGCGGCCGAGTAGTCGACGCGCACGTAGGCTGCGCAATAGCCCTCGGCACGGAGGCGCGGCACGACGCCCGCGCGCAGGATCGAAGTCTTGCCGAGACCGGACTGGCCGAAGAGCGTGGTCAGCGTCTTGCGCTGCACGCGGCGGCAGAGTTCGCCGATTTCCTCGTCGCGACCATGGAAGTACGCGCGCGTTTCCTCGGAAAAGGAGGCGAGTCCGAGCCAGGGCTGCTCGCTGTCTATCGTCGTGTCGTTGTTCATCGCTCTGCTGCCAGGGCTTTAAGGTGCTGGAGAAACTCGTCGGGGGCCTCGCCGCCCGGCGCCGCGGTGATCTGCAGGGAGCGGAAGCGTTCGGGGATGCGGGCCGTACGCGCATCGATGGCATCGATGGCCACCGGCAGGATGAAGATGGCGTCATCGGCCATGTTGAGCGAACGGTCGAGCGCGTAGTTCCATTCGCGGCGGAAGTAGGCTTCCGCGCGTTTCTCGGTGACTGCGGAAATCACCGGGACGAAGAACGCGCAGCGGGCGATATTGCGCTGCACCCGGCGGTCGAAGTCGACGCCCGCGTCGAGCTGCTCCATGTCCAGCCAGCTCTTGATGCCGACCGCGTCGAGACGACTCTTCAGCCGCTGCACCGCGGCGAGGTCCTCGCGTGCGTAGCTGATGAACACGGCGTGTTCGGGCATCTCGCGCTCGAGCGGCACGAAGCGCGCCGGTCCGCCGATGGGTGCTGTCGCGGCGGGTCGCCGGCGCACGGTCCAGCGCCGGTGCAGTTCGTCGACGAACTGTTCCGCGCCCGAGTAGAGCCGCGTGCGCACCGACACCTGATTGAGGAAGGCGATCAGCCGCTCGTCCTCGCCGCTGTGGTCGTCAGCCAGCACTTCGCCCACTTCGCGCGGATCGGAGAGCCGCCGGCGTTTAGCGAGCCGCAGGAAGAGCCGGGCGAGCCAGTTGGAGAAGTTGCTGCCGATGATCAGCAGGTGGTTGTGCTCAAGCTCGAAGAAAAGCTTCTCCGGGGCGAGATGATCGCGCTGCAGGGCGCAGACGTACTCGAGCAGGTCTTCGTCGGAGAGCACGTAGGTGGGCGAGGCCGAGCAACGGCCGAGCAGGTGGTACACCACCGGGCGGCGCAGTTCGGCGATCTCGCTTGGAATGTCGGCGACCCTGTTCGGCGTGTAGCTGATCACCTCGGCGGTCGGTGCGCCGCCGAAGCGCTGCGCGTTGATGGCCTGCTCGAGGAAGGAGTCGAAGGTGGTACTGACGTAGAGGTTGAAATCGGTGATTTCGGCCAACTGGCGGATGGCCCTGGGGATCTCGAACTCCACTTCCTTGAGGATGGAGCGCACCCGGGCATAGGTGTCCTCGCGCCTACCGCGGGCCGAGAGGAACCAGCAGACGACGTCATTGAGCGTATGGGGTTGCGGCAACTCGGCGGTGTTCACACCGAGTCTTGCGGCCAGCTTGCCGGCCAGCCAGTCGTGAAACAGCACGGGTCCTGCGGGGGTCTCGACCTTGAGCAACTCCGGCCCGACGATGGGAATGACCCGTTTTTCCTCGATGAAATTGAGGAGGTCGTCCCAGGCATCCTCGTCGAGGCTGGGTGCGGCCAAAGCCAACTGACGGATATCGCTCAAGGCTCCTCCCCGGGAAAGGTGACACCGGTATCCTAAAGAAAGTGTTCCGCGCGGTAGAAGGGCCGGTTTCCGTTCCGGTTTGCTGGCGGCAGTGCAATGTAGCCCAGCGTCGACCGGGAATACACCCGAACGTCCATGATCGATGTTTTCGTTGCCAATTCCCGCTATCTGGCCGAAGACCACCGTCACGAGCCGCTGAGTCGCGCACGAGGCCGCGGTCGGACGTGACGGCAACCGTCTGGTGTTGCTGTCATTTGGCGGTTCAACGCCGCCGCTTGGTTGCCGTCAGCTCCAGGTGACCGACTACGCCGGCTGGCGAGGCGGGATCGACGAGCCCATGTTTCAGAGTTTGCTGCGTGGCCCCGAGCGGCTGATCATGCGAAGAAACGCGGTGACGGGCGGATCGGCCCCACCCGGGACAGCCTGCGGCGGAACCAGCGAGGGTGGGCCCGTTCCGACTCTGGCCGGCGGCTGTGCGGGCGGGCGGCTACAGAAAACGGGCATAGTGCGCCTAGAATGTCGGGGCGGAATCCGACCGGGAGGTCAACTTGGGAGCGGATGGCGAATTACAAAGTCCCTGGGAGCGCCACCACGAGGACATCAATCCGCGCGCGACCCTGATGCTGCTGCAGAACGGCGTCGATCTCGATGAGTTCAGCCGGCTTCAGGTCGCCGCCATCGAAGACAAGTCTATCGAGATCCTGCTCGCCAACAGCCGCCGTCGCCTCGACCAGGTCAGCCTGTTCACCTGGGTTACGCTGCTGCTTTTCGGGGTCTGCCAGCACATCGGTGCCAGCCCGCCGGCGCGCAAGAACGCACGGGATGCATTGAAGAAACTGCTGAAACCTTTACACGAGGAGGTGGACGTCGGCGTCGCCACTTTCATCTCGCGCCGCCTCTGGAGGCGGTGATGGCGCGCCCGACAAGATTCGAACTTGTGACCCCTGCCTTCGGAGGGCAGTACTCTATCCAGCTGAGCTACGGGCGCGTCGTCGACAAGTATATCGGAGAGCGGGACCGATGGCCGCAGCAGCACCCCTAGCCCGACCTGTTTCGATGCCTTGGCGGTCACTGTTCGCGTTGTTGCTGCTGTGGGTGACGCCCCCTCTGGTCGCCGCCGAGCCGGCGCCTGCCGGGCTCGCCGACCGGCTGCGCGGTCTCACCACGAGTTTCCAGGGAACGGTGTCGCTCCATGCACGCAACCTCGACAGTGGCCGCGAGGTGGGTCTCCATTCCGATCGTCGCGTACGCACCGCAAGCACCATCAAGTTGCCGATCGCCTGCGGACTCGCCGCCGAAGTGGCGGCGGGGCGGGCGCGCTGGGACGAGCGGCTGCTGATCCGCGCCGAGGACAAGGTCTCCGGGTCCGGGGTGCTCGGCGAGTTCGGGGATGGCGAGACTATCGCACTGCGTGATGCGCGCAACCTAATGCTGGTGGTCAGCGACAACACCGCCACGAATCTAATCCTCGACCGGATCGGTGGCGATCGCGTCAACGAACTGATGGATTCGCTCGGTCTCGAGGCGACGCGATCGATGCGCAAGATCCGCGGTGACGGTACCCGACTCAAGCCCGCTGAGGGCTGGAGTCGTGAAGGCGAGCGTCCCGAAAACAAGCGCTTCGGCATCGGTTCCTCGACACCCCGCGAAATGGTGCGTCTCCTCGAGCTGCTGGCGCAGGACAAGGTGGTGGACGCGGCGAGTTCGCGCGAACTGCTGGCCGTGCTGGAGCGTCAGCAGTACAAGGACGGCATTGGACGCCGCAGCGGCGAGCTGCGCGTGGCCAGCAAGTCAGGCAGTCTCGATGCGCTGCGCAGCGACGTCGGTATCGTCTACACGCCGCGCGGGCGCATCGCCATCGCCATCACCGTCGACGACATGCCGCAGATCGATTACTCGCCCGATAACACCGGCAATCGACTCATCGCCGATCTGGCGCAGTTACTGATCGCGGAGCTCTAGCCGATGCCGCAATGCCCCACTGGCCTGCCCAGTAGAGCAGCATCAGCAGGAACTGCAGCGTCAGGACCGGCGCGACGAAACGATTCCATGCGACCAGCATATCGCTGACACCGAAACTGCTGGCGCCGAGCGCGGCGCACCACGCCGCGCGCCGCCCGATGTCCGGGGTCGCGACCAGTGCCCACGCGCGCCACATCATCAAGCAGATCACCACCACATAGGCGAGCACGGGCAGCAGCATGCCGCCAAGTCGCGGCTGCAGCCAAAGAAACACGAGGACGCCGAAAGCGGCGACGGGCAATGCGTAGCCCGGCGCCGGAGTGCGGGTACACGACAGGAAGGCGGCGATGTAGGCGAGATGGGCGAGGAGAAACGCGACGAGTCCGGCAACGAACCAGTCCGCCGAGATCCCGAGCAGCAGGTCACCGAGCGCTGAGAGCACGAGGCCGAGGGCGACGGGTCGCGACTCCCGCTCCGTCGCCGGTCGCAGCCATGCGGCGAGCAGCAGCACGGGTATCGGCTTGCAGGCAAGGGCGAGCAAAGACGCTCCGGTCAGCATCGCGCCGAGATAGAGCGCGGCGGCCAGCAGGCCACCGAACAGGAAGCTGCGGTCGCGTGGATTCAAGGTCGAGCGCCGTTCGCGCGGCGTTCACGCAGCCTTTGCAGCAGGGCGGCGAGGGCAAGCAGCAGCAGTATCCACGGATCGATGGCGCCGCCGCCGCGGCGCGGCGAGTTGACGGTCAGGGTGACCGTCTGCGGAACGCTTGTGAAGGTACCGTCGCTTGCCGTCACCGTCAGCACATAGCTGCCGGCGACGGCGCCAGGCCAGGAAAACTCGCCGCTGCGCGCGTCCAGCGTTGCGGTCGGCGGGGCTCCGGCGATGGCGTAGGTAAGCGGGTCGTTATCGGGATCGGTCGCCTGTGCGCGGAAGACGATCGTCTCGCCGGCGAGCGCCGTGATCGGGGAGAGCGCGGTGAGCACGGGAGTACCGTTGGAGCGCACGTCGACGCTACCGCTCGTGGCCGCAAAGCCGTCGGCATCGGTGGCCGTGAAGCGAAAACTCAGGCGGGCAGCGTTGGGTGCGGAGAACGTCGCCTGCTGGGTGCTGCCGTTGGTCAGCGTCACCGCGGGTCCCGAGGTCTGCTGCCACCGATAGCTCAGCGAGCTGTTCCCCGCGGGTTTGGGTGTCGCCGTGCCGCTAAGCGTCACAGTCGAGCCGTTCTCGACGATGGCGGCGTTGGCTTGCGCGCTCACGGCAGGCGTCAGGTCTGCGAGCCGCTGTACGGCGCGTCCTGCGTCGAGCATGCCTGTGCCACAGGGGTTGTCGGGCTTTCCGAAGCAGAAGGTGCCGGCAGGAAACTCGCGGGCGCTGGCGACCAGCAGGCTCCGCACTGTGTCGACCTGCAGCGTGGGCATCGCCGAGAGGAGCAGCGCTGCGACGCCGACGACATGCGGCACCGCCATGCTGGTGCCGCTCTTTCCCGAGTAGATGGCGCCTCCGGGTCTGCTTGCGCCATCGTTGGCTGTCGAGGATACGAGACGCCACAGCGTCCCTGCGGTGCCGGCGCTGCCCTGGGGCAGGCAGCTCAGCGCGCTGGTGGTGCAGGAGCCGCCGCCCGGTGCGCTCAGCGCAGTACCCGGACCGAAACTCGCGTAGTTCGCCTTGTCGCCTTCGACGGTGTGGGCGGTCACTGCGATCACGCCTGCGCAGTTGGCCGGCGAGCTGATGCTGCTGCGCGAGTCGTTGCCGACTGCAGCGACGATCACCGCACCGGCCGCGCGTGCGGCGTTGATCGCGCTCTGGCGGCTTGCCGGACAGCTGCTGGTGGTGTTGCCCAGGCTCAGATTGATGATGCGGGCGGGGTTGGTATTGGTCGGGATGCCCAGATCCGACCAGGTGCCGCTGGCGGGCGGTGCCCCGGCTGCCCAGCGGATCGCGTCGGTGATGTCCGAGCTGTAGCCGAAACACTTGCCGAGGGCGCGCACCATGAGCACCTTCGCCTCATGCGCGACGCCGGCGACACCCGTACCGTTGTTGGTGACGGCCGCGACGGTTCCCGCCACATGTGTGCCATGCCATGAACTCACGGCCCGGCGGCACGGCGAGGGGCCGCTCCCGAACAGCGCATTGCGCAGATCCTCGTCTTCGATCCAGTCGCCGGGGTCGGCGGGATCCGCATCGCGCGCGTTGCCGTCGTTGGCCACCAGAAAACGACCGTCACTGTCGGCCGAGATGAAGTCGTGCCCGCGGATGATATTGGCTTCTAGGTCGGGGTGGGTGGTGATACCGGTGTCGATCACCGCCACCACGACGCCGCGGCCGCGCGACACGCTCCAGGCCGCCGGCAGGTTCGCTCCGCCCTGCCTCTCTGTGGTCGGCGGCTTGAGGTGCCACTGGATTTCCCGCGAGTCGACGAAAAAGGAATCGTTGGGCGCGAACAGCGGGAACATGTATTCGTCGACTTCGGCGCTTGCCACGGCAGGGTCCAGACGCAGGCGCTGCACCATGCGCTCCGCTGCCGAGCGCTCGAGAGGTTCGGCGAGCCGCAGCACATGCGACAGGTCCGCCGTGGGGCGGCGATAGCCGACCCGTACGCCGCCGCGCATGGCAAGTGCCTCGAGGCGTGCGCCAGAGGGTCGGGCCAGTCGTCCCGCAGCGACGTCGTCGCGGAAGCGCACGACCACCTGGGTGACCGGGAGCTCGACAGCCCGCCCGGGCTCTTCGGCGACGAGCAGCTGCGGTGATGCCGACCACGCGGGCGCCGCCATGAGTGTCGTGGCGAGCATCGCGACGAGCGCCACGACGGGCGCCATCGGGCCGGCCAGCGGCCGCGGCAGGTGGAGGAATTCGCGCCTCAAAGAATTCCTCTGCCTGCCATTGAAACCTAGAAGAGGCCGGGGATCTCGCGCTGTGCCGGAGTCGGCGAGACCGGCAGGGGCACCGGTTCGATATCGAGCGCAAAGCCTCCACCGACCAGCGTCGGCGAGTCGATGCCCGAGGCGCTGGCCGCCTCGGCCGAGGTGGCCGGGATTGCCGTACACGACTTGCCCTGCAGCCAGTCGAGTGCCTGCCGGATCGAGGCTTCGGCCGCGTCGCCCAGCGGGCGCGTGATGTCGTCGGCGGCGCGGCAGCTGGCCTTGACCGCCTCGGCGAGGCCGTTGAAGTAGGCGTCTGAGTTATCGCGGTTACGCGTGGTGAAGGCCACGATCCGCAGGCGATCGTCGCAGGCGGTGTTGTCGCGCGCGATCTGTCCCACCGGCTTGCCAAAAGTATTGGCGCCGATCAGCGCCAGCCGATCGTTGAAGTACGGTACGAATCCGTTGACCACGAGCTCGCTCGCCGAAGCCGAGGAGCCGGTGGTGATGAAAGCAAACCGCGTCGGCGACACCGACTGGCTCTGCGGCGCGAACCGCTTGATCGAATCATTGGCGGACTTCGAGGGCCGGAACGTCAGCTGCGAGAAGATCTCGCTGGTCTGCCGGTTGCCGCCGAGCAGGTCGCCCATCAGGTTAGCCGTGTTGACGAGTCCGCCGCCGTTGTAGCGGAAGTCGATGATGACCTCGGTGATGCCGGCCTCACGGAACTTGAGGATTTCCTCGCGCAGCCTGCTGTCGGCGGTGTTGATGAAGGTGCGAAGGTTGATATAGCCGTAGCGCTTGCCGGCATCTTCGATGATCCGTGCACCGTAGCGGCTTGAGACAGGCGTGATGGCGTAGTCGGCCTTCGCGATCGTTACGTCGCGCGTAGTGGTGCCGCGCACCACCCGCAGCACGCGCGAGGTACCCGGGGTGTTCGGACCGAGCGCGGTGGTGATGCCCTGTGCACCCTCCGCCGCGAAGATGTCGGCGACGGTGCGCAGGTTGGTAGCAGAGGTGCCGATCGCGGTGATCTCGTCGCCGCGGTCGATGCTGGCGGCGAACGCCGGGGTGCCCTCATAGGCCTCGAGGATGAAGACGCGCCGGGCCGGCTGGTCGAATCCGAGGCGTATGCCGAACCCTGCCGTGGCACCCGAATTGAAGAAGGCGTCCTCCTCGGATGCCGAGGTGATGTAGGTGAAGTTGCGGTCCTTGTTCTGCGCCCGGGCCGTCGCGGTCAGCGAGCTGATCAGCGCGTCCACCGTGGGGAAACTGCTGATGTTGACGCTGGCAGGCAGAGTCTCGGGGTAGAGATACCACTCGTTCATCTGCGAGACCACCCAGTTCTGCCGCTCGGCCAGCGTGCAGGTGGTCGCGGTGCTGCCGGCAGGGGTGCCGGTGGCGGCCGTCGAGGTGGGGCTGCTGCCGACCGAGTTGCGCGCGGTGACGCTGCAGCTGTAGCTGGTACCGTTGGTGAGACCGGTGACGGCGATCGGACTCGCCGTTCCGGTGACCGAGCGGGTCGCGCCACCGCCGGTGCAGGAGGCGGTGTAGTCGATGATGGCCGCCGAGCCGCTGCTGGCGGGCGCGGTGAAGCTCACCGTCAGGGTGGCGTTGCCCACGGCTACCGCTACGCCGGTCGGCGCACCCGGCGCCGAACTCACCGGGGCAGCAGGGGTGCCGGTGGCGGCCGTCGAGGTGGGGCTGCTGCCGACCGAGCTGCGCGCGGTGACGCTGCAGCTGTAGCTCGTGCCGTTGGTGAGACCGGTGACGGCGATCGGACTCGCCGTTCCGGTGACCGAGCGGGTCGCGCCACCGCCGGTGCAGGAGGCGGTGTAGTCGATGATGGCCGCCGAGCCGCTGCTGGCGGGCGCGGTGAAACTCACCGTCAGGGTGGCGTTGCCGGCGGCTACCGTTACGCCGGTCGGCGCGCCCGGCGCCGAACTCACTGGCGTTGTGCTGCCACCGCCACCACCGCCACCGCCGCCGCCGCAGGAGGCCACCAGCAGCGCGGACAGCAATGCCAGCAACAGACCTTGGGACTTGGGGGAAATGGCGATGGTCATCGGTGCGAGTTCTCCGTGTTCG
This sequence comes from Steroidobacteraceae bacterium, assembly GCA_044375655.1. Taxonomy (GTDB): domain Bacteria; phylum Pseudomonadota; class Gammaproteobacteria; order Steroidobacterales; family Steroidobacteraceae; genus UBA964. The sequence continues at coordinate 26,505 of JBILMF010000001.1, read as the reverse complement.
GCCAAGGCGTGATTTGCGGGTCCGACACCCATGCGCAGTTTAGACGAGTTCGCCCCCGCGTTGCCTGCGGCAGCGTCGGCCTTAGAGCCAGCCGCGGCTTTTGAAAAAGGCGAACGGGATGACTGCGGAGGCGGCCATCAGTCCGAGCGCACCCCAGAATCCCCAGCCGGTCTGCGCGAAGGGGATTCGATCGAAGTTCATGCCGAAAATCGCGCCGATCACGGACGGTGGCAGCAGGACTACCGTGGCGACCGAGAAGATCTTCAGGATGTTGTTCTGGTCGATATTGATCATGCCGAGCGTGGCATCGAGCAGGAACTGCACCTTGTTGCCCATGAAGGCGGCGTGGCCGCTGAGCTGCTCGGCGTCGCGCAGGATCGACTGCAGGCGGCCACGGGTATCGTCATCCAGGCGCGCGCCGTTGTGTTGCTGCAGGAAACCCACCAGACGGCCGAGACTGCCCAGCGTTTCGCGGGTCCGTGAGTTGAGGTCGCCATCGCGACCCACCCGTTCAAGGATCGCGCGGTAGTCGCGGTGGCGGCGGCGGCCGGGGCCGGCGACCGGGCTGAAGACCTCGGCGGAGAGGGCATCGAGCTCATCACCTATGCGCTCGAGCACGTCGGCGATGCGGTTGACCATGGCCTCCAGCAGTCCGGCCAGCACGGCGGCGGCACTGGCGCACTGCTCCGGGTGTCGATCCGCATAGGCGACGAACCGGCGGAACGGCAGGGGGTCGACGTAACGGTTGGTGACCAGCCGTCCGGGCGTGAGGATGAAGGTGATCTGGCTGTTCTCGGGCCGCGGCGTGTCGAGCTTGGTGACCACCGTGGCGGTCATGTAGAGGGCGTCCCGCTCCTGATAAAAGCGGTTCGAGGTCTCGATCTCGCGCATCTCCTCGCGGGTCGGAACATCGATGCGCAAGAACTGCTCGATCCGCGCCTCCTCTTCGGCCGTCGGTTCGAAGAGGTCGATCCAGATCGCATCGTCGGGCAGCGGGCCGTCGCCATGCACGGCTTCGCCGTGCAGGCCGGTGGCATCCAGACGGAAACAAAGGATCACGCGCGCCTCATGAACGCCGCGCGCGGTGCCTTACCGGCCCTTTTCGGTCCTGGCGAGCTCGTTGATCAGGGCGATTGCCTGCGGGTAGCCCCCGGCTGCACCGATGTCGATCGTGTACTTGCCGTTCACGGCGATGAAGGGCGTACCCTCCACCCGATAGCGTCGCACGATCTCGTCAGCCTGCCGCAACTTGGTGTTGACCCACATGGAGTTCCAGGCGTCGGTGAAGGCCTTTTCCTGGATCCCGTTCTGCTTCGCCCATGCGACCATCACCGGCAGTGTCGAGGCTTCGTCGCGCCCGAGCAGATTGTTGCCGCCACGGAAGATGGTGTCGAAGACCTTGGTATGCAGGCGATCATCCTGTTTCAGGGCCTGCAGCGTGTAGAACAGCCGCGCATGGAGCCGCGCCGCCGGGTTCCAGGTGACGGGGATGCGCACGAACTCGACGTGGGCGGGCTTGCCGCTCTTCTTCCAGTTCTCGAGGAACGGATCGAGCGTGTAGCAGTGGCTGCAGCCGTACCAGAAGATCTCCAGCACCTCGACCTTGCCGGCAGCGACGTTGGTCGGCACGGGTGGCGAGATCCGCCGGTAGTGGCGGCCTTCCTGCCAGGAACTGCTACCCGCTCCCGCCTGCCGTGCGTCGACCGCCGGTGCTCCACCGCCGAGCGCGAGCACCGCCGCACCGGCGAGAACGAGGACAGCCCGCCGGGGGAACATCAGCGCAGGCCCTGTATGTAGCTCGCGAGCGCCTTCTTGTCTTCTTCGCTGAGCCGCATGGCGATGCTGGACATCATGTGGCCGTTGCGCGACTTGGTCGGCGCGCCGGTCGCGATGTCGAGATATCTTTGACCGGCCTTGTAGTCGAGCAGTTGCTTGAGAGTGTAGGTGGAATGCTGGGCGCGTAGCGCCGGATATCCGGAGCCGGGGTTGCCGAGTCCGACCGGGCCGTGGCAGCCGGTGCAGGAGGGGATTCCGCGCGCGCGGTCGCCGCCGCGGTACAGGGCCTCGCCCGCCTTGTAGTTGGCGGGATCCGCCTCGAGACCAGTCGGCGTCTGCACAGCGTAGTAGGCGGCAAGATCGGCGATATCCTCGTCGGTGAGCGCCATCGCCAGCGGATACATGACGGCGTTGTTGCGGTGGCCCGCGCGGAACAGGCGCAGCTGCTCTTCGAGGTAGCGCGCGTTCTGGCCGGCGAGGCTGGGCCATTCCGGATTGACGCTGTTGCCGTTGACCCCGTGGCAAGCGGTGCAGACGGCGGCCTTGGCGGCACCCGCTTCGGCGTTGCCCTTGGCGACCGCCGCGGGGGCGAGCAGGGCAGCGAGGGATAGAGCCGCCAGCAGGGCGGCGACCGGCGCGGCGCAGGGCTTCGCGCTGAACTGGGCGCTGAACATTTCTCGAGGCTCCGGACGTCGATTTACGGCGCGGAAGTTTACACTAACCGCCCTTGGCTCGATGCCCTCGCGGGCGGTGCGGCGTGTCGCATTTTCCCAAAGCTGATTTTCTCCTGAGCGTTGCTGCCGCCGCCCAGTTCCCGCCTGACCGGGGGGCCGAGGTGGCGTTCGCCGGACGCTCCAACGCCGGCAAGTCGAGTGCCATCAATGCGATTGCCGGCCGCAAGGCACTGGCCCGGACCAGCAAGACCCCCGGACAAACCCGACTGCTCAACTACTTCGAACTGCAGCCGGACTGCCGGATCGTCGATCTTCCCGGCTACGGCTACGCGGAGGTGCGCCCTGAGGAGCGCCGCAAGTGGGTCCCCCTGCTCGATGCACTGCGGGCGCGGGTCAGCCTTGCTGGCCTGATGCTGGTCGTGGACAGCCGCCGCGGCCTGCGTGACGAGGACATCGGGCTGATCGACTGGGCCGATCCCGGCCGTCGTCCGGTACATGTGCTGCTTGCCAAGGCCGACAAGCTCAATCAGCTCGAGCGTCGTACGGTGCTGGGGAATGCCCGGGAGCAACTCGGTCCGCGGGCGACGGCGCAGTTGTTCTCGGCGCACTCCGGGCTCGGTGTGGAGGAAGCGCGTGATCGTCTCGCCGGGCTGTGGTCAAGGTCGCCCGCTGGCGGCGAACCGGCGGACGCCGGCTGACAGATTTGCAGGCATAAAAAAAACCCCCGGTAACCCTTGGGCTACCGGGGGTAGACGAACCCGGCACAGGTCTTGAGGCCGGGAACCCGCTCAGGGAGGGAGGGAAGCGGGGAACGACTAGCGTTCAGTTAGTATGACCCGCGAAACCTGAAAAAGTTTCGTAAAAAAATCGAGAAGAATCAGTTAGTTGACAAGCAACTTGTTGCGAGAATGCGACAAGCCGGCGCGACTTGCTCAGTGCGCCTCGTCCCAGTTCGGACCAGCGCCAATGTCGACCTTCAGCGGCACCCGGAGTTCCCCGCGGGCGGCGTCGATCATGCAGCTGCGGACGGCTGCAGTGACCTTCTCGACAGCCGCTTCGCGGACTTCCAGCACCAGTTCGTCGTGTACCTGCATGATCAGGCGCGCATCGCCGTCCGCCCCGCCCTGACACCAGGCATCGACGGCGATCATCGCCAGCTTGATGAGGTCCGCCGCTGTGCCCTGCATGGGCGCGTTGATAGCGCTGCGCTCCGCATATTGTTGCAGCGATCGGTTGCGCGAGCGGATATCCGGCAGGTAGAGACGGCGACCGAAAACGGTCTGCACGTAACCGGTCTCCCGTGCCTGCTCGCGCGTGCGGTCCATGTAGGCCTTCACGCCGGGGTAGCGCTGGAAGTACAGATCCACGTACTGCTGCGCGGCGCCGCGGTCGATGCCGAGCTGGCGCGCCAGGCCGAAGGCCGACATGCCGTAGATCAGGCCGAAGTTGATGGCCTTGGCGGAGCGGCGCTGGTCGGCCGTGACGGTGTCTGCCGGTACGCCGAAGACCTCGGCGGCGGTCGCCTGATGCACGTCACGGTCCGCGGCGAAGGCACCAAGGAGGCCCGAGTCGGCGGACAGGTGCGCCATGATGCGCAACTCGATCTGCGAGTAGTCGGCGGCGAGCAGCACATGTCCGGGAGGCGCGATGAAGGCCTGGCGGATGCGCCGTCCCTCGGGAGTGCGTATCGGGATGTTCTGCAGGTTCGGGTCCGTCGAGGAGAGCCGGCCCGTCTGCGCCACGGCCTGATGGTAGGAGGTATGCACACGCCCGGTATGCGGATTGACCTGCAGCGGGAGCTTCTCGGTGTATGTGCTGCGCAGCTTGGCGATGCTTCGGTAGTCGAGGATCAGCCGCGGCAGGGCATGCGACTCAGCCAGTTCCTCCAGCACGTCCTCGGCGGTCGACGGCTGGCCGGTCGGCGTCTTGCGCAACACCGGGATCTGCATGCGCTCGAAGAGGATCTGCTGCAGCTGTTTCGGCGAGTCCAGGTTGAACTCCGTGCCCGCCTCGGCATGCGCCCGGCCCTTCAGCTCCTCGGCGCGGCGCGCGAGCTCGCCGCTCTGCAGCCGCAGCATCTCGCGATCGATGAGTACGCCGCAGCGCTCCATGCGCTGCAGCACCGGAGCCAGCGGCTGCTCGAATTCCTCGTAAAGCCGCTTCAGCAGCGGCTCGTGGTCGATCGCCGGCCACAGCGTGCGGTGCAGCCGCAGCGTGACATCGGCGTCCTCGGCGGCGTACTCCGCGGCACGCTCCATGCCCACCTGCGAGAAGGGGATTTGTTTCGCGCCCTTGCCAGCAACATCCTCGTAGCTGATGGTGGTGATGCCAAGATAGCGCAGGGCCGCGGAGTCCATGTCGTGGCGGGTCGCCACGCTGTTCCAGACATAGGACTCGAGCATCGTGTCATAACGGATGCCGCGCAGCGTGATGCCGTGGTTGGCGAGCACGTGGGCGTCGTACTTGAGGTGGTGCCCGAGCTTGAGGTGCCGTTCGCTCTCGAGCAGCGGTCGCAGCCGCTCGAGCACAAATCCCGAATCCAGCTGCGCCGGCGCGCCGACGTAATCGTGGCCAAGGGGCAGGTAGGCGGCCCTTCCGGGTTCGATGCAGAAGGACAGGCCGACGAGACGCGCTGCCATGTAATCGAGGCTGGTGGTCTCTGTGTCGAGCGCGAACAGCGCCGCCTCTCCGAGGTCCCGGCACCAGCGCTCGAGCGCGTCGACATCGAGGATGGTTTCGTATTCGCGGGGTGCCGCTAGAACCTGCGGCGGCGGCTCCAGGCCGCCCGCGGGGATTGCGGGAGAATCCGCTCCGACCGCGGGGCCGTTGGTCGTCGACTCCTTGTCCGACGCCGCTTCGCGTTCACCGGCGCCTGCGCCGTCCAGAGTGCGCAGCAGCGAGCGCAGCTCGAGACGCGACCAGAGCGCGCGCAGTGCCGCATCGTCGCGTGGCTCGCGAGCGAGCTCCAGCGCCGATGCCGGCAGTTCGAGGTCGCAGCGAATGGTTGCGAGACGCCGCGACAACTCCAGCGTGGCCAGACCTGCCCGCAGATTCTCGCCGACTTTGCCGGGAACCTCCGCTGCATGCGCCACGAGGTTGTCGAGATCCGCGTACTGCGCGAGCCACTTGGCCGCGGTCTTCGGTCCGACCTTATCGATACCCGGGATGTTGTCCGAGCTGTCGCCCACGAGAGCGAGATAGTCGATCATCTGCTCTGGCCAGACATCGAACTTGGCCTTCACGCCCTCGCGGTCGTAAACGCTGCCGGTCATCGTATTCACCAGCGTGATCAGCGGACCGACGAGCTGGCACATGTCCTTGTCGCCGGTGGAGATGAGCACGCTGCGACCAGCGGCGGCGGCGCGGCGCGCCAAGGTGCCGATGACGTCGTCAGCCTCCACCCCGCCGATGCGCAGCAGCGGCAGACCGAGTGCGCGCACCGTCTCGAGCAGCGGCTCGACCTGCGCCCGAAGATCATCGGGCATCGGTGGCCGGTGGGACTTGTACTCGGCGAAAAGTTCGTCGCGGAAGGTTTTCCCGGGGGCGTCGAAAACGACCACCAACTGCGCGCCGGCGTGTTCGCGCAGGAACTTCAGCAACATGTTGACGACGCCGAGTACGGCGCCGGTGGGCTCGCCGCGCGAGTTCGTAAGCGGCGGCAGCGCGTGGAAGGCGCGGTAGAGGTAGGACGACCCGTCGATGAGGACGACGTCGGGTTCGCGCGGCGGCGTGCTCATGCCGTGGTGATCAGTGCATCAGCGGCGAGGCACCGGGCCGCGGTGCGACGTGCCGGGCAGCGGAGAATCCGTGCTGCCCGGCACGCCGTCATCTTGTTCAGGCGACGCCGGGTGCCTTCACCCAGACCTTGCACCAGCCCGGGTTCTTGACGAGCTTGCCCGGGAACAGGTTGCACTTCGCGAGCGGTGTCTTGCGGTCCTTGTCCGCCCACTGCAGGCAGTTGCCGCAGTGCTGCTCGGGCTTGTGGTTCGGGTTGGCCTTTCGGTCGACTTTCTTCGTGTCCTCGATGTAACCGAGCGCCTTGGCGGCGGGCTCGTTGGGACTCAGCACGGGCAGTGAGGCAGCGGCGGGCTTGGCCTGTGCGAACGCCGTTTCGACGACGACGGGGATCGCCGGCAAACCGAGTACGGAGGCACCGAGCACCTGACGGCGGGTGAGCTTCTCAGACTTCATGGTCAATTCCTTTGGTTGCAAGGGATCACTATCGCGCCGGCGATTATACGCCCGTCGATGCCCCGTGCAGCGGAGGCGGGCGGTCCGCGCTGCCGATTTGCGCAGCACCATTCCGGTGCAGCAACGGCCGCGTTGGCAGTCTGTCTACCGATCGTCCGGCAGAGGTTGACAGCGCCAACGAAAAGCCAGAAGACCGCGCCGAGGATATGGTGACAACCTGCTGCGGCGTGCGGGCAGAAGATGGGTGCGCCGCGCCCGTCATCCGCCGGCTTGCCGCCATTCCCGCGCGGATTCGACGGTACGCTTTCCGCATCGCTGCGACGCGGCAGCGTACTGCACAAGGCGCTTGCGATGAGCGCGTCGATCGCTGAACCTCCGGGTGCATCGACGGTGGCGGCAGCGACTGCGGAGACGGTACCAGCTGCCGGCGATACCGCGAGCGCATACGCCGGAAGATGGCACTCCAGCGCGAGCCGCAGCAGCAGCACGAACCCGAGGGCAAGCAGCAGGGCGCTACGCGAGCGTCTGTGTCGTGGCCAGCGAGAGACTGAGGGTGCGGCATCCACAGCCGCCGATGATAGTGAGCGGATACCGTCGCCGATGCTGCGGAAAACCGCTATGCACGGCGCGCGGTCTGACCGTCACCGCCGCGGCTGCGACGTGGGTGCAGGTGTCTCGGCGGAACGTGGTGCGCCTGCTGCACCGCCTTCGCGGCCGTTGCCCTCAGGGCGGTCGCCTTCGCGGATGATCACCGGCGTGGCTTCTTCAGGCAGGTAGAGCGGTCCGGTCTGGCCGCAACCGGCGAGTGCCAGCATGGACAGGAGGGCAGCAGCAGGCAGCAGGCAGCGCCTCACGTGGGCAGCGTCCTTGCGTCGCGCAGCGCCAGCCAGCCGCGCAGCACGCGATACAGCACCCAGATGCCGATGATGAAGAAGCCGGCGATCGCGGTGGCGAAGCCGACGAGGATGAGCATCAGCGGTGCCGACAGCAGCAGCACGAGCAGGCTCGCCCCTAGTGCCAGCCAGAAGGTACGGATCTGCCAGGAGAAGTGCGACTCCAGCCACGTGTCGCGCACATCGCTGCGCCGCGCGTAGTTCATGACCACGGCAACGATCGAGGGCACGCCAAAGATGAAGCTGCCGACGATGCTTGCGGCGCTGGTTATACCGATCAGCACCGACAGGGCGTGCAGCCCGTAGATGACATGGGTCCAGGTGACGAGGGAGGGATCAGGTACGCGATGGAAGTCGTTCATGGTCCTGTGACAGTCGGCTGGCTGCAATGTTCCGCTGTGGGGCGTGGGCGCGCGCGAGTTCAGCGACGGTTGATGACGGCCAGGGTGATCCGCGACACGCAGACCATCTGCCCGCGCGCGTTGGCGATATCGATGGACCAGACATGGCTGCGCGCTCCCGCGTGCAGCAGCCTCGTGGTACCCGTGACCACCTCACCCTCGCGAGCCGCGCGCAGGTGATTGGCGTTGATCTCCTGCCCGAGTACGGCGTGCCGCTCGTCGAGGCAGCAGCTCGCCGCCACGCTTGCCAGGGTCTCGGCGAGCGCCACCGAGGCACCGCCGTGCAGGAGCCGCATCGGCTGGCAGGTGTTCGGCCAGACCGGCATGGTGGCTTGCAGGAAGTCTTCGCCGATCGCCGAGAAGACGATGCCGAGTCCAGTGACCATGGTGCGCGCCGAATTGAGGTTCATTTCTTCGAGCGTGACGCCGGGACGCCAGGGAATTTTTTGGAAGATCATGCTTCGCCGTCTCCTTCGGGGGCGCCGGGGAGGCTGACGCCCGCGGTGCCGCGCGTCCCCTCGAGGGGGGTGCCGCGCGTCGCCGCGAGCTCGGCGCCGACACGGCGGTAAGCTTCGCGGAAGGGTACTCCTTCGCGCACCACGATTTCGTTGGCCCGTTCGGCGGCGTGAATGGCCGGATCGAGTTCGATGGCCGCGGCGCGGAACGCCATGGCGTCGACCGCCGGCGGCAGTATGGTCGCGCTGGCGAGGGCGATGTCGATACCACGGAACAGCGGCGCCTTGAGCAACTGCAGGTCCCGCTGGTAGCCCGAGGGGAGTTTGGCGAACACGCCGAGTGCTTCGAGCAGGCAGGCGTGCGCGGTCGCGGTGCGCCCGCGCAGCAGCTCGAAGACGTCGGGGTTACGCTTCTGCGGCATGATCGACGAACCCGTGGTGAATTCGTCCGGCAGATCGAGGAAGCCGAACTCCCGCGTGTAGAACAGGCAGACGTCCGCCGCGAAGCGGCCGAGGTCCTGCATCAGCAGGGCGATCTCGAACAGCAGCTGGGCCTCCGCCTTGCCGCGCGAGAGCTGCACCGCGGTGACCGGCTCGTGTACGCGGTCGAAGTCGAGCGCAGCGCGCGTGGACTCGCGGTCGAGCGGCAGGCCCGGCGTGCCGTAGCCCGCGGCCGAGCCCAGCGGGCTCTTGCCGAGCCGGCGCTGCACCGCGCGCAGGCCCGCTGCGTCGTCGCGCAGCTCGGCAGCGAAGCCGCCGGCCCACAGCGCCACGGAACTTGGCATCGCCTGCTGCATGTGCGTATAGCCCGGCAGCTCGAGATCGCCCTGCCGGTCGGCGAGGCGGTCCAGCGCGGCGGCGACGGACTCGGCGCCGCGCGCCAGCTCCTCGGTGGCATCACGCAGGTAGAGCCGCAGCGCGGCCAGCACCTGGTCGTTGCGGGAGCGGCCGAGATGCACGCGCCCGCCGGCGGCACCGATACGCGCGGTCAGGCGCTTCTCGAGAGCGGTCTGCCCGTCTTCATCGGCGAGTTCGATGCGCCATTCGCCCTGCGCATGCGCCGCGGCCAGCGCCTCGAGGCCTTCCTCGATGGCCCCGCAGTCGTCCGCGGTCAGCAGACCCTGGTCATGCAGCATCTGCGCGTGGGCGATGGACGCGCGCGCATCGTAGGCGACCAGCCGCTCGTCGAGCGAGTGGTCTTCGCCGGCGGTATAGGCAAGGACGCGCTCGTCGAGCGGCGCGCCCTTGTCCCAAAGCCGCGTCATGCGTCGTCCGCGTCGCCGGTGTTGCCGGCGGCGAGTTCTGCGGGAGCGAGCTTTCCGATGTCTGCTACCACCAGCGTGCCCGTGCCCTCGTTGGTGAACACTTCGGCAAGTATGGCATCGGCGGCCTTGTAGGAGATGACATGCACGCGCTTCACCCCGCCCTGAATGGCACTTTCGATGGCTTTCGCCTTCGGCAGCATGCCATCGAGGATACGCTGCTGCTCCCGCAGCCGTCGCAGACCCGCGAGATCGGTATACGAGATGACGGAAGTGGGGTCCTCGACGCGTTCGAGGATTCCCGGCGCACCCGTGCACAGGATGAGTTTTTCGGCGCCGAGCGCCGCGCCGATGGCCGCAGCCACGGTATCGGCGTTGATGTTGAGCAGCGTTCCGGCGTCGTCGCTGGAGAGCGGCGATATCACCGGCATGAGGCCGTTATCCAGCAGTTTGCCGAGGACCTCCGTGTCGATGTAGTCGATGTCGCCGACGAATCCGTAATCGATGACGGCATCGCCCGCCTGCAGCTTCACCGGCGCGCGCTTGTGTGCCTGCACAAGTCCGGCGTCGACACCGCTCAGGCCGATGGCGCGGACGTCCAGCTCGCGGCAGGTGGCGAGGATGCGGGTGTTGATGAGGCCCGACAACACCATCGCGGTCGCGTCTATGGAGCGCTCGTCGGTGACCCGCCGACCCTCGACTATCTGCGTCGGCACGCCTAGCTTCTCGGTGACCTCGGTGAGCTGCGGACCGCCGCCGTGGACGAACACCACGCGTATTCCGAGCGAGTGCAGCACCGCGATCTGTTCGATGAGCGCACGCGTCGCCGCAGCATCACCGAACACTCCGCCGCCCGCCTTGACGACGAAAGTCTTGCCCTTGTAGAGCCGGATGTAGGGAGCGGCGCTGCGCAGCGCCCGTATCACCGCCGCAGGGTCGGCCCGGTGCATGATCATCGTTGGTTTCCTCCGGTCGAAAGCATGCGGTGCAGCACCGCCATCTGTACTGGCAGGCGGTTATACGCCTCGCGCTGCACCAGGCTGCGTACGCCGTCGAGCACCTCGTCGGCTACGGCGACGTTGCGCCTGACAGGCAGGCAGTGCATGAACTTGCAGTCGGCGGCGCTGCGCGCGAACCACTGCTCGCGTACGCACCAGTCGCCGAGTCCGGCGCGCAGCGCGGCGTCTCCCGCCGGGTCGCCGTAGCAGGCGGTGGAGCCCCATTCTTTGGCGTACACCACCTGTGCGCCGGCGAGCGCGGCGGAGCGGTCGTTAGTCTCGCGGACGGAGCCGCCCGATGCGGCCGCGGCAGCACGCGCTTTGTCCATGATCTCCGGCGGCAACGCAAAACCTTCGGGTCGCAGTACCACGACTTCCATGCCGCGGTGCGCGGCCATGTGCACGGTGGCTGCCGGGACGGCGATCGGCGTCACGCGCGGATGGTTGGCCCAGGAGAGCACGAACTTGGCGCGCTGCGGCACGCCGATGTCGTCCAGGGTCTTCCAGTCGGCGAGCGCCTGACAGGGATGATTGACGGCGGATTCGAGATTGATCAGCGGTTTGTCGACCACGCTCGCCATCGCCTCAAAGCTGGTCTCGGCCAGATCGTGGCGCAAATCCTTGCCTTCCGCGAAGGCGCGAATGCCGAGTGCATCGGCGTAGGAAGCGAGCACGGGCAGCCCTTCACGGACATGCTCGGCGGCAGCGCCGTTCATGATGGCGCCGAGTCGTGATTCGAGTTGCCAGGTGCCTTGTCCCGGTGTGATGACGAAGGACGAACCGCCTAGTTTCATCATGCCGACCTGGAACGAGGCGAGCGTGCGCAGCGACGGATTGAAGAACACGAGACCGAGTATCTTGCCGGCGAGGGCGTGCGGTTCCGGGTGCTGCTCCAGGTGCCGTGCGAGCGCGAGCAGATCGAGGATTTCCTCGCGCGAGAAATCGGCCAGATCGAGAAAGCGTTTCATAGGTCCTTCAGCGCATCGCGCAGGATGTCGACGTGCTTCTCGTGGAGTGTGTACGGTGGCAGCAGGCGCACGACATGCGGATCGGCGCTGGTGCCGGCGAGGATGTCGCGTTCGAGCAGCGCCTTCTGGATGTCCTTGGCCGGACGCGAGGTGATGAGGCCGTGCAGGAAGCCCGCGCCCTGGTGTCCGGTCACCGGGCCGACCGTGCAGGTTTCGCGCAGGTATGCCGACACGCGGCGCACGTTCTCCAGCAGTCCCTCGGTCTCGATCGCGTCGATCACCGCCTCGATCACCGCACAGGCCATCGGGCCGCCCCCGAAGGTGGTGCCGAGCCCTTCGAGCTTGATTGCCGCGGTGACCTGCGGCGACATCAGCAGCGCGCCGCAGGGGAACCCGTTGCCGAGCGCCTTGGCGGTGGTGATCATGTCCGGCGTCACGCCGTACAGGTTGGCGGCGAACGGCTGGCCGCTGCGGCCAACACCGATCTGCACCTCGTCGAAGATCAGCAACGCACCGACCTCGTCGCAACGCTGGCGGAGGGCGGCGAGGAAGTCGTGGCCCATGTCGAAGGCACCGCCCACACCCTGCACCGGCTCGACGATCACTGCAGCGGTTTCCTCTCCGACCCGCGCAGCGATCGCGCCGACATCGCGCCGGGCAATCCAGCCGACATCGAACGGGGCGCGCGGGAACTCGTACCATTTGCGGTGGGCGCCCCAGGTGACGGCGCCGGCGGCCGCGGTGCGACCGTGGAAAGCGCCCTCGACGGCGACCACGCCGCTGCGTCGCGTCATCTTGAACGCCATGCGCAGGGCGTTTTCATTGGCCTCGGCACCGGAGTTGACGAAGAACACGCTGTCGAAGGCGCCGCCCGCGAAGCGGACGAGCCGGGTTGCGGCGCGGGCCCGCACGTCCATCGGCACGGCATTGCTCTGGAAGTTGCAGGCCTGTGCCTGCGCGGTGAGCGCGCGTGTCCAGCCGGGATGCTTGTAGCCGAGCGCGGCGACCGCATGCCCGCCGTAGAGGTCGAGTATCCGCCGCCCGTCGCGGGTGTGCAGGAACACGCCTTCCGCATCGACGACTTCGATGGGGTATTGCGCGAACACCGGCGCCAGATGGTCGGCAGGGCTCATGGCGTGGCTGATGACGGCATTCATGGTGATTTCCGTTTGGCCTCGGGTCCAGTCGGCCTCAGGTCCAGCCGGCCGCAGGTGCGGTGAGGCCGGCGGTCTCGGGCAGCCCGAGCAGCCGGTTCATCCATTGCACGGCGCCGCCGGCAGCGCCCTTGTCGAGATTGTCGATCACGCACATCACGGCAACGGTGCGGCCGTTGGTGGTGCCGTACAGGTGGGCATAGTTGCTGGCCACCACGTCCTTGACCCGCGGCGGGGCATCGAGCACACGCACGAACGGCGAGTTGGCGTAGAACTTGCGCAGCGCGGCGAGCAGTTCGGCGCTGTCGAGCGTGCCGTTGTTGCCGGGTGTGCCGTTGTTGCCGGATCGGGCGTTGCCACCCTTTGCCGCCGGCGCAAGCGTTGCCTGCACGGTCACATGGATGCCGCGTGCGAAGGGCCCCGAGTGCGGCACGAAGGCGAACTCGGCGGTAACGCCGCTCGCGGCCGCGGCACAGGCGGTGATTTCGGGAATGTGGCGGTGCGCGAGCGCGTTGTAGGAGTAGAGGTCGCTGTGCCGCGTCGGATGATGGGTGCCGTCGACCGGCTTGCGTCCTGCCCCCGTGCTGCCGGTCACGCCGCTAACGAACAGCGTCGGCTCGACGAGCCCGAGGGACAACAGCGGTACGCTCGCCAGCAGCGCCGCGGTGGCGAAGCAGCCCGGGTGGGCGATATGCGGGGTGGGAGCGGCCGCAAGATGTTCCGGCACTGCGCAGGTGAAATCCTTGAGTCGGCGCGGCGCCCCATGCGCATGCTTGTAGACGGCGGCGTAGGTGTCTGCATCGGCGTAGCGATAGTCGGCGGAGATGTCCACGACCCGGGGCCGCGTGCCCGCTGACTCGGCGACCGTCAGCAGGCGGTCGATCAGCGCGGCGCTGACGCCGTGCGGAGCCGCCGCGAAGAGCGCGCTCGTCGGCAGCCTCGCGAGCAGCGTCGCGATGGCGTCTTCGGCGACGAAGCGCAGATCGCCGAGCACCGGAGCGAGGTGCGGAAAGGCTTTCGCCACCGCTTCGCCCGGCTGCGAGTCGGACATGACTCCGGCGATCTCGAGCTGCGGGTGGCCGGCGACGAGGCGCAGCAGTTCGCCCGCCACGTAGCCGGTACCGCCTAGCACGAGGGTCGGGATGCGGTTCACGAGGCCGCCACCACCGGGAAGCGTGTACCGAGGCCGATCGCGTCGATCACGCAGTCGCCGAGCTCGGCGCCATCGGTGAGTGCGTTGAAGGCAGGTACATTCATCTGCTCACGGATGATGTCGATGCCTACGGCATTGTCGGTGGCCGGGCCGGTGACCGCGCAGGGCTCTACCTTGAAGCGCTCGCGCAGCAGTTTCACGCCGCCCCAGGCGGCCACCGGATCGTTGGCGGACAGCACCACGCCGGTGAGTGCGCTGCGGATGTCGTCGGCCTCGAGGATCGAGTCGACACCGTAGGTGCCCAGAATGCCGTCGCCGAGCTCGAACACGATCACGTCGGGCTTGCGCGCGGCGATCTCCGTGATCATGGTGCGCGTCAGCGCCGGACCTACCGCGCGCGTGGTGGTGATCACGCCGAGATCGGTGAAGATCATGGAGTGCCGCGCGCCGGCATCTTCCATGGCGAGGATATCGCGGCGCAGCGAGACACCCGTCGCCTTGAAGCAGTCGACGACGAGGCCGCGGTGACGCATGCGACTCACCATCGCGCAGGCCGCTGCCGTCTTGCCGGCCTCCATGCAGGTGCCGGCGAGGGCCACCACCGGCACGCCCTGCGCATCCAGCGTGGCGCCGAAGTCGAGCTTGCGGTACCCGGCGCGGGCCGGCACGCCGATGCGCTCGCCGAGATAGGGGAAGTGCAGCACGACGCCCAGCACCCGGCAGTCAAAGGGCTTGCCCTTGTCGGGATTCGCCGAGTCGCAGATGCCGAGCACGCCGCCGATATTGAGCATCTGGATGACGTCACCCGCAGCGAGCTTCTCCGGTACGTGACCCGAGTAGCCGAACAGCGCCTTGCGATGGCCGAGCGCGCCGACCACGATGTCGCCCTTGTTGATCTTGGCCATGCGCCCGCTGGTCAGCTCGAGCGTGTTGTATCCCGACTTGTTGTTCAGGATCTCCACCACCACGACCACCCCCTCCTCGGCGGGCAGGTTCTCGGTGGCGATGCGCACCTCGTGACCGAGTCCGCAGGCCTGGGTGATCGAGGCGATCTTGTCGACGACGATGGTTCTCATTGGTTTGCTGTCCCCTGCGTGCCCGTGTTGTCCGCCGACGTGACGCTGCCGCCCGCCGCCCGACCGCCCCCTGCGCCGCGCTCGCCTGCCCGACGGTGGAACATGCCGCTGAGACCGACGATGCGTGAAAAGCCGAGCGCGTCGGCGGCGCTCCATTCGCCCGTGGCCTCGCCGTACACGCCCTTGGACGCCGCCATCAGCGAGTAGGGCGAATCGACGCCCTCGATGAAGACCGATCCGGGACGCAGCAGCACATTGACCGTGCCGGTGACGCGCTGCTGCGACTCGAGGAACAGCGCTTCGATGTCGCGGCAGACCGGGTCCAGCAGCTGTCCCTCGTGCACCCAGTCGCCGTAAGGACCGGCGAGCATTTCCTTGATGCGCTGCTGGCGGGCCGAGAGCACGAGCTTCTCGAGTTCGCGATGGCCATTGAGCAGCACTTCCGCAGCGGGGGCCTCGAAAGCCACGCGGCCCTTGGTGCCGATGATGGTGTCGCCGAGGTGGATGCCGCGGCCGATGCCGTACGGACCGGCAATCGTCTCCAGCGACTCGATGACCTCGACGGGCGACATGCTGCGGCCGTCGAGCCCGCAGGGTACGCCACGCTCGAAATGCAGCACGCGCCGCTGCGGCGCGAGCGGTATGGTGAAGGCGTCCTTGGAGAGGACCCACGCGTCGTCGGGGATGCTGCCCTGCGAGGTGAGTGTCTCTTTGCCGCCGATGCTCACGCCCCACAGGCCGCGGTTGATGGAGTAGGCGGCGCCGAACGGCGGCACCGGCAGGTTGCGGCTCTGCAGGAACTCGAGTTCCTCCTGGCGCTTGAAGTGCCGGTCGCGCACCGGCGCGATCACCTCGAGTTCCGGCGCGAGCGTGCGCAACGCCACTTCGAAACGCACCTGGTCGTTGCCTGCCGCGGTGCAGCCGTGGGCGATGCTGCCGGTGCCGAGCCGGCGCGCCATCAGCGCTATGGTCTGCGCCTGCATCACGCGCTCGGCGCCGACACAGAGCGGATACAGCTGGCCGCGGCGCACGTTGCCCATGATGAGGAAGCGCAGCACCTGCTCGAAGTAGTCGGCGCGCGCGTCGATCTGGTGATGCTCGCTGGCGCCGAGCGCGAGCGCACGCTCCTTCAGGGTCCGTGCAGCGGCCTCGTCGATGCCGCCGGTGTCGACGGTGACGGTGATTACCGGGCGCTGATACTGCTCCTTCAGCCAGGGCACGAGGAAAGAAGTATCGAGGCCGCCCGAGTAGGCGAGGACGATGGGCTGGGTCATGGGAGGGATCTCGCGGAGCGGGACTCAGAGACGGAACAGGTCGCGCAGGCGTGCGACCACCGCGGCCTGTGCCGAGGCGCCGTCGGTAGCAATGAAAATGGTGTCGTCGCCGGAGATCGTACCCACCACCTCGGGCCACTCGGCCTTGTCGATGGCGATGGCGACGCTTTGTGCGGACCCGGTGGTGGTGCGCAGCACGGTGAGGCTGGCGCCGGCCGTAGCGACACCCCGTACGAACTGGCGCAGCGTGCCGAAGTCGTCCAGCGTGCGCTGCATGGCGTCGGGGGGCAGGTAGCGCCCGCCCGCCTTGAGCACGCCGAGGTCACGCAGGTCGCGGCTTACCGACGACTGGGTGACCTCATGACCTTCGCGCCGCAGCAGCTCGACGAGCTCCCCCTGCCGGCGCACGGCCGCATGCCGCAGCAGCCGGAGAATGGCGTTGCGGCGCTCGGATTGCTGGGCGTCTGCGTGCATAAAAGTGCGCGCATTATGAATATTAATGCGTAGCTGTCAATGCCGACCCGGCGCCGGTTCCGACGCCGAGCGCTGCCAGCCGCTCGATGACCGGGGGGTGGGAGTAGTTGAAGGCCACGTAGAGCGGATCGGGGGTCAGCGTCGAGGCGTTGTGCTCGGTGAGTTTCGCGAGAGCCCGGCCGAGGTCGCCGGCGCTGGCGTGTGCGCCGGCGTAGGCGTCGGCCTCGAATTCGTTGCGGCGGGAGGCCCGGCTGGCGAGGGGTGTGACCACGAAGCTTGCCACCGGGACCGTGAGCATGAAGAGCAGCAGCGCCAGCGCGTCGTTCGGTACGGCTGAATTGGGGGTGACGCCGAGACCGAGGTAGAACGCCGGCTGCGCCGCGAGGAAGCCGAGCGCGGCGAGACCAAGCAGGCTCAGCGTGAAGAGGCGCACCAGCATCTTGCGCAGATGCTTGTGGTGGAAGTGCCCGAGCTCATGGGCGAGCACAGCCTCGACCTCGGCGGGCGAGAGTTGCGCGAGCAGCGTGTCGTAGAACACCACGCGCTTGGCGCGCCCGAGCCCGGTGAAATAGGCGTTGGATTCTGCGGAGCGCTTGCTGCCGTCCATGACGAACAGACCTTTCGCCGAAAAGCCGCAGCGCTCCATCAGGCTCGTGACCCTTGCGGCAAGCGCCTCGTCCTCGAGTGGCTTGAATTCATTGAACAGCGGCGCGATGAACAGCGGGTAGACCACCATCAGCAGCAGGTTGAACGCAACCCAGAATGCCCATGCCCATAGCCACCAGATCTCGCCCGCCGCACCCATCAGCCACAGCACCACGGCGCTCACGGGCACCAGGATCACGAGACTGACCAGCAGGTTCTTGACCACGTCGCCGAGCCAGATCCGCAGCGTCATGCGGTTGAAGCCGAAGCGCTGCTCGATACGGAAGTTGTCGTACCAGTCGAACGGCAGTTCGAGTAGACCGGCGATCAGGGCGAAGGCGACCAGCAGCGCCACCTGCGGGGCGAGGCTGCCGGCTGCTGCCGTATCGTCTCCGAACAGCGCGAGCACCGCGCCGTTCAGCGCGTCGATGCCGCCGCCGAGCGTCCAGCCGAGCAGCAGTACTACACCGAAGAGAAACTGCAGCAAGCCGAAGCGCTGGTTCGCGCAGGTGTAGTCGGCCGCCTTGGCGTGGGCCTCGGCGCTGATCGCCCCGGCAAAGGCCTCGGGAACCCGATCGCGATGGGCGCGGACATGCGCGATCTGCCGGCGCGCGAGCCAGATGTGCAGTGCGGTGCTGATGGCCAGAAGAGCGAGGAAGAGGGCGGTGACGGTGTTCTGTTCCATCGGCCGATGTTAACCGCTCGGTGAGCGGCCTCGCAGGTGGCTTCGGGGTGCAATCGGCGAGGCAGTCATGCGGCCCCGCGCACAACGGCGCGTCACTCAACCGCAAGAAAAGCGACACCGTCCCTTAATGCTTCGAGCTTGAGAATCCCGCCCCGCGATGACAGCGGCGCGAGCGGCGCCTGAGCGGCACGGCGGTCTCTGATACCGCATGCGGACAATACTCTTTGTGTAGGAGGCATCAGCATGAACAGGAAGGAAATCGCCCTCGTCGGAGCGGCGCTGGCGGTGTGCGCCGCACTGCCCGTTACGGCACGACAGACGGCTGCGGAGCCTGCGGACGCCGGTGAACTCGAGGAAATCGTGATTTTCTCGCGCGGCGTGGCCCGCCAGCAGCAGTCTCTCGGCGGCGAGCAGATTGCCTACCTCCCCGCCGGCACGAGTCCGTTGAAGGCCATCGAGAAGCTGCCCGGCGTGAACTTCCAGTCGGCCGATCCGTTCGGTGCCTACGAGTGGTCGACGCGAATCGTGGTGCGCGGTTTCAACCAGAACCAGATGGGCTTCACCCTCGACGGCGTGCCGCTCGGCGACATGTCCTACGGCAACCACAACGGTCTGCATGTCAGCCGCGCGGTGCCCTCGGAACTCGTTTCGCGGGTGTCGTTGTCGCAGGGCGCGGGCGCGCTCGGCACCGCTTCCACCAGCAATCTCGGCGGCACCATCGGCTTCTCTTCGGCCGAGCCCGCCGAAGCTTTCGCGGCCCGGATCGAGGCCACCGGTGGCAGTGACCAGACCCGCCGCTATTTCGGCGCGCTGGATACAGGCAGTCTCGCCGCCGGCGGACCGCGCGCGATGCTCGCGGTCATCGACAGCGTCACTGACAAATGGAAGGGCTCGGGCGAGCAGCAGCAGCGGCTCTATACGCTGAAGGCTGTACAGCCTTTCGGCGATGACGCGGCACTCACTGTCTATTTCAACCACTCCGAGCGTGCCGAGCGCGATTATCAGGACATGTCCTTCGACATCATCCGCCGCCGCGGCGCGACGTGGGACAACTTCGCCCCGAACTGGGACGCTGCGCTGCGCGCCGCGGTGTCCTGCGCCGCGTCCGGCTTCGCGAACGCGGTCGTCTGCGATGACGCCTACTGGGATGCGGCGGGAATACGCGAGGACCAACTCGGCTACGTCGGTTTCGAATCCTCGCTCGGCGGTGATCTGGACCTTGAGGCCAAGGCCTATCTGCACCGCAACGAGGGCATGGGCCTCTGGGGCACTCCCTATGTGCCGACACCGGGCGGTGCGCCGCTCTCGGTGCGCACCACCGAGTACGACATCGATCGCAAGGGCGTGATCGCGGCGGTTCGGTGGCGCAGGGGCGCGCATGTCGTGGACGCCGGCGTCTGGGTCGAGCGCAACGACTTCGGACAGGCCCGGCGTTTCTATCCGGAGAGCAGTCTCCTCGGACCCACGCAGAACTTCACCGGCTTCCTCTCGAATCCCCTGCTGACGCAGTGGGAGTACGAGTTCGAGACGCGCACCACGCAGTTCCACATCGCCGACACCTACTCGGTCAGCGACGATCTGCGGATCAACTTCGGCTTCAAGAGCATGAAGGTCGAGAACTCCGCACGCACGCTCGTCGGTCCGAACAAGACCGGCACCATCGATGTGTCGGAAGGATTCCTGCCACAGGTCGGTTTCGCGTGGAGCATCGACGACGGCAGCGAGATCTTCGGGCAGGCGGCGCGCAACGCCCGCGCTTTCGTGAGCGCCAACACCGCCGGCCCCTTCAGCACCACGGCGGCCGGCTTCGCCGCTATTCGTGACACCCTGCAGCCTGAGACCTCGGATACCTTCGAACTCGGCTGGCGTTTCCGCAGCGGGAGAGTCGAGGGCTCGTTGACCGGCTATCACGTGTCGTTCAATGACCGCTTGCTGGCTATCCAGCAGGGTCCGGGTATCGTCGGCAATCCATCGGTGCTCGCCAACGTCGGTGGCGTGACCACGAACGGCATCGAGGCGGCGCTCAACTGGCGGCCTGTCGAGCACCTGTCGGTGTTTGCCTCCGCCGCCTGGAACGATTCCACGTTCGACGACGACTATGTCACCAACGGCAACCGTATCGGTGTGTCCGGCAAGCGCGTGCCCGATGCGCCGGAAACGATGTTCCGCGGCGAGGTGGCCTGGGACGACGGCAGCTTCTTCGCCAAGGTCGACGTCAACTATGTCGATGAGCGCTACTACACCTTCCTCAACCAGGGCAGCGTGGACGCCTACACGCTGCTCAATGCCACCGTGGGCTACCGTCTGGATACGCTCGGCATCGGCAAGGACCTGACGCTGCAGGCCTCGGTCACCAACGCCACCGACGAGATGTATATTTCGACCGTGGGTTCGAACGGATTCGTGAACGCGGATCCGGCTGGCACCACGCAGACGCTGCTGGTGGGTGCGCCGCGGCAGTACTTCGTGACGCTCAAGGCGCGGTTCTGAGCAGCAGCACCACATGGGAAGGGCACCTAGCGATCGACCGGCCGGAGGAGGGGCGCTGCCGCGTGGCGGCGGCCCGGGGCATGACGGCGGCCAAAGGATGATCCGCAGGCGCGACGTGATGCTCGGCGGGCTTGCGCTGCCTGCATTCGGCGCCGGCGTGCTGGCGGCGGCCGGGCCGTCTCCCCGCCGGCCCGACCCCGCGTCGCTGCCGTCGCGGATCGCCTTCGGCTCCTGCGCCCACGAGGACAAGCCGCAACCGGTCTGGGATGCGGTGCTCGCCAGCAGGCCCGATCTTTTCATCTTTCTCGGCGACAACGTCTACGGCGACACGCGCGACCCAGACATTCTGCGCGCGAAGTACGCAAGGCTTGCGGCGCAGCCGGGGTTCCGCCGTCTGTGTGCAGAGGTGCCCATCCTCGCCACCTGGGACGATCACGACTACGGCGAAGACGACGCCGGCGCCGACTACCCCATGAAAGAGGCGTCACGGCGGATCTTCTGCGACTTCTGGGGCGAGGCGGCAGACTCGCCGCGACGCGTCCGTGACGGCATCTACGATGCGGTCGTGTTCAGCGCTGGTGGTCGACGCCTGCAGATCCTGCTCCCCGACCTGCGCTTCAACCGCACGCCGCTGCGCACCCTCGATCTCGGTGGCAGCAGCTACCGCGACTGGTCAGGCAAACTGGCGGATGAGGGTCGAGAGGTACCGGGACCGTACGCGCGCAACCCGGATGCGGCTGCCACCATGCTCGGCTCGAACCAGTGGCGCTGGCTCGAGGCGCAGCTGGCGCAGCCCGCCGATCTGCGGGTTCTCGCCTCGAGCCTGCAGGTGGTGGCCGACTTCCCCGGCTGGGAGGCGTGGATCAACTACGCCGAAGACCATCAGCGGCTGCTGCAAGCCGTCCGCTCCGCCCGCGCCAACGGACTCATCTGCATTAGCGGCGATACCCACTACGCCGAGATCTCGCGCCTCGACAGCAATGTCCCCTATCCGCTGTGGGATATCACCTCGAGCGGGCTGACGGAGGTCTGGCCGGTCACTCCGCCGAACTCGCGTCGGCTCGGCGAGATTTTCCGTGATCCCAACTTCGGGCTGCTGACCATCGACTGGAGCAGGTCCGCTCCCGAGGTGCTGGCGCAGGCTATCGATGTCACCGGCCAGCCTCGTCTCGAACAAAGAATTTCCGTCGCCAGCCTGCGGGTTGGCTGACGGCTCGCGTCCTGTAGGCGGGTGTCTTGACGGCCAGCCGTCAGCCGCGGCGCAGTTGCCGAGCGCCGTGCGCCGTAGTCAGCCGCCGCGTCTCGGCGAGCACCGTGCCGCGCTCGCGCACGCTACGCAGGAAATGGAACTGTCCGCTGACCGTGTCGGGCGTGAGCTGGATGCTGGTGTAGCCCCGGCGACTGGTGTCGACGTAGGCGAGTCGCGGGTTGGTCTTGAGCAGCGACGCGGCGATGCTGTCCGGCGCACCGCCCGGCAGCGTGCTTTCAAATCCAGGCGAAGTCACCGAATGCGTGGCGAATTCGACGCCCACCGGCGTGCCGTCTATGGCGAGGTCGCTGGCCCAGGCGTTGTGGCTGTCGCCGGAGAGCACCACCAGATCGGCGCCGGCGTTGGCCGCATCCGCCAGCAGACGGCGGCGGGCGGCCGGATAGCCGCCCCAGTTGTCGAGGTTGTAGCCGATTCCGGCCCGCGCCGCGGCGAGTCCTGCCGCGAGCTGCCGCCGTAGGGTCTCGGGTGGATTACTGCCGACCCAGCTTGCCGCCTCCTGCGGCGCGACGATCTCGCCCATCACCACCTGCTGCGCGAGTACCTGCCAGCGCGTACGCGCCGCCGTGGAGCGTCGCAAGGCTTCGCGCAACCAGGCCTCCTGCTCTGCACCGAGCAGCGAGCGATCCGCCGCCGCGAGCGCGCCATCGCGAAATGCGGTCAGCGCCGCCGCGAGGTCCTGCCGCCCGGCGAGCGCCCCGCCGAGATCCAGCGGGGCGCTACGACCGCTGATACGGGTCTCGGCCTTGAACAGCGTGGCGAGCGTGCCGATTTGGTAGTCGCGCCAGCGGCCATCGGTCACCGGCATCCATTCGCGGAAGGCGCGTTCGGCGACGGCCTTGCGGATCTCCCAGTCGCCCTCGGTCGCCGGCTGGTGGTTCTCCGCACCGCCGGTCCACGCGTTGTTGGCAAACTCGTGATCGTCCCACTGCACGATCATCGGGTATGACTGGTGCAGCCGCTGCAGATCGGGATCGAGCCGGTAGCAGGCATGGCGCAGCCGGTACTCCTCGAGGCTGACGATTTCTTTGGACGGCTGCAAAGCCCTCTCGGGCAGCGCCTCGGCAGCCGAGGGGTAGCTCCCGAACGCATACTCGTAGAAGTAGTCGCCGACATGCACGATGAGGTCGAGATCGGCGCGTTCGCAGGCATGCGCATAGGCGTTGAACCAGCCGTAGCCGAGGTTCGAACAGGAGAACAGGCCGATACCGAAGCGTGCTGCATCGCCCCGCGGCAGCGTGCGAGTACGCCCGACCGGACTGCGCGTGCCGTCGGGTGCGATAAAGCGGTAGAAGTACCAGCGATCGGGCTCGAGTCCGCCGGCCACGACCCGCGCGGTGTGATCGCGCGCCGGATCTGCGAGCGCTTCGGTACGCACCACGACGCGCTGCATGAGCGCATCGCGCGCCACTTCGACCTCGAGGCGCACCTCGCGGTCGGCGACGAAGCGGGTCCACAGCAGCACGGAGTCTGCTGCCGGCTCGCCGCTTGCCACGCCGTGTGTGTAGCCCCGGGCCTCGAAAGCGCGGGCTATACCCGGCAGCAGCAGCGCGCCGAGGCCGCCGGCGGCGACGGCGAGCAGTTGGCGTCGATCGAGTCGCGTGGACATGCTGGCTCCGCGGGCTGCTTCGGACCCGCGCAGGATAGCGGAGACAGTCGCGCTAGAATGTGGCGATTCGATTACCTGCTGCCATCGCCGCTGCGCGGCGCCAGCGTCGCCAACCGGAAATCACCTTGCAAAGCCCCGAACAGTTCGTCCTGCTGGTCAACGCCAGCATCCTCGTGTGCGCCTATTTCGTCGTCTACCCGCGATTCGCCGGTGCCGACCAGACCCGCCTGGCCATCAACGACCTGATTGCCAACGGCTGCGCGCTGCTCGTGGTCGGCATCAACTACTGGGGCAGCGGCGAACGCTTCGATCTGCTGTTGTTCGAGGTCGGCTGGTTCGGCTTCACGGTGGTGACCTTCCTGCTCATGGAGCTGCCGTTGTTCGCTTGGTACGCACGTCGCCACGGACTCTTCGAGCGCCCCGGGAACGAGTGATCCCTGCGCTCCGGTAGGGGCGACGCCAGACCCGTGGTGGCGCGCGAGCGCGGCGGTCTGCGGTTCAGCCGGCGAGTGCGCGGTGCACCGGGTCCGTGTCCGCCCGCAGCCCACGCCACAGGGCGAAGGACTCCGCGGCCTGCTCGACCAGCATGCCGATTCCCTGCGCCGCCGCTGCCGCGCCATGGCCGAGCGCCCAGCGCGTGAAGGGCGTGTCGGGCTTGCCGTAGCCGAGATCGTAGGCCAGCGTCCGCGGACCGATGATCCGTGGCGTCACCTCCGGAACCTTGCCCTCCAGGCCAAGTGAGGTGGCGTGGATCACCAGGTCGAAGCCACCGGGGAGCGCGCCGTCCGTGTCGATCTGGGTGGCGAGTTCCCGGTAGTCGCAGCCCATCTGCCCGGCGAGCTCGCGGGCTATGGCGCCGTTGCGATTGGCGACGACGAGCCGAGCGGGTTTTCGCTCGCGGAGCGGCCCGAGGATGCCGCGCGTCGCACCGCCCGCGCCGAGGATGAGCACCGACTTGCCGGATACCTCGAAGCCGAGTCGCGCCAGATCGGCGACGAGACCTGCACCATCGGTGTTGTCACCGAGAATCCGTCCGTCGGCGAGACGCGCAAGGGTGTTGACGGCGCCCGCCGCGCGGGCGCGCGGTGTGAGTTCGTCGGCGAACCGTGCCGCCCGCTCCTTGTGCGGTACGGTGACATTGAGCCCGCGTCCGCCGCCTTCGAAGAAAGCCCGCACCATGTGCTCGAAGTCGGCGGGCGCGACTTCGTGGCGATCGTAGACGAGGTGCTGACCGGTGGCTGCGGCGAACATCGCGTGGATTTGCGGCGAGCGGCTGTGCGCCACGGGCTGGCCGACGACACCATAGCGGTCAGCAGCGTGGCCGTGGGCCGGGCCGTCGTCGCTGCGGTCTGCATGCGGGTCGCGGGTCTGCTGCATTCGCGCGATGTTAGCGCACGGCCCAACCGCCGCTGCCCGCCGGATCGAGGGCAGTGTGCAGCATCGGCAGCCAGCCCGCCGCCCGTTCGGCGAAGCCGAAGGGAGGGTTGACGACCAGCATGCCGGAGCCGTTGAGTCCCACGCGGTTGTCCCGCGGGTGCACCCAGAGTTCGAGCACGCAAGCGGGCGTTTCGCCGCCGCCCGCACGGGTCGGCAGCGAGCGGATCAGCCGGTCACGCCATGCGGCGCAGTCGCGGTCGTGTTTGATCGGATACCAGATGGCGATTACGGCATTGGCGAGACGCCGCAGGCACTCGGCGACAGCGCGTTCGGTGGTGCGCATGTCCCGTATCCCGTCCTCGTACGGCGGATCGATCAGCACCAGCGCACGTCGCTCGATGGGCGGGAGCCACGCTGCGAGACGCGCATAGCCGTCATCGCACTCGACGGTGGGCGACGGACCTTGCCCTGCGGGGGTGGCGGCGGTAGTCCCCGCGGAAGCGTCGGTGCCAGCTTCGGCGCCGGCCGCCGCCGCGGCGCGCGCCGCCGCGCGCAGCGCCGCGCACAGCGCGGCATGCTCTTCCGCCTGCGACTCGACCAGTACCATTCTGTCCTGGGGACGCAGTGCGGCGAGGGCAATCAGCGGCGAGCCAGGATAGGCGTTGCGCAACTCGCGATGGCGGCGCAGGCCGCGCACCACGGCGAGGTAATCGGCGAGTTCCGGCACTGCTGCGGCGCCACCGAACCCGAGCAGGCGGTCGATGCCGCCCGCGGCTTCCCCCGCCTTGCGGGCCTCGACTCCCGCGAGGTCATAGAGTCCGCGCCCCGCGTGGGTGTCGAGCAACAGAAAGCCTTTGTCCTTGCGGGCCAGCAGGCGCAGCAGCGCGAGCAGCGTGACGTGCTTGTGCACGTCCGCGAAGTTGCCGGCATGGAAGGCGTGGCGGTATTTCACCGGCCCGCGTCAGGAAGCGTCGGCGCCGTCCGCAGCGGTGGTCTTCCGCTTGGTGGTGCTCTTCGTTTTGGTCTTGCCTTTGGACTTGGCTTTTTTCTTTGCCGTGGCCTTGGCTTTCGCCTTGGGCTTCGCGGTTGCCTGTACGGCGTCTGGGGCCGTGGCGGTCGCGTCGGGCTGGGTCGCTGACTTACGCGGGGTCTGGGCCGACTTCTTGGCTGGCGTCTTCTTGCCGAATCGTCCTCGTCCCGGACGCTGCGGCGCCGCAGCGAGCAGCGCGCGACATTCCTCCAGCGTCAAGGTCTTCGGATCACGATCCTTGGGGATGCGCGCGTTGCGCTGCTTGTCGGTGATGTACGGGCCGTAGCGCCCGTTGAGAACCTGGATATCGTCGATGCCGAAGTCCTGGATGATGCGGTTGGCGTCGGCGAGCTTCTTGGCGGCGACAACCTCGCAGGCGCGCTCGAGGGTGATGGTGTACGGATCGTCTTCGGGCTTCAGCGATGCGTACTTGCTGCCGTATTTGATGAAGGGTCCAAAGCGGCCGATATTGGCCTCGAGTGGCTCCCCCTCGGGGTTGTTGCCGAGCTTTCGCGGCAGCTGGAACAGCTGCAGCGCCTCGGGCAGCGTGATCTTCTCCATGCTTTGCCCGGGTCGCAGGCCGGCGAAGCGAGGCTTCTCTTCGTCGTCGCGGGTGCCGATCTGCACGAAAGGTCCGAACCGGCCCATGCGCA